>NZ_SMRQ01000017.1 GCF_004359965.1 Cognatilysobacter segetis | reverse complement strand
GCGCCGGTGCGCATCAGGTGCGCGGCCGCGGAATCGGCGATGAGCGTGGGGACGATGCCGTCCTGCTGCAGCTCCCAGACCGTCAGGCGCGCGCCCTGCAGCCATGGCCGCGTCTCGCCCGCGTAGACCTTGTCGATGCGCCCCTGCGCGACACCGGCGCGGATCACGCCGAGCGCGGTGCCGAAGCCGGCCGTCGCGAGCGAACCGGTATTGCAGTGCGTCAGCACCCGGCTTCCCGGTTCGATCATCGCGGCGCCGAGCGCGCCCATGCGGCGATTGGCGGCGAGGTCCTCGGTGGCAATGGCATTCGCCTCGCGGTCGAGCGCGACGCGCCAGGCGTCGCCGGCGTCAAGCAGCGCGCGGCGCATGCGCGCCAGCGCCCAGGCCAGATTCACCGCGGTGGGACGCGCGGCATTCAGCGTGGCGAGCGCGGGTTCGAGACGCTCGAGGGCCTCCCGGCCGTTCGATGCCTCGACGTCGCGCGCCGCCAGCACCGCGCCCCACGCGGCGGCGATGCCGATCGCGGGCGCGCCGCGCACGGTGAGGTTGGCGATGGCCTCGGCGACCGCGCGGACGTCGCCGCAATGCACGTACTCCACCGCGAACGGCAGCTTGCGCTGGTCGAGAAGTTCGAGGGCGTCGCCTGTCCAGCGGATCGGACGGACGCGGTCGTAGCGGTCGAAATCGAAGTCGGCTTCCATGCCGTCATTCTACGGGCGGCGCGATGCGCTGCCGGTGCACGTCACCAGCGGCTGTCCGCCCAGGGGCCGCCGGTTTCGAACTCGGCGCGACAGCCCTGGTCGACCCAGACCTGCCCGCGCGCGACGCCCCAGCTGCGTCCGGCGACGCATTCGGCGCGCGAGAGCTGCCGCACCAGCCGCACGCCGCCGCGACCGACCGAGCCGCAGCTGCGCGGCTTGCCGTCCTCGGATTCGCATCGAAAACGCGTCGGCTCGGCCGGCACCGAATAGGTGTCGCGATCGCCCACGCGGAACTCGGCCCGGCAACCGCCGTTGACCCAGATGCCGCTGTGGTCGGTGCCCCATGATTGCCCTCGGATGCACTGGCTGCGCGATACCTGACGCACGAGCTCGACGCCGCCGCGCGTGTCGGCGCTGCAATGCTTCCAGCGTCCGTCCTCCGACCCGCAGCGCAACGTGCGCCCGAGCGGCCCACCGTTGCCGAAGCCGTAGCCCGAGCCGTAGCCGCGGCGGCCATCGCTGGAAAAGGCGAGGAACTCGGCGCGGCAGCCCTGCGTCACCCAGATCGAGCGGCGCATGCGACCCCACGAACGCCCTTCGACGCAGGACGCCTGCGAGAGCTGCCGCAGAAGGCGCGCGCCGCCGGTCGCATCCACCGGGCATTCGCGGGTCTTGCCGTCGACGGACTCGCAGCGGATAACGCGACCGTCGGGCGGCGAGTCCCCTGCCGCCCGCGCACCCTGCGCGACGCCGAGCAACATCACCACGCCTGCCACGAACGGTGCCGTACGCATCGAAAGCCCCCTTCCTTCCCGAACCGGTTGCACACCGACTGTAGCGCCGGCAGGTGAATGCGAGCGGTCTGGCCGGGCCGGGCGACGGGCCTGTTCAGCGATCGTCATGCGCGGGCGAAATCGAACGCCAGGACGTCCGCGATTCGGGGCGTGCCGAGCATCGCCATCAGCAAGCGGTCCACACCGAGCGCGACGCCCGCGCAGGCCGGCAGGCCCGCGTCGAGCGCCGCGATCAGCGCCTCGTCGGCGGGAACCGCCCCATCCCCGCGTGCGGCGCGCCGCTCGCCGTCGGCGGCGAAGCGGGCCGCCTGCTCCGTCGCGTCGAGCAGCTCGTGGTAGCCGTTCGCCAGTTCAAGCGGGCCGAGGTAGAGCTCGAACCGTTCGGCGACCGGCGGATCGCCGTCGCGGACGCGCGCGAGCGCGCACTGCGATGCGGGGTAGTCGTGCACCACGTGGATGGTGTCGTCGCGGAACGTCGGCTGGATCCGGTGGGTCATGAGCAGGTCCAGCCAGTCGTCGCGGGTCAGGCCGGACGGATCGATGCGCACGTCGCCGAGCGCGCGCCTGAGCGACTCGTCGTCGGCGCGATGCGGGTCGATGCCGACGTGCGAAAGATAGAGCGCGCCGTAGGTCGTCTCGACCACGTTCGCGCTGCGCCCCACCAGCGCCAGGCAGCTCTCCACCAGCTCGGCCACTTCGCGCGCGAGCACGGCGTGGTCGATGCCCGTGCGATACCACTCGAGCATCGTGAACTCGGGGTTGTGGCGGCCACCCGCTTCGCCGTCGCGGAATACGCGCCCGAGCTCGTAGCAGTCGCCTACGCCCGCCGCGAGCAGGCGTTTCAGCGCGAACTCCGGCGACGTGCGCAGCCAGCGCGTGCGCGGGGCACCGTCGGTGCGGCCGCCGAACTCGACGTGGAAGGACGCGATGTTCGGATCGGTATTGCCCGCGCGCGACAGGATCGGCGTCTCGACTTCGAGCACGCCCCGTTCGGCCATGAACTCCCGCATGCGCCGGTTGAGGGACGCCCGCAGCCGCAGCGCTTCGGACGAAGCCGACGGGGGCCAGCGCGACGCCGCGTCGCTCACGCGTCGTGCCCGGCGAGGAACGCGAGCAGCCGCGCCTCGTCCCAGATGTCGACGCCCAGCGCCTGCGCCTTCTCCAGCTTGGAACCCGCGGCCTCGCCGGCGACGACGAAGCCGGTCTTCTTGGACACGCTGCCCGACACCTTCGCGCCCAGCGCTTCAAGGCGCTCACCGGCCTGTTCGCGCGTCATCGACGCGAGCGATCCGGTGAGCACGACCGTGACGCCCTCGAGCGGTCCGGTCGCGGCGGCGTCCGATACGGGCAGCGCGGCGAGGAGTGCGGCGCCCGCCTCCAACGTGCTCCGCAGGAGCCGGCCGTGGCCGTGCACCGACCGCCACTCGACGAGCGATTCGGCGACCGCCTGAGGCACGCCCGCCGCCACGAGTGTGCCGGTATCCGCGCCGGCGACGTCGACATCCGCGGTGCCGATCTGCTCCGCGCGCAGCCGCGTCACCTTCGGAATCTCGAGGCTGACCAGCAACGTCGCGACGTCGAGCTGCTCGCGCAGGCGTGGCGACGGCGCGTGCTCGTCCGACGGCGAGACGCCGCGTTCGAGAAGCGCATCGATCACCGCCTGGTTGCCCGGCTGGTCGAAGAAATGGCCGAGCGAGCGCGCGACCTCCCCGCCCACGTCGGGCACCAGCTTGAACAGCGGCCACGGCAGCCGGCGCACGGTGTCGAGCGAGCCGAACCAGGCGGCCAGCGCCTTCGCGGTGCTCTCCCCCACGTGCGCGATGCCGAGCGCGAACAGCAGCCGTTCGAGCGTCGTGCGACGGCTGCGGTCGATCGACGCCAGCAGGTTCTCCGCCCATCGCGTCGCCACCTTGCCGCGCGGCTTGGTGTCCACCGCCTCGACCGGCGCTTCCCGCGCGTCGACCTGCCGCTTCATCGCGAGCAGATCGTCCAGCGTCAGTGCGTAGAGGTCGCCCAGTTCGCGCACGTAGCCGAGGTCGCAGAGATCCTCGATGAGGCGATCGCCGAGGCCCTCGATGTCCATCGCGCGCCGCGAGGCGAAATGGCGCACGGCCTCCTTGCGTTGCGCCGCGCAGGCGAGCCCGCCCGAACAGCGCCAGACGGCCTCGCCTCCCTCGCGCACGATCTCGGACCCGCAGACGGGACACGTACCCGGCATCGTCCAGGGCGTCGCACCTGCCGGCCGCTCGGCCTCGACCACCCGAACGATCTCGGGAATCACGTCGCCCGCGCGACGGACGATGACCGTGTCGCCGATGCGCACGTCGAGCCGCGCGATCTGGTCGGCGTTGTGCAGCGTCGCGTTGGTCACGACGACGCCGGCGACCTGCACGGGCCGCAACCGCGCGACAGGCGTCGCCGCGCCGGTACGACCGATCTGTATGTCGATCGCCTCGAGCACGGTCGACTGTTCCTGCGCGGGGAACTTGTGCGCGATCGCCCAGCGCGGCGCACGCGAGACGAAGCCCATCTCGCGCTGCAGCGCGTAGTCGTCGAGCTTGTACACGACGCCGTCGATGTCGAACGGCAGCTGCGCGCGTCGCGCCCCGATGGCGCGGTAATAGCCCAGCAGGCCCTCGACGCCGCGCACGACGTCGTTTTCCACGCTGACCGGAAAACCCCACTCGCGCAGGCGTGCCAGCGTGGCCGAATGCGTGGCCGGCAGATCGCCGCCTTCCACCGCGCCGATCGCGTACGCGTAGAACGCGAGCGGGCGCTGCGCGGTGATGCGCGGGTCGAGTTGGCGCAACGACCCGGCTGCGCCGTTGCGAGGGTTCGCCAGCGGCCGGCCGCCCTCGGCGAGCACGCGAGCGTTGTACTCGTTGAACGCAGCGACGGGCATGAACACCTCGCCGCGAACGTCGAGCACGTCGGGCCAGCCGCGGCCGAGCAGCCGGAGCGGGATCGTGCGGATCGTGCGGATGTTGGCGGTGACGTCCTCGCCCGTCGTACCGTCGCCGCGGGTCGCCGCCACCGCCAGCCGACCGCCTTCGTAGCGAAGACTGACGGCCAGGCCGTCCAGTTTCGGTTCCACGGAAAACGCAGGTGCGCGGATGTCGAGCGTCTGCTCGATGCGGCGCTCGAAGTCGGCCACTTCCTCGTCGGTGAACGCGTTGGCGAGCGACAGCATGGGCACCGAATGCCGCACCTGCGCGAACGCGCCGGCAGGCACCGCGCCGACCCGCCGGGTCGGCGAATCCTCGGTGGCCAGCTCCGGATGCGCCGACTCCAGTGCCTCGAGTTCACGCATCAGCTGGTCGTAGTCGGCGTCCGGAATCGAGGGATCGTCGAGTACGTAATAGCGGTGGTTGGCCTCGGCGATGAGGCGTCGCAGCGTCTCGACGCGGGCGGCGGCTCGGGTCATGCGGTCAGCGTGCCGCCTTGGAGCGCTGGGCGAGCCAGTCGTGGATGCCCTGCGGGATGTCGCGCTGCGCGCGGCCGGATACGTAGATGCCGATGTGGCCGCCGCGGAACGAAACCTCGCTGTAGTCGTCGCTGCCGATGAGGCCCCGCAACGGCCTGGATGCGGACGGCGGCACGAGGTGGTCCTGCTCCGCGAAGATGTTGAGTACCGGCATGTCGATCGCGCGCAGGTTCACGTCGCGCTCGCCGATCCGCACGCCGCCCTCGACGAGGCCGTTGCGCTGGTAGAACTGCTTGATGAACTGGCGGAAGGCCTCGCCCGCGAGATCGGGCGAATCGAAGATCCACGTCTCCATGCGCAGGAAGTCCTCGAGCGCGCGCTTGTCCTCGAGGATGTCGACCAAGCCGACGTACTTCTGCACCAGCAGGCGGTACGGCTTCAACGTCAGGTAGCACCAGTTCATGACGTCGGCCGGTACGTTGCCGAGCGTGTCGACCATCAGGTCGACGTCCAGCTGCCGCGCCCAGCCGGCCAGCATGTTGTCCGGCGTGTGGAAGTCCACCGGCGTCACCATCGTGACCAGGTTGCGCACCTTGCGCGGGTTGAGTGCCGCGTAGCACAGCGAGAACACGCCGCCCTGGCAGATGCCGAGCAGGTTCACCGCATCGACGCCGTGCGTCCGGCGCAGGTGGTCGACCGCGCCGCCGAGGAAGCGCTGGATGTAGTCCTCGAGCTCGAGATAGCGATCCGACCGGTCCGGATACCCCCAGTCGATGATGTACACGTCCTGCCCGCGCTCGAGCAGGCCGCGCACGATCGACTTGTCGCTCTGCAGGTCCACCATGTACGGACGATTGACCAGCGCGTACGCGATCAGCAGCGGCACCGTCTCCGTGGGCTCGACGCCCTCGCGCCGGAACCGGTAGAGCGCGACCTTGCCATCGCGCCACACTTCCTCGCGCTCGCTCGCGCCGATCTCGACGGGGTCCAGCGAGGCGAGCGTCTCGACGCCCTTGCGCAGGCGCGTCTGCACCTGCAGCGCTTCGCGCGCGAGCGCGTCGAAACCGATGTCGATCGGCGATCCGTGCTTCGGGTCCATCAGCGTTTACCGGTCTTGCGGGTCGAGGATTTGGCGGCGGCCGGCTTGGCCGATGCGGCGGGCTCCGGCCGCGGCGCGTCGCGCGGAGGCTCCGACAGCGCGTCGACCTGCGCACGCAGTCGCGCGAGCTCGCGCTCGAGCATCGCGATGCGACGATGGGCGGCGTCCACTTCCGCGCGACCGGGAATGCCCCACTGGCCAGTGGTCAGCTCGACTTCCTTCTGCATGGCGGCGCGCAGCCGCATCTGTGCGTTGACGTACTCGCCGAACGCCGACTGGAAACGCTCGCCAAGCGCGATATCGGCGTAGGCATCCTCGGCGGCGTCGATCCAGAGGTCGAACAGGGCACGCGCACTCTCGACCGGCTTGCCTTCGCCGGAACGGCGCGTCAGCAGCGATTCGAAGCGGGTGAACGCGTCCTGCCCCGCTTCGGCGACGACGCCGCCGAACGCCTGTGCGGCGGTCTGGAAGTCGGCGGCCGCCTTCGCGAATGCCTGCGCGCGTTCCTGGTGCTCGCGCGTGTAGCCGAAGGCGGGCATGTCGAACGGACCGCGCGCCCCTGCAACGCCGGGCGGCATGAACGAGGACGGCATGAAGGCGCCGGCCGCGACGGCCTGCGCGAACGGGTTGTCGCCCAGCATCGTGCGCCAGGCCCGCGCGATGTCCGCCGGCTGCGCGGGTTCGCCGCCGAACTGCGCGGCGAGCTGCTGCATCTGCGCCATCCACTGCTGGGCGAGCGCGGTGGGGTCGAAGCCCTGCGGAGCGGCCGGCGCCGCGGGCTTCCACCACGCGAACGGGTCGGGCGCTGCGGCCGGTGCCGCCGGCGAAAACGCCGCGAACCACTGGCGGCCGAGGCGCTCGAACTGGGCGGGATCGAACGCGGGAAATCCGAAGCCCGAGGCTCCGAACGGCGATGTCGACATGGGGAATCCTCCGATCGGACGCCGATGATAACGAAGCCGGGTTTGCGCCCGGTCAGGGCTTGGGGATGCGCAGCGTCTTGCTGATCATCAGCGAGCCGGAGATGGCGAACAGCAGCACGAGCGGATGCAGCTGCCACGGTCCCAGGCGCACGACGCCGAGCCAGACGTCCGGCCCCAGCGCGCCCTGCACGGCCGCGACCGCCAGCACGATCACCAGCACCAGGCTGGTGGGAATCGGCGTGCCCTCGAAGTACGGCACCTTGTCGCCGTCGCCGGCCAGCTGCTCGGCCGTGACGTTGTAGCGGGCGAGTCGACTGACGCCGCAGCCGACGAAATAGCTCAGCACGATCCAGTCCCAGCCGCCCTGGAGGCCGCAGGCGTAGGCCAGCGACGCCGGCGCCACGCCGAACGAGATCACGTCGGCCAGCGAATCGAGTTCGCGGCCGAGGGTTGACGCCGACTTGCGCCAGCGCGCCACGCGGCCGTCCAGCGCGTCGAAGATGAAGGCCAGCGGTATGAGTGCCATGCCCGTCAGCAGGTCGCGCACCACGCCCTCCTGCAGGAATCGCATCGCGGCGAAGATCGCGCCGGTGCCGCAGAACGCGTTGGCGAGCGTGAACCAGTCCGCCAGATGGAAGTCGCGGAGCATCGAGAAATGGCGCTTCATGGCGGGTCCCGTCGGCAGGTCGTGTCGAGCCTGCCAAACAAAGTGTGACGCCCGCAACAGCGGGTTCACAAAGGCAAGCGGCGCTTGCCGCGCGCCGCCGCGATGCCCGTGATGCGGATCGCGGTTCCCGCGTCGGCCCGTTCCTATAGTGCGTGCACTGGAGGGGGATCCAGAGGAAGGAAATGAAGCGTTCGATGTATGTGGCGCGGCTCGCCCGCGCCACGCGGCGCGGTGCGTTCTGGACCGTCTCCCGCCGTGCGCCGGCCGCAGCGCCCACCCTCGTGCAGAAATACGGGGACGGCCAGCGGATCCGCAGCCAACCGTTCGAGCGCAGCGTCGAGCCGGATGCCGACACGCGCGCGGCGTCCATCCTGCCCGACACGCTGACCCTCGCCCGGGCGCCGTTCGCGGTGCGCATGCTGCGCAACCTCTCGTTCGGGCCGACGCCCGCGAGCCTCGCCGAGTTCCAGGGCCTCGGCTCGACCGACGTGCAGCGCCTGGCGAACTGGGTCGACTGGCAGCTCGATTACGCGTCCATCGAAGACAGCGCGGTCGACGCGCGCCTCGCCCGGGGGGGCTACACCACGCTCGGCAAGTCCCTGCAGCAGCTCTGGGCGGACCACGTGGTGCCGAATCCCGACTGGGACGTGCGCATGCGTCCCGCGCTCGAGATGCAGCGCGCCGCCTTCGTGCGCGCCACCTCCTCGCGACGCCAGCTGCTGGAGATGGCGGTCGACTTCTGGCACGACCATTTCAGCGTCAACGGCTACGACTACGAAGGCGGCCCGGTGTCGCCGCACTTCGATCGCGACGTGATCCGTCGCCACGCGTTCGGCAACTTCCGCGCGATGCTCGAGGACGTCGCGAAGAGCCCGACGATGCTGTTCTTCCTCGACAACTACACGAACACGAAGGCCGGCCAGAACGAGAACTGGGCACGCGAGCTCATGGAGCTGCACACGCTCGGCACGGCGAACTACTACGGCTTCCAGGATCCCGCCACGCTGCCGCGCGACCCGGCCGATGCCTCGTATCCCGCCGGCTACACCGACATCGACGTGTACGAAGTCGCCGCGGCGTTCACCGGGTGGACGCTGAAGTACGGCAACTGGCAGTACCCGAACGAGAACGACGGCACGTTCGTCTACCGGGCCGCATGGCACGACGCGAATCCGAAGACCGTCCTCGGCAAGCAGCTCTTCCCCGAGCAGCCCGACATGAAGGACGGTCGCGACGTGCTCGACCGCCTCGCATCGCACCCCGCGACCGCGCGGCACATCTGCGCGAAGCTGATCCGGCGTTTCATCAACGACGCGCCCGCGCCGTCGCTGGTCTGGAGCGCGGCCGCCGTGTTCCGCGACCGCTGGCAGGCGCCCGACCAGATGGTGCACGTGCTGCGCCACATCCTGAACTCCACGGAGATGTTCAACGCCTGGGGCAACAAGTCGCGCAAGCCGTTCACCGCGGTCGTCGCCGCGATGCGCGCGGGCGGTTCGGACTGGACGCTCGCAACATCGGGCGAGCGCAGCGACGAGTTCGCGTGGCGCTTCGGCTTCACCGGCCACACCCCCTTCGGCTGGCCGGCGCCGAACGGTTATCCGGACGTCATGAGCCCGTGGTCCGGCTCCAACAGCTACGGCCAGACGTGGAAGATGCTCGACTGGCTCACGGACACCACCGATGGGGGCTTCCCGCTCATTCCGGTGCTGCAGGTGACGCGCGCCAACGTGTCGAGGTGGACGCCGGAGAATCTCGTCGACTACTGGTGCAAACGCCTGCTCGGCTACGCACCCGATTCCGCGCGCCGCCAGGCGCTGGTGAAGTTCCTCGCACAGAACGGCGACCCGGCCAGCTTCGTGCTCAACGACGACGAGGTGTGGTCCGGCAACGACCTCAGGAAGCACTACAACCAGTCGCGACTGAAGAGCACGGTCTCGCTGATCCTGCTCTCGCCCGAATTCCTGAGCCGCTGAGGACGCCGACATGCATACCCCCCGCTTCACCCGTCGACAGTTCCTCAAGGGCGCCTGCGCAACCGCAGCCGCCGGTGCCGTCGGCCCGCGCCTGCTCTTCGGATCGGATGCGCGCGCGGCCGCGAGCGACGGCGACGTGGTCGTCGTGCTGTTCCTGCGCGGCGCAATGGACGGGCTCAACTTCGTCGTCCCGATGGGCAGCAGCGATCGCGCCTATTACGAGTCGGTGCGACCCTCGCTCAACATCGCCGCGAGCGGCACGTACGGCGCGCTGCCGCTCACGTATTCCGACGGCAGCGCCAGCGACTTCGGCCTGCATCCGTCGGCGACCGGGCTGCGCGACCTGTGGAATGCCGGTCGCGTCGCCATCGTGCACGCGGCGGGCCTGACGACCTCCGCATCGCGAAGCCATTTCGACGCGCAGATGGCCATCGAGCAGGGCGCCGCACGCGGCCTCAACAGCGGGTGGATGGCGCGCGCCATCGCCACGCAATCGGGCACGGACGCCGCCGCGATGGCCGCGCTCGCCTGCATGTCGCGCGAGCCGGCGTCGCTGAATGGCACGACGCGCGCGATCACGATGGAAAGCCCGTCGGACTTCCAGCTCAACGGCGGCGCCTGGGCCTGGATGAAGACGCGCAGCGACTCGCCCGCCGGGCTCGTGGGCATGCAGGAAACACTGAAGCAGCTCTGGGGCGGCGAAACCGGCCTCGAGACGTCCGGCGCACTGGCCGAGCGGGCGCTGCGCGTCGTCGCGACGCAGCCCTATGCGCCGCCGCCGGCCGCGTGGCCGACGTCGACAATCGCGCGCGAGCTGTGGACCGTCGCGCAGTCGATCCGCTTCGGCGTCGGGCTGCGTTACGCCGCCGTCGATCTCGGCGGCTGGGACACGCACGACGGCCAGGGAACGGCGGGTGCGGGTTATCACTACTACCAGAACAAGATCGCCGAACTCTCGCAGGCGCTGTCGGCGTTCCAGGCCGAGCTCGAGGCGAGCGGCGTGGCGACGCGGGTGACGACGGTCGTGCAGTCCGAATTCGGACGCCGCATCCGCCAGAACGCCGCAGGCGGCACCGACCACGGGTGCGGCAACCCCATGCTCGTCATGGGCGGCGCCGTGAACGGTCGACGCTTCTACGGCCAGTGGCCCGGCCTCACGGACGCCGTCATCGCGTCCGCGAACGGCGACCTGCCGGTCACGACCGACTACCGTCGCGTGCTCTCCGAAATCCTCGTCCGCCGGATGCGCAATTCGAACCTGTCGACGATCTTCCCGGGCTACGCGGCGTACGCCCCGCTCGGACTCGTGCAGGGTACGGACATGGCCGCGGCGTCGCAGGCGTCCGTCGGTGCGTACAGCATGGCGACCGCGGCCCCGGTGCAGAGCGCCCAGGACCTCGCCATCGAGGCAGGCCTGCGCGCGCGCGGCGGTTCGGTGCGCGACCGGATCCTACGGCGCGTGTTCTAGCGTCCCGCGTGGCGCGAAAGCTCGACGTGCATCGCGCACCCGCGCCGCAGAACGCGAAATGGCGGGCCGAAGCCCGCCTTTCGCGAATCGCCGGATGCCGCGCCGATTACTCGGCGGGGGCGCCCTCGCCTTCCTCGACGGCCTTCATCGACAGGCGGATGCGGCCCTGCTTGTCGACTTCCAGCACCTTGACCTTCACCACGTCGCCTTCCTTCAGCTTGTCCGAAACCTTCTCGACGCGCTCGTTGGAGATCTGCGAGACGTGCACCAGGCCGTCCTTGCCCGGCAGGATGGTCACGAACGCACCGAAGTCCATGATCTTGGCGACCTTGCCTTCGTAGATGCGGCCCGGCTCGACGTCGGAGACGATCTGGTCGATGCGCGCCTTGGCAGCCTGCGCGGCGGCGGCGTTGACCGAGGCGATGACGATCGTGCCGTCGTCCTGGATGTCGATCTGCGTGCCGGTCTCCTTGGTGATCGCCTGGATGGTCGCGCCACCCTTGCCGATCACTTCGCGGATCTTGTCCGGGTGGATCTTCATCGTGAGCAGGCGCGGCGCGTACTCGGACAGCTCCGAGCGCGGCGTCGTCAGCGCGCTGGCCATCTCGCCGAGGATGTGGAGACGGCCCTGCTTCGCCTGCGCGAGCGCGACCTTCATGATCTCCTCGGTGATGCCATGGATCTTGATGTCCATCTGCAGCGCGGTGATGCCTTCCGCGGTGCCGGCCACCTTGAAGTCCATGTCGCCGAGGTGGTCCTCGTCACCGAGGATGTCGGACAGGACCGCGAAGTCGTCGCCTTCCTTGATCAGGCCCATCGCGATGCCCGCGACCGGCGCCTTGATCGGAACGCCCGCGTCCATCAGCGCCAGCGACGAACCGCAGACCGACGCCATCGACGAGGAGCCGTTCGACTCGGTGATCTCCGACACGACGCGGATGGTGTACGGGAACTCCTCCATCGTCGGCATGACGGCGAGGATGCCGCGCTTGGCGAGGCGGCCGTGGCCGATCTCGCGACGCTTCGGGCCCATCATGCGGCCGGTCTCGCCCACCGAGTACGGCGGGACGTTGTAGTGAAACAGGAAGTGTTCCTTGTACTCGCCCGAGACGGCGTCGATGATCTGGCCATCGCGCGCGGTGCCGAGCGTCGCGACCACGAGCGCCTGCGTTTCGCCGCGGGTGAACAGCGCCGAGCCGTGCGTACGCGGCAGCACGCCCACCTTCGAGGTGATCGGGCGGACGGTGGTCAGGTCACGGCCGTCGATGCGCTTGCGCGTGCGCAGCACCGACTGGCGCATCGTCTGGTATTCCTGCTCGCCGAATTCCTTCGAGACGTCGTTCGGATTCCAGCCGTGCGTTTCGACGTGCGGCTGCAGCATCTCCATCGCGGCCTTCTTCAGCGTCTGGATCGACGTGCGGCGTTCGGCCTTGTTGACGATCTGGTACGCGGCACCGAGGCGATCACCGATCGCATTGCGCAGCGCGTCGATCATCGACTCGTTCTTCGACGGCGCTTCCCAGTTCCACGACTGGGTGCCGGCTTCGGCGACGAGCTCGTTGATCGCATTGATCGCGACCTGCGAGGCCTGGTGGCCGAACATCACGGCGCCGAGCATCACGTCTTCCGACAGCACGTCGGCTTCCGACTCGACCATCAGCACGGCGTCCTTCGTACCGGCGACGACGAGCTCGAGCTGCGATTCCTTCAGCTGGGAGGCGGTCGGGTTCAGCACGTACTGGCCGTTGATGTAGCCGACCTTCGCGGCGCCGATCGGGCCCTGGAACGGCGCACCGGTCAGCGCCATCGCGGCGGACGCGCCGAGCAGCGCCGGGATGTCGCCGTCGACTTCCGGATTCATCGAGACGACGGTCGCGATGATCTGCACTTCGTTCTTGAAATCTTCGGGGAACAGCGGGCGGATCGGACGGTCGATGAGGCGCGAGATCAGCGTCTCCTTCTCCGTCGCGCGGCCTTCGCGCTTGAAGAACCCGCCCGGAATGCGGCCACCGGCGTAGAAACGCTCCTGGTAGTCGACCGTGAGCGGGAAGAAGTCCTGGCCTTCACGTGCCGTCTTGGCCGCGACGGCCGAAACGAGCACCACGGTGTCGTCCATCTTCACGAGGACCGCGCCGCCTGCCTGGCGTGCGATTTCGCCGGTCTCCAGCGTGACCTGGTGGGCGCCGTACTGGAAGGTCTTGGTAATTTTCGCCACGTTGTGTGATCCCTTGTGTCGCTTGGTTTCGTCCGGGGCCCCTGCCCCGGCCGGTGCTTCTGCATGTCCCAAAACAAACCGCGGCGCATCACTGCGCCGCGGTCGGTGTCTCGCTTAGCGGCGCAGACCGAGCTTCTCGATCAGGGCCTTGTAGCGCTCGTTGTCTTTCCGCTTCAGGTAGTCCAGCAGGCTGCGACGGCGGTTGACCATCTGCAGCAGGCCACGACGCGAATGGTGGTCCTGCTTGTGCAGCTTGAAGTGCTCGGACAGCTGCTCGATGCGGGCGGTGAGCAGGGCGACCTGGACTTCCGGCGAACCGGTGTCGTTGGCGCCGCGCGCGTGTTCGGTGATGACCTTTGCGGTATCGATCGACATCTTGTTTCCTTGGAGACGCGGACCCTGCAGACGCATTCGGCGACGGAAAGACTTCCGGGCCGACGCACCGCCTGGGCCGTCGGTTGATGATGAGGGGTGCCCGAAGGCGCGCATATTGTAGCCGCCGGGGGTCGGCCCCAACAAGGCGGACAGTGGCACCGGCCGCTAGGCGGCGTCGGCCGCCCAGTTGAAGAGACGTTGCGGTTTCAGCATGCCGTCCAGCGGCGCCGCGAGACCCAGCAGCCGTCCGTCCGGGCCACGCACGACCATGAGATCACTGCCGCCGTGGCTGCCGGCGCTGGACGGGCGCGCGGCTGGAGCCGGGCTCGCGGCCGCTTCGGACGGATCCGGTACCGTCTGGCCGTGCCCGAAGCGGCGGGCCGCGGTGTCGTCAAGCAGGCGTTGCGGAAAGCCCGCCAGGCCCACGTCGATCGGCAACAGGCGACTGTCGAGCGCGCCTGCATCGGCCGCCTGCAGGTCCGCCAGCGTATGCATGACGGGTGCGCCGAACGGTTCCACCCAAAGCCGGCGCAGTTCGGCGACGTGCGCACCGCAGCCCAGCGCCTCACCGAGGTCGCGCACCAGGCTGCGCACGTACGTGCCCGATCCGCATTCGACGTACAGCCTCAGCCAGCCCTCGCCGCGCTCCACGACTCGAAAGACGTCCACGTCGACGTCGCGTTCCGGCGCGTCCACTGCCTCGCCTCGCCGCGCCTTCGCGTAGAGCGCCTCGCCGCCCTGCTTGAGCGCCGAGTAGATGGGCGCGCGCTGGCGAATCCGCCCCAGGAACCTCGCAAGGGCAGCATCGAGCGCCACGGGGTCCAGCACCGGCACCGGCCGCTCGCGCAGTACGCTGCCGTCGGCGTCGTCGGTATCCGTGGTGATGCCCAGTCGGGCAACGGTTTCGTAGCCCTTGCGCGACCCGAGCAGCAGGCCCGCGATCTTCGTCGCCTCGCCGAAGCAGACCGGCAGCAGGCCGGTCGCCAGCGGATCGAGGCTGCCGGTGTGTCCGGCCTTCTCGGCGCGGAACAGGTGACGGACGCGCTGGAGCGCCTGGTTCGAGCTCATGCCCGACGGCTTGTCGAGCAGCAGGATGCCGTCGAGCCGACGGAACCGCGTCTTGCCGTTCACCGGTCGGGGATCAGGCGTCGCGCGCGGGGGACGTATCGCCCTCCGCTGCGTCGTCGATCGGCGGATTCGCCTGCAGCAGCTGGTCGATGCGCTCGCCGCGATCGAAGGATGCGTCGTAGTGGAAATGCAGTTCCGGCACGTGGCGCAACTTCATCGCACGCCCGAGTTCGTAGCGGATCTGCTTCGCCACGTCCTTCAGGCCCTTCATCGCTTCGTCCGCGCGCTCGGGCTGGAGCGCGGTCACGAAGACCTTCGCGTGGGCCATGTCCCGCGTGACTTCAACGTCCGACACGCTGACCGACGGCAGTCCGCGTTCGCGGACGGCCTCGTGTACCAGCGTGCCCAGCTCGCGACGGAGCTGGGCGGCCACGCGGTCGGTGCGATGGAAGCTCTTGGACGGCATCAGAGCGTGCGCTGGACTTCGATGCGCTCGAAGCACTCGATCTGGTCACCGGGCTTGACGTCGTTGTACGCCTTGACGCCGATGCCGCACTCCGTGCCGTTGCGCACTTCGTCCACGTTCTCCTTGAAGCGACGCAGCGATTCCAGCTCGCCTTCGAAGATGACCGTCTGCTGGCGCAACACGCGGATCGGCTTGCCGCGACGGATGACGCCCTCGATGACCATGCAGCCGGCGACCGCGCCGAACTTCGACGAGCGGAACACGTCGCGAACCTCGGCGGTACCGATGATCTCCTCGCGGATTTCCTTGCCGAGCACGCCCGACGCGATCTGCTTCACCTGGTCGATGACGTCGTAGATGATCGAGAAGTAGCGCAGGTCCACGCCCTGGTTCTCGATGACCTTGCGCGCCGTCGCGTCCGCACGCACGTTGAAGCCGATGATCGTGGCCTTCGACGTCGCCGCGAGCTGGGCATCCGACTCGGTGATACCGCCCACGCCCGAGCCGATCACGTTGATGCGGATCTGGTCGTTCGACAGGCCGGTCAGCGCGTCGCGGAGTGCCTGGACGGAGCCCTGCACGTCCGCCTTGACGACGAGGTTGAGCGTGAGCTGGCCGGCGCCCTCGCCCATCTGGGCGAGGATGTCCTCCATGCGGTTGCCGCCCTGTGCCACGAGGCGATGCTCGCGGCGCTTGGTATCGCGCTGCTGTGCAACGTCCTTGGCGAGACGCTCGTCCTCGACGACGACGAGGTCGTCGCCCGCGTCAGGCACGCCCGACAGGCCGAGCACCTGCACCGGGATCGACGGTCCCGCCGACTGCACCTGCTGTCCGTTCTCGTCGAACAGCGCGCGAACGCGGCCGTACTGCACGCCGCAGACGACATAGTCGCCCTTCTGCAGTTCGCCCTGCTGCACGAGCACCGTCGCGACCGGGCCACGGCCCTTGTCGAGCGACGACTCGATGACGACGCCCGTCGCGCGGCCAGTCGGCACGGCGCGCAGCTCGAGCACTTCGGCCTGCAGCGCCAGCGCGTCGAGCAGTTCGTCGACGCCCGCGCCGGTCTTGGCGGAAAGCTCGACCATCTGCGTGTCGCCGCCGAATTCCTCGGCCACGACGTCGTGCGCGAGCAGCTCGTTCTTCACGCGGCTCGGATCGGCATCGGACTTGTCGATCTTGTTGATCGCGACCACGAGCGGCACGCCCGCGGCTTTCGCGTGCTGCACGGCCTCGATGGTCTGCGGCATGACGCCGTCGTCGGCCGCGACCACCAGCACCACGACGTCGGTCAGCTTCGCGCCGCGGGCACGCATGGCGGAGAACGCCGCGTGGCCCGGGGTATCGAGGAAGCTGATGACGCCCCTCGGCGTCTCGACGTGGTACGCGCCGATATGCTGCGTGATGCCGCCCGCCTCGCCCGACGCGACCTTCGTGCGTCGGATGTAGTCGAGCAGCGAGGTCTTGCCGTGGTCGACGTGGCCCATGATCGTGACGACCGGCGGACGCGGGGCCTTCTCGCCCTGGCCTTCCTCGACGTGCGCGATCAGCAGGTCCTCGGCGGTGGTGTCACTGGCGCGGACCGCGGTATGGCCCAGCTCCTCGGTCACGAGCACGGCCGTGTCGTGGTCGACGGTCTGGTTGATCGTCGCCATCACGCCCATCTTGAAGAGCGCCTTGACGACGTCGCCGCCCTTCAGCGCCAGCTTCTGCGCGAGCTCGGCGACGGTGATCGTCTCGCCGATCGCGACTTCGCGCCGGACCGGTGCGGTCGGGCGCATGAAGCCCGAACCGGTGCGCGACTGGTCCAGCTGACGACGGCCGGCCGGCTTCGGCTTGCCGCGACCGCCTGCACCCCGGCGCGCGCGATCGGCCGCGCTCAGGTGCATCTGGCCCGCGAAGCGGCTGGCGCGATCGTCGTCCTCGACGCCGGCGACCATCGCGTGCGAACCGCGCGTCTTGTGCTTGGCATCGTGCGCCGGTGCGCGCGCCGGCTCCGCCGCGCGCGGCGCGGGGCGGCCATGGCCGCCCGCCGGCTTGCGGACCTCGGCATCGCCTTCCGCGGCTGCCTTGGCGATGCGCTCGGCTTCGAGGCGCGCCTGTTCGGCTTCGGCCGCTTCACGGCGGACGCGCTCGAGCTCCTCGGCGCGCTTGCGGTCGGACTCGGCCAGGCGCTGCTGCTCCTCGAGGTTGCGCTGACGCGACTCCTCGAGCTTGCGCAGGATCTCGCTGCGCTCGTCGGTCGGGCCACCGCCCGCCTCGTCCGAGCGCACCAGCGTGACCTTCTTGCGAACGACGACGTCGACCGTCGCCTTCGCCTTGCCGCCACCGCCCACGGTGATTTCCTGCTTCCGGGTGCGGTTGAGCGTGATCTTCTTCGGCGCGTCGGCTTCGGCCGCGGCCGTGTCGGCCTTGCCGTGCGCACGCTTCAGGAAGCCGAGCAGCTTCACCTTCTCGATGCTCGTCACCACCTGGTCGGGGCCACTGAACTTCATGCCGGCTTCCGCCAGCTGTTCCAGCAGCGTCTCGACCGGCGTGTTGACCAGCTCGGCAAGCTTGCGAATCGTGGTTTGCTGCGACATTCGGTTTCCGTGTTCTCGTGGCGCGGCCGGGGCCGGGCGTATCCATTGAATTCTAGCGCGGCCGGGGCGGGCGCCCCGCCGGTACCGCCAAGCGGCCGTCGGGCGCGCCGACGACCGCGGGGCGGCTTACTCGCCGCGCTCCAACCGGGCGATCTCCTCGGCGCGGGCGGCCAGGATCAGCGCCGCGGCGCGTTCCTCGTCCAGCCCGTCGATGCCGAATTCGACCACCTCGTCCGCGCCGAGCTCGGACAGGTCCTCGCTGGTGCGGATGCCGTGGCCGGCGAGCGCATGCGCGGTTGCCTCGTCCATGCCTTCGAGCGCGAGCAGGTCGTCGGACGGCATCTGGCCTTCCAGCGACTCCTCTTCGGCCAGCGCGTCGTTGAGCAGCGAGTCGCGGGCGCGCGAACGCAGCTCCTCGACGATGTCCTCGTCGAAGCCCTCGATCGCCAGCAGCTCGCCGACCGGTACGTAGGCGATTTCCTCGACCGTGTTGAAGCCTTCCGACACCAGGATGCCGGCGATTTCCTCGTCGACCTCGAGCTTTTCCTGGAACAGCGCGCGCGACGCGGCCTGCTCGGCCTCGCTCTTGGCCTGCACCTGGTCCGCCGTCATGACGTTGAGCTGCCAGCCGGTCAGCCGGCTGGCGAGGCGCACGTTCTGGCCGCCCTTGCCGATCGCCTGCGCGAGGCGCTCTTCGGCGACCGCGAGGTCCATCGAGTGCTTGTCCTCGTCGACGACGATCGACTGCACTTCCGCCGGCGCCATCGCGTTGATCACGAACTGCGCCGGGTTATCCGACCACAGGATGATGTCGACGCGCTCGCCGTTGAGCTCGTTGCTCACGGCCTGCACGCGCGAGCCGCGCATGCCGATGCATGCGCCGATCGGATCGGTGCGGTTGTCGTGCGCAAGCACCGCGATCTTCGCGCGGTCGCCCGGGTCGCGGGCGCAGGCGCGGATCGTGACCAGGCCCTGCCCGACTTCCGGCACTTCGAGCTTGAACAGCTCCATCATGAATTCGGGCGCGGCGCGGCTGATGAAGATCTGCGGGCCGCGCGGCTCCGGGCGCACGTCGAACAGGTAGCCGCGCACGCGGTCGCCGGTACGCAGCACGTCGCGCGGGATGCCCTTGTCCTTCGGAATGATCGCCTCGGCGTTGCCGCCCAGGTCGACGTAGATGTTGCCGCGCTCCACGCGCTTGACGATGCCGGTGACGAGCTCGCCGACGCGATCCTTCCATGCGTCGATGACCTGCTGGCGCTCGGCCTCGCGCACCTTCTGCACGATGACCTGCTTCGCGGCCTGCGCGGCGATGCGGCCGAACTCGGCGTTCTCGACCTGTTCCTCGATGAAGTCGCCGACTTCGACGCCCTCGACTTCGTCGACGGCATCCATCAGGCGGATCTGCCGATCGGGCGACTCCATCACGACGTCGTCGGCGACGACCTCCATGCGGCGGAACGTCTCGTAGCTGCCGTCCTTGCGGTCGATGGCGACGCGCACCAGCACGTCCTCGTCGTGGTAGCGCTTTTTCGCGGCCGAGGCCAGCGCCGCTTCGATCGCCTCGAAAATGACGTCGCGGGGGACGCCCTTCTCGTTGGCGACCGCGTCCACGACCATCAGAAGTTCCTTGCTCATCTCTCGATTACTCCGCCTCGGTCGGGCCTTCGGCCGCCGGCTTAGGGTTGGCTTGCTTCTTCGGTGCCTTGGCGGCCTTGCCGCTCCGGCCCTTCGATTCCTTGCTCGGTGCGAAGCCCAGAGCGGTCCAGTCGGGCACCAGGCGGGCCTTCTCGACATTGCCGATCGCCACGTCGACCGCGACGGTCTGGCCGGCCACGCCTTCGACCTCCATCCGCACGGTCTCGCCCTCGACGGCGGCGATGCGACCCTGCAGTCGGCGACGTCCGTCCTGAGGCAGCTTCAGGGTCACCTTCGCTTCCTCACCGGCGAAGCGCGCGAAATGCGCTGCCGTGAAGAGCGGACGGTCGACGCCCGGCGACGAGACCTCGAGCGTGTAATGACTCGTGATCGGGTCCTCGACATCGAGCTGCGCGGACACCTCGCGGCTCACTGACTCGCAGTCCTCGATCCCGACCAGGCGCCCGGCGGCCGCGTCGGCCTGCGGGACGTCGATGTAGAGGCGCAGCATCGCGCCGCCCGGCGACGGCAGGTACTCGATACCGATCAGCTCGAGGCCAAGAGCCTCGACCGTCGGCGCAAGCAGGCCAGCGATTTGGGTGGCTTTGTCCGCCATGCGATCCCTCCGGTGGCTTTACGCCGCATCCGAAAACAACAAGGGGCCCATTGGGCCCCTTGTCCGGTACTGCTGGATGTCGGTCGATCACGTGGAGCCGCGATCGTCGAGCCCAAGCATTCATCCGTCGGCGAACCGCTTTGCCGCCGGATCAATGTGGTAGCGGGGGCAGGATTTGAACCTGCGACCTTCGGGTTATGAGCCCGACGAGCTGCCAGACTGCTCCACCCCGCATCAGGCCGACGATTGTATGTCGGTCACGGATTCCGCGCAAGCCTGAATCACGCACCGATCGGCATCGTTCGGCGAAGACTCAGGCAAACGCGCGCTGACACCACGCCATGACCGGGTTCCACGCGATACCCAGCGCCAGCAGCCCCAACGCATTGACCGCGAATACCGCGCGCAGCGGCCGTCCGGCAACCACGTCGGGCGCGTCGGCGACCGGTGCATCGAAGTACATCGCCTTCACCACGCGGAGGTAATAGAACGCGCCGACGACGGCGAAAACCACGCCGACGATGGCGAGCCACAGCATGCCGCCGTCGAGCGCCGCGCGCAGCACCGCGAGCTTCGCCCAGAAGCCGAGGAACGGCGGCAGGCCGGCCAGCGACGCCATGACGCACAGGACGAGCCCGGCGAGCCAGGGACTGCGCGCGTTGAGGCCGCGGTAGTCGTCGATGAGATCGGCCTCGAACCCGCGCGACGACATCACGACGATCGTGCCGAACGCCGCCACCGCCATGAGCGCGTAGCTGATCGCGTAGAACATCGCGGCCGCGAAACCCTGCGAACCGCCGCCCGCAATACCCATGAACAGGAAGCCGACGTGCGAGACCGTCGAGTACGCGAGCATGCGCTTCAGATTGGACTGCACCATCGCGGCCAGATTGCCGATGGCCAGCGACGCCACCGCGATCACCGCCACGAGCAGGCGCCACTTGTCGTCGAGGCCGCCGGCGCCGACTTCGAACAGCCGGTAGGCCATGCCGAAGGTCGCGAGCTTGGGCGCGGAGCCGATGAACAGCGTGATCGGCGTCGGCGCACCCGTGTACACGTCGGGCAGCCACATGTGGAACGGCGCCCCGCCGAATTTGAACGCGACGCCGGCCAGCATGAACACCACGCCGGTCACCAGCATCGTGGAGCCCTCGCCGCCCGCGATCGCGTTCGCGATGGCCGTGAGGTCAAGCGTGCCCGTCGCGCCGTAGACCAGGGACATGCCGTACAGCAGCAGGCCGGAGGCGAGAGAGCCAAGCACGAAGTACTTGATGGCCGCTTCGGAGGCGAGCGGGCTGTCGCGGTCGATGGCCACCAGCGCGTAGGAGCACAGCGCGAGCATCTCGAGCCCGAGGTACACCATGACCAGGCTCCCCGCCGACACGAGCAGCATCATGCCGACGGTCGCGAACAGCACCAGGACGCCGACTTCGCCGCGGTACAGCGAACGCGCGCGCAGGAAGGGCCAGATGTACAGCATCGAGAACGCGGACACGACGAGCACCGCCACCTTCAGCACCTCGGCCGCGGTGTCGCGGACGAACATGCCGCCGAGCGTCGTGCCGTGGCCTCCGACGCCCGCCACCACCATCACGGCGGTGACAACGAGCGCGAGCACGGCGAGCCCGTGGGTGGCGATCCTGCGACGCTCGTCGAGGAACAGGTCGAGCATCAGCAGGGCGAACGCCGCGCCGGTCAGCACCATCTCCGGAAGGAGCGGCAGCAGTTCGGTGGCGTCGGGCAGGTTGGCGATCATGGGCGGCGGTATTCCGTCGGCATTACAGCTTGGACGACTCGATCTGCTTGGCGAGCTGCGCGATCGAAGGCTGCATCAGGTCGGTGAGCGGCTTCGGCCAGAGGCCCAGCAGCAGCACGCCGACCGCGAACGCGCCGAGCACGAAGCCCTCGCGGCGGTTGATGTCGGTAAGTTCCGCGACGTGAGCGTTGCCGACCTCGCCCCAGACGACGCGCTTCACCAGCCATAACGTGTAGGCCGCGCCGATGATCAGGGTGAAGGCGGCACCGAACGCGAGCAGCGGACTCTTCTGGAAGCTGGCCAGGATGACCATGAACTCGCCGACGAAGCCCGACGTGCCCGGGAGGCCGGCATTGGCCATGGCGAAGAACACCATGAAGGCGGCGAACCACGGCATGACGTTCGCGACGCCGCCGTAGTCGCGGATCATGCGGCTGTGCATGCGGTCGTAGAGAACGCCCACGCAGCTGAACATCGCACCCGACACGAAGCCGTGGCTGATCATCTGCACCATCGCACCCTGCAGGCCGAGCTCGGCACCGATCGGATTGGACGACTCGCGCACGAGGCTGAGCGCGATGAAGGTACCGATCGTCACGAAGCCCATGTGGGCGATCGACGAATAGGCGATCAGCTTCTTCATGTCGTCCTGGACCAGCGCGACGAGGCCGACGTAGATCACGGCGACGATGCTCAGTGCGAGCGGCAGCCATGCCCACGCCCAGCTCGCATCCGGCACGATCGGCAGCGCGAAGCGCAGGAAGCCGTACCCGCCGATCTTCAACATGATCGCGGCCAGCACGACCGAGCCGGCGGTGGGCGCCTCGACGTGCGCGTCGGGCAACCACGTATGGACCGGGAACATCGGCACCTTCACCGCGAAGGCGATGAAGAATGCGAAGAAGAGCCAGGTCTGCTCATGCATCGACAGCGGCAGCGCGTACATGTCCGTGAGCTGCCAGCTGCCGCCCTTCAGGTACAGGTAGATCAGCCCGACCAGCATGAACAGCGAGCCAAGGAAGGTGTAGAGGAAGAACTTCACCGACGCGTACACGCGGCGCGGGCCGCCCCAGACGCCGATGATGATGAACATCGGGATCAGCATGCCTTCGAAGAAGACATAGAACAGCATCGAGTCGAGCGCGGAGAACACGCCGACCATCAACCCCTCCAGAATCAGGAAGGCGGCGTAGTACTGGCTCACCCGCTGGTCGACCGAGCCCCAGGCACCCACCAGCACCAGGACCGACGTGAACGTCGTCAGCGCAATGAGCGCGGCCGAGATGCCGTCGATGCCGACGTGGTACTGGATGTCGTAGCTGCGGATCCAGATGCGCGCCTCCTCGAACTGCATCCCCGGATTCGCGTAGTCGAAGCCGGTGAACAGCGGGATGGTGAGTGCGAACACCAGGACCGCGCTGGCGACCGCGAACCAGCGGGCCGCGTTCGGCCGCGCGTTGCCAATGGCGAGCGTGATGACGCCGGCGAGGATCGGCAGCCAGATGAGGAGGCTCAGCAGGGGAAAGGTCCCGTTCAAGGGCTCGGGGCTCACGTCGCGGTCCCTTAGGTCAGTGCCAGCCGCGGATGATGAAGGCCAGGAGCAGGATCAGGCCGACGATCATCGCGAATGCGTAGTGGTAGAGGTAGCCCGACTGCAGGCGACGGGACAGGCGCGCGACGACATCGACCACGCGGGCGCTGCCATTCACGGCGACGCCATCGATGACGCCGCTGTCGAACATGCGCGAGACGCGACCGAGTCCGATGCCGCCCCCGGCGAAGCCGTCGATCCAGAGATTGTCGAAGCCGTACTTGTTCTCGAGCACGCGTACCGGCCAAGCGAACATGCGCCGCGCCTTGGTGGCGAGCTCCGGCTTCCACAGGTACATGACCGTGGCGAGCGCGAAACCGGCGAACGTCAGCCAGAACGCCGGGCCGAGGAAGCCATGCAGCGCGAGCTTGACGGGTCCGTGCCAGTCTTCCGCGGCCAGGTGCGCCATCGTGTCGCGGGCGGGCTGCAGATCGATCGCGCCGAGGAAGAACGGCAGTTGCTTGACGCGCCCGCTCCAGTCGGTGCCGAACAGCATCGGTCCCGCGGTGAAGAAGCCGACGAGCATCGACGGAATGGCGAGCAGCACCAGCGGCAGCGTCACCACCCACGGCGACTCGTGCGGCTCGACCGGACCGTGGTGGCCGTCGTGATGACCGTGGCCGTCGTCGTCCAGAGGCTCGTGCAGGGTCTGCGCGCCATGCGCGTCCACGTTGAGATGGGCATCCGACGGAGCGGCGTCACGGAAGCGCTCCCTGCCGTGGAACGTCATGTAAAGCAGGCGGAAGCTGTAGAACGACGTGACGAAGGCACCGAGCAGTACCGCCCAGTACGCGTACGTGGCGATTGCGGAGTGACGGTGCTTGGCGGCGAGCTTGGCCGCCTCGATGATCATGTCCTTCGAGTAGAACCCGCTGAAGAACGGCGTCGCGACCAGCGCCAGCGTGCCGATCAGGCTCGTCCAGTACGTGATGGGCATGTACTTCCGCAGCCCGCCCATCTTCCGCATGTCCTGCTCGTGGTGCATGCCGATGATCACGGAGCCCGCGGCCAGGAACAGCAGCGCCTTGAAGAAGGCGTGCGTCATCAGGTGGAACACCGCGGCCGAGTACGCCGACACGCCCAGCGCGACGGTCATGTAGCCGAGCTGCGAGAGCGTCGAATACGCGACGACGCGCTTGATGTCGTACTGCACCATGCCGATCAGGCCGGTGAAGAACGCGGTCGTTGCGCCGATGAACAGCACGAAATTCAGCGCCGTCTGGCTCATCTCGAACAGCGGCGACATGCGCGCGACCATGAAGATGCCGGCGGTCACCATCGTCGCCGCATGGATCAGGGCGGAGATCGGCGTCGGGCCTTCCATCGAATCCGGCAGCCAGACGTGCAGCGGCACCTGCGCGGACTTGCCCATCGCGCCGATGAAGAGGCAGATGCACGCGACGGTCATGACCGACCAGGACCACATGCCCGTCGCCGCGCCGCCGTGGTTGAACAGGTCGCCGAGCGCGCGACCCGCCATGGTCGGCACGCGCGCGAACACGGTGCCGTAGTCGAGCGAGCCGAACGCGAGCAGCACCAGCGCGATGCCGAGCAGGAACCCGAAGTCGCCGACGCGGTTGACCAGGAACGCCTTGAGGTTCGCGAAGACGGCCGTGGGCTTCTTGAACCAGAAGCCGATGAGCAGGTACGAGACCAGGCCCACCGCTTCCCAGCCGAAGAACAGCTGCAGGAAGTTGTTGCTCATGACGAGCATGAGCATCGAGAAGGTGAACAGCGAGATGTAGCTGAAGAACCGCTGGTAGCCGGGGTCCTCGTGCATGTAGCCGATCGTGTAGATGTGCACGAGCAGCGACACGAACGTCACGACGACCATCATCATCGCCGTCAGCTTGTCGACCATGAAGCCGACGTGCGCCTGGAAGCCGCCGATGTCGAACCACGTGTAGAGGTTCTCGTTGAACGGCGGCGCGCCCTGCCCCACCAGCTGCCAGAGCACGCTGATGGACAGCACGCAGCTGGTCGCCACGCCGAGGATCGTCGCCCAGTGCGCGCCGGCGCGGCCGATCCGACGGCCGAAAAGGCCGGCGAGGATCGAGCCGATCAGCGGCGCGAGGACGATCGCGACGAGCAGGCTGCGGGAGATCGGGTGGTCCACTCCAGGCATCGGATCAACCCTTCATCGAATCGATTTCGGCGACGTTGATCGTGCGCCGGTTGCGGAACAGCGTGACGAGAATCGCCAGGCCGATGGCGGCCTCGGCCGCTGCGACGGTCAGGATGAAGAACACGAACACCTGGCCCGACGCGTCGCCGAGGTAGCGGGAAAACCCCACGAAGTTCACGTTGACCGAGAGCAGCATGAGCTCGATCGACATGAGCAGCACGATGATGTTGCGGCGATTGAGGAAGATCCCCGCGACGCTGATGCAGAAGAGCACCGCGCCCAATGCGAGGTAATGGCCCAGCGTCACGCCGTTCGCCATCAGGTTCATGCCTCACCCCCCGACTTCTCGACCGACGGCGCCGCGGACCGGACCGGCGCCATGCGCACCATGCGCACCCGATCAGCGGCGCGGACGCTCGACTGCCACGTCGGATCCTGCTGCCGCACACCTCCGCGGTGCCGCAGGGTCAGCATGACGGCTGCCACGACCGCAACCGTGAGGATCACGGCCGCCACTTCGAACGGGAGCACGAACTCGCTGAACAGCGTGCGGGCCAGCCACACGGTGTTCGGTACGTCGCCGGAGGCCGGCTCATCGGTGAACCGCGCGGCCATGTTGGCGCGCACGCCGATGAGCGTGACGATCTCCGCGAGCATCACCACCGCGACCGTCAGGCCGACGGGCAGGAAGCGCACGAAATGGCGACGCAGCGGTGCAACGTCAATGTCGAGCATCATCACCACGAACATGAAGAGCACCATCACCGCGCCCACGTAGACCAGGATGAGCGCCACGCCGAGAAACTCGGCACCAGCGACGATCCACGTGCAGGCGACGGAGAAGAACGTCAGCACCAGGCACAGCACGGCGTGCACCGGGTTGCGGAGCGTGATGACCGCACCCGCGGCGACGACGGCCGTGGCGGCGAACAGGAGGAAGGCGATCTGCGCGAAGTCCATGGTGTCCTCAGCGGTAGGCCGCGTCGGCCGAGCGGCGCTCGGCAAGTTCGGACTCGAGGCGGTCGCCGATAGCCAGCAACTGCGGCTTGGTCACGATGTTCTGGCCGCGCGTATCGAAGTGGTACTCGAGAACGTGCGTCTCGACGATCGAGTCCACCGGGCAGGACTCCTCGCAGAACCCGCAGTAGATGCACTTGAACAGGTCGATGTCGTAGCGCGTGGTGCGCCGCGTGCCGTCCTCGCGCTTCTCCGAGTCGATGGTGATCGCCAGCGCTGGGCAGACCGCCTCGCAGAGCTTGCAGGCGATGCAGCGCTCCTCGCCATTGGGATAGCGACGCAGCGCGTGGATCCCGCGGAAGCGGTGCGATTGCGGGATCTTCTCCATCGGGTACATGACCGTGTACTTCGGCTTGAAGAGGTACTTCAGCGTCAGCCACAGGCCCTGCATCAACTCGATGAGCAGCAGGCTCTTGAAGTAGGACGTAATGCGGTTCATGGGGTTCGGGCGTCCGTCACTTGAAGGGCACGAAAACGCCGTAGTACGCCATCAGCGCGGTGGCGCAGATCCACGCGATGGTCAACGGAATGAACACCTTCCACCCGAGTCGCATGATCTGGTCATAGCGGTAGCGCGGGAACGAGGCACGGAACCAGATGAAGACGCTGGCGAAGAAGATCACCTTCGCGAACAGCCACCACCAGCCGTCGACCGACAGGAACGGAATACCGAGGCCCTGGAAGGGACTCAGCCAGCCGCCGAGGAAGAACAGCGCGGTCAGGAAGCTGACCAGGATCATGTTCGCGTATTCGGCAAGGAAGAACAGCGCGAACTGCGAACCCGAGTACTCCACCATGTGGCCGGCAACGATTTCCGACTCGCCTTCGACGACGTCGAACGGTGCGCGGTTGGTCTCCGCCACGCCGGAAATGAAGTACACCACGAACAGCGGCAGCAGCGGCCACATGAACCACTCGAACAGACCGGCGTTGCCGGACTGCGCCATCACGATGTCGGTGAGGTTGAGGCTGCCGGCCGCGATCAGAACGCCGACCAGCGCGAAACCCATCGCGATCTCGTACGACACGACCTGCGCCGCCGACCGCATCGCGCCGAGGAACGCGTACTTCGAGTTCGACGCCCAGCCGGCCAGGATGATGCCGTACACGCCGAGCGAGGTCATCGCGAGCAGGTAAAGCAGGCCCGCATTGACGTCCGCGATGACCATCTTCGCGTCGAACGGCACCACGGCCCACGCCGCGAACGCCGGCGCCAGGCCGAGCAGCGGCGCCAGCACATAAAGCACCGGATCCGCGCGCACGGGCGAGATGACTTCCTTGAACAGCAGCTTGAACACGTCGGCGAAGGCCTGGAACACGCCCATGCCGACATACATCGGCCCGTGGCGGACGTGCATCCAGCCGATCAGCTTGCGTTCCCAGACCACGTAGAACGCGACGGCGATGATGACCGGCATCATCACGACGAGGATCTTCAGCACGATCCAGGCGAGCTGGCCGCCAACGCCCAACCCGTCGAACCAGCCGTGCATCGAATTGATGGCCTCATGGACCATGGATCAGGCCCTCCCCGCTTCGACGCGCGAATGGCCGAGCGGCGCGGTCGCGGCATGGCCACGTTCGACATACACCGTGCCTGGCGCGACCTTCGAACTCACTTCCACCGGGAGCTTGGCCGTACCGGCCGCGACGGCGAAGCGGCCGACCGCGCCCGTTTCCAAGCCGAGCGACTGCGCGTCCTGCGGGTTGAGATAGGCGCGCGGTTCGCGATTAAGCGGATGCGCCTGCAGCCCCGGTGCGCGGCGGACCACGGCATCGACGCGATAGATGCCCTGCGCGGCCGCGACTTCCAGCCCCCCTGCAACCGGCTCCGGCGCGGCGCACCGGGCGACCTGAACCGCGCGCGGCGAGATAGACGCGCGGGCGCCGGCGAGATCGACGAAATCGAAGCCCGGAATACCGAGTTCACTTGCCAGCGCGCGCAGCACGCGCCAACCCGGCCGCGCCTGGTCCGGCAACTTTCCGCCCGCGACCGTGGCCTGTTCGCGACCGTCGAGATTGGTCAACGTCGCGTCGATCTCCGGAAGCAGGCCGATCGGCAGGATCACGTCGGCGATCGCGCGCGTCGACTCGCAGGCGAAATGGCTGAACGCCACGACCTGCGCGCCGTTCAGGGCCGCAAGCGCCTGGGGTGTAGCGGCGAAGTCGAGACCCGGCTCGATCCCGTACAGCACGTACGCCGATCGCGGCTGCTCGAGCATCGAGCGAGCGTCGAGCGACGTCGGCAACACGCCGTGGCGCGCGAGTCCGAGCGCATTGGCGCCCTGCGGAATGCGGCAGAGCTTCGCGCCCGTCGCATCGGCGAGCGCGCGAGCCGCAATGCGGATGCGCGACGCGTGCGGGCCGTCCTCGGCCAGGGCGCCGACGATGATGGCGACAGATTCGACGCCACCGAGGGCTTCGCGAAGCGACGCATCACCGAGCGCGTCCGCGATCCGCGACGGCGCCACGATCTGGCGGCCCGCGAGCTCGAACGTGACGTCGAAGTCGACCGGGTTGACGACGTAGACCTTCGCGCCGCGCGTCCACGCCTTGCGGATGCGCGCGTGCACGAGCGGGAGCTCGTGACGGATGTTGGAGCCGACGATGACGATCGCCTGCGCCGCCTCGATGTCCGCGACCAGCATTTCGAAAGGTGCGGCCACCGCTCCGTCGGACAGGTCGAGCTGGCCGATTCGGTGATCGATATTGCCCGTGCCCAGCGCATCGGCCATGCGCGCGAGCAAGGCGCCCTCCTCGTTCGAGGTCGACGGATGCACGAGCATGCCGAGGTCGTCGGCGCCGTTGTCACGGAGGATGCCTGCGGCGCGGGCGAGCGCCTGCTCCCACGACGTCTCCACCCATTCCCCGGCTTCCTTCACCATGGGGCGCACTGCGCGGTCCGCCGCGTACAGGCCCTGGTGCGAATAGCGGTCGCGGTCCGACAACCAGCACTCGTTGACGGCGTCGTTGTCGCGCGGAACGGTGCGCAGCACTTCGCCCCGACGGACGTGCAGGAACAGATTGCTGCCCAGCGCGTCGTGATAACCGAGCGACTCGCGCGCCATCAGCTCCCACGGACGCGCCTTGAACTGGAACACCTTGTTCGTGAGTGCGCCCACCGGGCAGACGTCGATGACGTTGCCGGACAGCTCGGTCGTCAGCGGCTTCCCGTCGTATGTGCCGATCTGCAGGTTCTCGCCGCGGTACATGCCGCCCAGCTCGTACGTACCGGCGACTTCCGCGGTGAAGCGCACGCAGCGCGTGCACTGGATGCAGCGCGTCATCTCGGTGGCGACCAGCGGACCGATGTCCTCGTCCGGCACGGTGCGCTTGCGCTCGGAGAAGCGCGAGATCGATCGGCCGTAGCCCATCGACAGATCCTGGAGCTCGCACTCGCCGCCCTGGTCGCAGATCGGGCAGTCGAGCGGATGGTTGATCAGCAGGAACTCCATCACGTTGCGCTGGCTCTTCAGAGCCTTCTCGCTGCGCGTCACGACCTTCATGCCGTCCATCACCGGCGTGGCGCAGGCCGGTGCCGGCTTCGGCATCTTCTCGACCTCCACCAGGCACATGCGGCAGTTCGCCGCGACGCTCAACTTGTCGTGGTAGCAGAAGCGCGGGATCGGGATGCCCGCCTTGTCGGCGGCCTGGATGATCATCGAACCCTTCGGCGCGGCCATCTCGACGCCGTCGATGAAGACGGTGACGTGGTCGGGCGGCAGGTTCGGGTTCACGGGTTGCGCGCTCATGCGGCCACCTTCTGCACCACCGTGCCGGCGGCCTCGTCGTCGACGAGGAAGCGCTTGTTCACGATCGCGTACTCGAATTCATGCCAGAAATGGCGGAGGAAACCCTGCACCGGCCATGCGGCCGCCTCGCCGAACGCGCAGATGGTGTGGCCTTCGATCTGGCCCGCCGCGGCACGCAGCATGTGCAGGTCGTCGAGCGTCGCTTCGCGGTTGGCGATGCGCGTGAGCATGCGGTACATCCAGCCGGTGCCTTCGCGGCACGGCGTACACTGGCCACACGACTCCTTGAAGTAGAAGCGCGCGATGCGCTGGCACGCGCGCACCATGCACGTGGTGTCGTCCATCACGATGACAGCGCCCGAGCCCAAGCCCGAACCGGCCTTCTGGATCGCGTCGTAGTCCATCGTCAGCGACATCATCGTGTCGCCCGGCAGCACCGGCATCGACGAGCCGCCCGGGATCACCGCCTTGAGCTTGCGTCCACCGCGCACGCCGCCCGCCATCTGCAGCAGCTCGGAGAACGGCGTGCCGAGGCGGATCTCGAAGTTGCCCGGGTTTGCGACATGGCCCGACACCGAGAACACCTTCGGGCCGCCGTTGTTCGGCTTGCCGAGATTCGCGAACCACTCGGCGCCGTTGCGGATGATCGCCGGCACCGACGCGTACGTCTCGGTGTTGTTGATCGTCGTCGGCTTGCCGTAGAGGCCGAAATTCGCAGGGAACGGCGGCTTGTAGCGCGGCTGGCCCTTCTTGCCTTCCAGCGACTCCATCAACGCGGTTTCTTCGCCGCAGATGTAGGCGCCGGCACCGAGCGCACCGTAGATATCGATGTCGATACCGCTGCCCAGCACGTTCTTGCCGAGCAGGCCGTTCTCGTACGCTTCCCTGAGCGCCTGTTCGAAATGCTCGAACGGCTCGTGGTGGAACTCGCCACGCAGGTAGTTGTAGGCGACGCTCGATCCCGTGGCGTAGCAGGCGATCGCCATGCCTTCCACGACGGCGTGCGGGTTGTAGCGCAGGATGTCGCGGTCCTTCGCCGTGCCCGGCTCGGACTCGTCGGAATTGCAGAGGATGTACTTCTGCCCGGCACCCTTGGGCATGAACGACCATTTCAGGCCGGTCGGGAAGCCCGCGCCGCCGCGACCGCGAAGGCCGGACGCCTTGACCATGTCGATGATCGCCGCCGGCTCCATCTTCTCGGCAAGGATCTTGCGCCAGGCGCTGTAACCGCCGGTCTGCACGTAGTTGTCGTATGACCAAGGCGTATCGAAGTGCAGCGTCGTGTAGACGACGTTGTGCTCCTGCGGCGCCGGGCCGACCGGGCCGTAGCCCTTCGAGTAGTCGTGGTGGGAATGCGCCATCGCGCGATTACTCCAGACCGTCCAGAAGCGCGTCGACCTTCGCGGCGTCGAGCTTCTCGTGGTAGTGCCCGTTGACGACGACGACCGGCGCACCGCAGCAGGCGGCGAGGCATTCCTCTTCGCGCTTCAGGTAGACGCGGCCGTCGGCCGTGGATTCGCCGAGCTTGCAGCCCAGTTTCTTCTCGGCATGCTCGACCAGCTCCTGCGCGCCGTTGAGCCAGCAGCTGATGTTGGTGCAGAACGCGACGTTGTGACGACCGACCTTCTCGGTCTCGAACATCGAGTAGAAGCTCGCGACCTCGTACGCCCAGACCGGCGGGATGCCGACGTACTTGGCGACCGCGGCGATGATTTCGTCCGACAGCCAGCCGCCATTCTGCTCCTGCGCCGCGTGCAGGCCCTGCAGCACAGCCGAGCGGCGGCGATCGGCCGGGAACTTCGCCAGCCAGTGGTCGATGTGGGCGCGCGTGGCATCCGTCAGCGCGACCATCGGGTCGACGTTCTGGCAGGCCTCGAAATTGCCGGTGGCTTTCATTGCAGGTGCGATCCCCAGCGTCGCCGCGTCAGCGGTCGATTTCGCCGAAAACGATGTCGTAGGTGCCGATCATGGCGACGACGTCGGCGAGCATATGGCCCTTGACGATCGCGTCCATCGACGAGAGATGCGCGAATCCGGGCGCGCGGACCTTGAGGCGGAAGGGCTTGTTCGCGCCGTCCGACACGACATACACGCCGAATTCGCCCTTCGGCGCTTCGACGGCGGCGTAGGTCTCGCCCGCCGGCACGCAGTAGCCTTCCGAGAACAGCTTGAAGTGGTGGATGAGGGCTTCCATGTCGTCCTTCATCTCTTCGCGCTTGGGCGGCGCGACCTTGAAGTTGTCGACGATCACGGGGCCCGGATTCGCGCGGAGCCACTTCACGCACTGCTGGATGATGCGATTCGACTCGCGCATTTCGGCGACGCGCACGAGATAACGGTCGTAGCAGTCGCCGGTCTTGCCGACCGGGATGTCGAAGTCGACCCGATCGTAGCACGCGTAGGGCTGCGTCTTCCGCAGATCCCAGGCGACGCCGGAACCGCGCAGCATCGGGCCGGTCATGCCCCAGTCGTAGGCCTGCTCGGGCGTCACCACGCCGATGCCGACCGTGCGCTGCTTCCAGATGCGATTGTCGGTGAGCAGCGTCTCGTACTCGTCGACGCGTGCTGGAAACCCCTGCGTGAACGCCTCGATGAAGTCGAGCAGCGAGCCCTCGCGCGCCTCGTTGAAATGCTTGAGTTTCTTGCCCTTGCGCCAAGGCGATTCGCGGTACTTGGGCATGCGATCGGGCAGGTCGCGATACACGCCGCCCGGACGGTAGTACGCCGCGTGCATGCGTGCGCCCGACACCGCCTCGTACACGTCCATCAGCTCTTCGCGCTCGCGGAACGCATAGAGGAACACCGCCATCGCGCCGAGGTCGAGCGCGTTGGAGCCGAGCCACATCAGGTGGTTCAGGATGCGCGTGATCTCGTCGAACATCGTCCGGATCCACTGCGCGCGCTCCGGGGCTTCGATGCCCAGGAGCGTCTCGATGGCGCGCACGTAGGCGTGCTCGTTGCACATCATCGAGACGTAATCCAGCCGGTCCATGTACGGCACCGACTGGTTGTACGGCTTGGATTCGGCGAGCTTCTCGGTCGCGCGGTGCAACAGGCCGATATGCGGATCGGCGCGACGCACGACTTCCCCGTCCATCTCGAGGATCAGGCGCAGCACGCCGTGCGCGGCCGGGTGCTGCGGGCCGAAATTCAGTGTGTAATTGCGGATCTCGGGATTGTTGAGGCCCGAGGTCGCGTCGTTCGGAAGCGCGCTCACTTCTTCACCTCCGCGCGCTGCGCGGCTTCACCGACGGACGTCGCGTATCGCGCGTCGTCGCGGATCACGCGCGGCACCAGCACGCGCGGCTCGATCGTCACCGGCTGGTACACGACGCGACGGCGCTCGGCGTCGTAGCGCACCTCGACGTTGCCGATGAGGGGGAAATCCTTGCGGAACGGATGCCCGACGAAACCGTAGTCGGTCAGGATGCGACGCAGGTCCGGATGGTCGTCGAAGACGATGCCGTAGAGGTCGAACGCCTCGCGCTCGAACCAGTTGGCGACGGACCAGACCGGCACGAGCGACGCCACCGCGGGCACGGCATCGTCAGGCGCGAACGTGCGGATGCGAAGGCGGACGTTGTGCTGCACCGAAAGCAGATGCACGACGACCGCGTAGCGCCGCTCCGGCGCCACGCCTTCCCCGTTGGGCTGCTCGCCCCAGACGAAGCGGCCCATCACCTTGCCCTCGACGCCACGCGAGAAGCCCTCGGAGGAGACGCTGGTATCCCACTCGTCGCTGCCGTAGCTGAGGTAATCGACGCCGCAAAGGTCGATCAGCTGTTCGAAGCCGAGTTCGTCGCGCAACGCGTTCGCGGCCTCGAACCACAGATCGTGAGGCAGCTCGAGCGTCGTCTCGCCGCGCGGCAGCGCAACGGAAACGACGCCCGACGGGAAACGCTCGCGCAGGCGCGCGGCAAGTGCCGGCTCGACAGGCATCGCGGCCGAGTCGTCTGTCACGACGGCATTCACTCGCGTACCCCCTGCCGGCGATCACCGAAGTTGGTACCGCGGCGGATCTTCTTCTGCAGCTGCAGGATGCCGTAGGTCAGCGCCTCGGCGGTGGGCGGGCAGCCCGGCACGTAGATATCGACCGGCACGATGCGATCGCAGCCGCGCACGACCGAATACGAGTAATGGTAGTAACCGCCGCCGTTCGCGCAGCTGCCCATCGAGATGACCCACTTCGGATCCGGCATCTGGTCGTACACGCGGCGCAGCGCCGGCGCCATCTTGTTGACCAGCGTGCCCGCCACGATCATCACGTCGGACTGTCGCGGCGACGGACGGAACACCACGCCGTAGCGGTCGAGGTCGATGCGCGCGGCGCCCGCGTGCATCATCTCGACGGCGCAGCAGGCGAGACCGAACGTCATCGGCCACATCGAGCCGGTGCGCGCCCAGTTCCAGAGCGTGTCGAGGTTGGTCGTGACGAAGCCCTGCTGCATGACCGGGTTGTCGGCCTCGGGCAGCAGGATGTCGTCGAGCCGCCCTTCGGGCAGCGGATTGAACATGAGGTCGGAGATCGTCTTCATCGCTGCCGCCTCACTCCCACTCCAGGGCGCCCTTCTTCCACACGTAGGCGAAACCGATCACCAGCAGCGCGAGGACGGTACCCATCTCGATCAGGCCGAACACGCCGAGGTCCCGGAAGACCAGCGCCCACGGAAACACGAACGCGATCTCCAGGTCGAAGACGATGAAGATGATCGCGATCAGGTAATAGCGCACGTTGAACTGCATGCGCGCGTCTTCGAACGCGTTGAAGCCGCTCTCGTAGGGCAGCAGCTTCTCGACCGTCGGGGTCTTGGGCCCGAGGACGCGTCCAACGATGATAAGGGCGACGCCGATACCGCCGGCGACGATCAGAAACAGCAAAGTCGGCAGATATTCGGCCAGCACTCGTGTTCTCTCGGCTCTCGCGCGGCGGGCCGGCGGAGGCCGCGCGGCGCGCTTGCTGCAACCGGCACGCTATACGGCCGGTCGCTCGTCAGGATGGTGCCCAAGGGGGGACTCGAACCCCCACGACCTAAGTCGCTACCACCTCAAGGTAGTGCGTCTACCAATTCCGCCACCTGGGCAAAACATGTCATCCGGGACTCGTCGACCGGATCCCGATCGACCCGCTCCGGTGTTCCCTACCGGAGCACCACATTGTAACTGAATTACGCCGTTTAACCACCCGTCGACGGCGAATTCGGGGTCGTCGTCGCAGGCGCCGCGGGCACCGTATTCGGCGATGCGGCGGGCGGCGCGATGACAGGCGCGGTCTGCGGCGCGGCGGACGGCGCGGCCGGTACGGCACCGCCCGCGGGTGCCGTCGGCACCTGCGACGGCGCGGCCGGGACCTCGGCCATGATGCTGCCACTCGCGGCCTCGGGGGTGCGCGCACCGCGCGACGCACTCCACGAAATGGCGAGGCTCAGCACGAAGAACGCGACCGCCAGCCACTTCGTCGACTTCGACAGGAAGTTCGCCGACCCACGTGCACCGAAGACGGTACCCGAGGCGCCGCCGCCGAAGCCCGAGCCCGCCTGCGCGCCGGCGCCGCGCTGCATGAGGATCAGTGCGATCATGGCGATCGCCAGCAGTACGTAGATGATGTTGACGAACAGCATGGGCATGGCCCCATCGAATGCTTTAGTGGGCGGCCGCTCGCACGATCGCCAGGAAGTCCGCGGCCTTCAGCGACGCGCCGCCGACCAGTCCACCGTCGACATCGGGCTGGGCGAAGAGCTCCGCCGCGTTGTCGGGCTTGACGCTGCCGCCATACAGCAGCGGCAGCGAGCCGGCGATTCTAGCATCGCGCTGCGCGATCTCGCCACGCAGGAACGCATGGACCTCCTGGGCCTGCTCCGGCGACGCCGTGCGGCCGGTGCCGATCGCCCAGACCGGCTCGTAGGCCAGCACAGCGCCCTCGAGATCCGCTACGCCGCCGCCGGCCAGCAGCGGCTCGAGCTGCTGCTCCAGGCGCCACCACGTGCGGCCGGCCTCCCGGTCCTCCAGGGTTTCGCCCACGCAGAGGATCGGGACGAGCCCCGCCCGCTTGGCCGCGCGGAACTTGCGCGCGACCAGCTCGTTGGATTCGTGGTGGTACTCGCGGCGCTCGGAGTGCCCGACCAGGCCGTACACCGCGCCGACGTCCAGAAGCATCGCGGCCGAAACCTCGCCCGTGAACGCCCCGGCCTCGTTCGCGCTGACGTCCTGGGCGCCGAACCGGATGCCGCGGGCGCCGTAGCGCTCGGCCAGCTCGCTCAGGTAGGGCAGCGGCGGCAGGATCACGGACTCGACGCCCTCCGGGCGCTCGGCCGCCACGACCTCGTCGAGCAGCGACGCCGCGAACGCGCGGTTTCCGTGCAACTTCCAGTTTCCGGCGACGATTCGACGACGCATCTCATGCTCCGCTACGACGTGGCGCGAGAGTCTAGCCCAGCCGTCCACGGACCGAACCATGCCCCTGCTCGAAGGCCTGCCTCCGATCGAGAATCCGTCCGCCCGCGCGCTCGTGCTGGGCAGCATGCCGGGCGGCGCGTCGCTCCGGCGCGGGCAGTATTACGCGCACGCCCAGAACCTGTTCTGGCCTTTGATGGACCGGTTCGTCGGCGCGTCGCCTTCCCTGCCATACGAACGGCGCATCGCGGTGTTGCGCGGCGCCGGGATCGCGTTGTGGGACGTCATCGGCCGCTGCGAACGCGAGGGCAGCCTGGACAGTGCGATCCGCGGTGCCGTCGCGAACGACTTCGCGCACTTCTTCGCCGCGCACGGGTCGCTGCGCGCCGTGCTGTTCAACGGCGCCACCGCGGAAGACACGTTCCTCCGCCAGGTCCCGGCGACGGCCGTGCCCGCAGGTGTCGCGCTTGTCCGCCTGCCGTCGACGAGCCCGGCGAACCGTAGCGTCGGCTTCGAGGAGAAAGCCGCGGCCTGGGAGCGCGCGCTGCGCGAGGCGGGCGTCGAGCGGCCTGCGGCACCGCCGGTATAGTCGGCCGATGAAGCCCGTCGCGCGCACCCTGCCCGTCCTTCCGTACCGCAAGCCCACCGAGGGTCGGGACTACTGGATCGTGGACAGCGTGTTGCCGGACCCCGACAGCGTGCGGGGGCGCGCGCTGTCCCGCACCGACTGGGCGCTCGGCTGGCCCCATCGCGAGGAAAGCTGGCCGGGCATGCGCGTGATGCCGGGACTGGTCGCGGACGAGCTCGCGATCGTGGAGGCGCGCGTCCAGGCCCTCACCGGCGCGAGCCGCCTCAGCGTGGGCCGCTCGCCGGATGGCACGACGCTCAACCACAACTGCATCCAGGTGGTCGGCGCCGACGAAGGCGAGGTGCGACCGCATACGGATTCGCGCGCACTCTGCCGCTTCGCCGCCGTGTTGTATCTCAATCCGACCGCACCGGAGGACTGCGGTACCAGCTTCTTCCGCCAGCGCCTGCCCTCCGGACAGCTGGGCGGCAACAGCGTGATGCCGCCGCACAACAACCTGGTGGAGGCGCTCGGCACGCGCTTCGTCGCGCCCGGCAGCTTCGCCCACGACGTGGCGATCCCGCCCCGCTACAACCGCCTGCTCGTGTATCGGGCGAACCTCATCCACAGCGCGACGGGCTACTTCGGCCGGACACTCGAGGACAAGCGGATGACCGCGGTGTTCTTCTGGATGGCGTAGCGCGTCGCGACCGCGACCCGTCAAATGGAAAAGCCCGGCTTTCGCCGGGCTTTTCGTGTCTGCTCCGGACGGTTACTTCAGCTTGATCTCGCGAAGCCGTTCCTCGAGGTAGCCCTGCGCCGTGATCGGCTCCGGGTAGCGGCTCGGATTGTCCGCGCTCACGCAGGACGGCAGTACGTCGATCACGAAGTCCGGATTCGGGTGCAGGAAGAACGGCGTCGAGTAGCGCGGCTGGCGCGCCTTGTCGCCCGGCGGGTTCACCACGCGGTGCGTGGTCGACGGATACACGTGGTTGGTCAGCCGCTGCAGCATGTCGCCGATGTTGACGACGATGGTGTCGGCCTGCGCGGTGAACGGGATCCATTCGCCCTTGCGCGACAGCACTTCGAGGCCTTCGGCGCTGGCGCCGACCAGCAGCGTGATGAGGTTGATGTCCTCGTGCGCACCGGCACGGACGTTCGGCACGTCGGGCGTCGTGATCGGCGGATAGTGGATCGGGCGCAGGATCGAATTGCCCTGGTTCGTCACGTTGACGAAGTAGTCGCCCGGCAGGCCGATGTGCAGCGCGAGCGCGGACAGCATGCGCGAGCCCAGGTCGTCGAGCGCCGTGTAAAGCCGGTAGCCGACGTCACGGAATTCGGCGATTTCGGTGGGCCACACGTTCGCCGGCATCGCGTCGGCGTACTTCGAATCGCGTGCGATCTCGCGCCCGATGTGGAAGAACTCCTTGAGGTCGAAATGCTGCGCGCCCTTCGCGGTCTCGATACCGAAGGGCGTGTAGCCGCGCGCACCGCCGCCGCCCGGCACGTGGTACTTGCGCTTGACCTCTTCCGGCAGCGCGAAGAACTCGGCGAACACGCGGTAGGCATCGTCGATCAGCGCGCGGTCGATGCCGTGGTTGCGGATGCCCGCGAAGCCCCACTCGCGATAGGTGGCGCCGAGTTCGGCGACGAACGCGTCGCGCTGGGCGGGATCGTTGAAGCGCTGGATGTCGAGGGTCGGGATCTGGCTCATGGGATTTCTCGTGTCGAGGCGGCAGTGTCGCGCACGGCCGGCGTCGACGGTTTGATCGGAATCAGGTGGCGGCGTCGCGCACGGCGGCGGCCAGGCGCTCGAGCGTGGCGTCGACGAGCGCATCGTCGTCGGCCTCGACCGTCACCCGGACGACAGGCTCGGTGCCCGACGGACGGAGGAAAGCGCGACCGCGCCCGGCCACGGCCTGCTGGGCCTCCGCGAGTGCGGCCCTGACGCTTTCGGCGTCCGCCGGCTTGGCGCCGGCGGCGCAGCGCACGTTGACGGTCTTCTGCGGCACGCGCCGCAGCCCGTCGAGCGCCTGGCCCAGGCCGATACCGCGCCGTCGCAGCACTTCCAGCACCTGCAGTGCGCTGACGATACCGTCGCCGGTATTGGCGCGATCCAGGCACAGCAGGTGCCCGGACGCCTCGCCGCCGAGCACGCCGTCGTGCGCGACGAGCTGCTGGTGCACGTAGCGGTCGCCGACCTTCGCGCGCAGGAAATTGATGCCGCGCTGGCCGAGCGCCTGCTCGAGGCCGAAATTGCTCATCAGGGTGCCGACCACCGGCCCGCGCAGCCGGCCCGAGGCCTGCCAGTCGGTCGCGAGCACGTAGATCAGGTCGTCGCCGTCGCGCACGCGGCCGTCGGCATCGACGAACAGCACGCGGTCGCCGTCGCCGTCGAAGGCGATGCCGAGGTCCGCACCCGTCTCGACGACGCGCGCGGCGAGGTGTTCAGGGTGGGTCGATCCGACGCCGTCGTTGATATTGGTGCCGTTGGGCTCGATGCCGATCGCGGTGACGCGCGCGCCCAGTTCGCGGAACACGATGGGCGCGATCTGGTACGTCGCGCCGTTCGCGCAGTCCATCACGATGCGCATGCCCTCGAGGTCGAAGCGGCGCGGCACGCTGGTCTTGCACGCTTCGACGTAGCGGCCCAGCGCCTCGCGCGTGCGCACGGCCTTGCCCAGCTCTTCGGACGCGACGGTCCGGAACGGCAGGTCGAGCGCGGCCTCGATCGCGAGCTCGGTCGCGTCGTCGAGCTTCTCGCCTTCGGCGGAGAAGAACTTGATGCCGTTGTCGTAATGCGGGTTGTGCGAGGCCGAGATCACGATGCCGCCGTCCGCGCGCAGCGAACGCGTCAGGTGCGAAACCGCGGGCGTCGGCATCGGGCCCATGAGCTGGACGTCGACGCCCGCGGCGACGAGCCCGGCTTCCAGCGCGGCCTCGAACATGTAGTTCGAGATGCGCGTGTCCTTGCCGATGATGACGACCGGCTTGCGCCACGCCGGCGCATGCGAACGCAGCGCGTGGCCGTAGGCATTGCCGAGCCGGAGCACGAAGTCGGCGGAGATCGGGCCATCGCCGACCCGGCCGCGGATGCCGTCGGTACCGAAATACCGGCGACTCATGCGGCGACGTCCGCGGGCGCCGGCTGCTTCATCAGGATCGCCAGGATGTTCGACAGTCGCGCACGCATTTCGCGGCGGTCGCAGATCATGTCGATCGCGCCGTGCTCGAGCAGGAACTCCGAACGCTGGAAGCCTTCGGGCAGCTTCTCGCGCACGGTCTGCTCGATCACGCGCGGGCCCGCGAAGCCGATCAGCGCCTCGGGTTCGGCGATGTTGAGGTCGCCGAGCATCGCGAACGACGCGGAAACGCCGCCGGTGGTCGGATGCGTGAGCACCGAGATGTACGGCAGGCCGGCCTCGCGCAGGCGCCCGAGCGCGGCGGCGGTCTTCGCCATCTGCATCAGCGAGAACAGCGACTCCTGCATCCGCGCGCCACCCGACGCCGAGAAGTTCACGAACGGGCTGCCGATCTCGAGCGCGGTCTCGGCCGCGCGCGTGAAGCGCTCGCCGACCACCGAGCCCATCGAGCCGCCCATGAAGGCGAAGTCGAACGAGGAGGCGACGAGCGGACGGCCGTCGAGCGTGCCCTTCATGGCGACCAGGGCATCTCGCTCGCCGGTCGACTTCTGCGCGGCGCGGATGCGGTCGGAATAGCGCTTCTGGTCCCGGAATTTCAGGACATCGACCGGGCCGAGCTCGGCGCCGATCTCGGTCGTGCTGCCGGCGTCGAAGATCGACGCCAACCGCGCACGGGCGCGGATCGCCATGTGGAACCCGCATTTCGGGCAGACCTCGAGGTTTTCCTCGAGTTCGGGCCGGTACAGCGCGGTCGCGCAGCGGCCGCATTTTTCCCACAGGCCTTCCGGCACGCTGCGGCGGCGCTGGGCCCCCTCGGTGCGGATGCCGGAGGGCATCAGTTTCTTGAGCCAGGACATGCTGGAGGCTCCCCCTGTCGGACGAACGGCCGCCGCGCGGCCAGCGGGTCAGTGTAGCGCAGCCCCCCGCGCGCTCCGGACGGGCCGGAGCGCCGTGGCCGCAGATGGCGTCAGGCGTCCAGCGCGGCGCGCAGCGGCGCTAGGAAGGCGCGTGCGGCCGAGGCGGGATCCGCGGCGTCGGCCAGCGCCGCCACCAGCGCACTGCCGACGACGACGCCCTCCGCGTCACGCGCCATCGCTGCGGCGCTCTGCGCGTCGCGGATGCCGAAGCCGGCGACGACCGGCACCTGCATGCCGTCGCGGATGGCCCGCAGGCGCTCCCCGGCGGCGCCCGCATCGAGGCGGTCGGCGGCGCCGGTCACGCCGGCGAAGCTGACGTAGTACAGGTAGCCGCGCGCCAACGCACGCAGCATGTCGATGCGCGAGGCCGACGACGTGGGCGACGCGAGCAGGATCAACGCGACGCCCGCGGCCTCGAACGCGTCGCGGAATTCGCGCGCTTCCTCGGGCGGCAGGTCGACCAGGAGGATGCCGTCGACGCCGGATGCCGCGGCCACCCGCGAAAAAGCCTCGGGACCGCGGATCTCGACCGGATTGAGGTAGCCCATCAGCACGACCGGCGTGAGGTCGTCGCGCTCGCGAAACGCGCGGACGCTGGCCATCACGTAGTCGATCCCGACGCCGCGGGACAGCGCGCGTTCGGAGCTGCGCTGGATGGTCGGGCCGTCCGCCATCGGATCGGAAAACGGGACGCCGAGCTCGATCACGTCGGCGCCGGCCTCGACCAGCGCGTGCATGACCGGGACCGTCGCCTCGAGCGACGGGTCGCCGGCGGTCACGAACGGCACCAGCGCCTTGCGGCCGGCGGACTTGAGTTGCGCGAAACGGGTGTCGATTCGATTCATCGGGCGTCTGCAGGGCCGCTCGATCGAGCGGCGGGTCGGGTCGTCGATGCGGCGGGCATGGTGCCCGCGACGGCGTGTTACAGCGCGATCCCTTCGCGCGCGGCGATGGTGTGCACGTCCTTGTCGCCGCGGCCCGACAGGTTGCAGAGCACCAGCGCGTCCTTCGGCAGCGTGCGCGCGAGCTTGATCGCCTGCGCGATCGCGTGGCTCGACTCCAGCGCCGGCAGGATGCCCTCGGTGCGCGCGAGCCGATGGAACGCCGCGAGCGCTTCGTCGTCGGTGACGCCGACGTACTCGGCACGACCGGTGTCCTTGAGGAACGCGTGCTCGGGTCCGACGCCCGGGTAGTCGAGCCCGGCGGAGATCGAGTGGGTCTCGATGATCTGTCCGTCGTCGTCGCAGATCACGTAGGTGCGGTTGCCGTGTAGGACGCCCGGGCGGCCGGCGGCCAGCGACGCGGCATGGCGACCGGTGTCGATGCCGTCGCCCGCCGCCTCGGCGCCGACCAGGCGCACGCCTCGGTCGTTGAGGAAGGCGTGGAAGATGCCGATCGCATTGCTGCCGCCGCCGACGCACGCGGTCACGGCATCCGGAAGCCGCCCGTACTCGGCGAGCATCTGCGCCCTCGCCTCGCGGCCGACGATCGCGTTGAAGTCGCGCACCATGCGCGGGTACGGATCGGGGCCCGCCACCGTGCCGATGATGTAGAACGTGTCGCGCACGTTCGTCACCCAGTCGCGCATCGCTTCATTGAGCGCATCCTTCAGCGTCGCCGAACCGCTGCTCACCGGCACGACCGTCGCGCCGAGCAGCTTCATGCGATAGACGTTGATCTTCTGGCGCTCGATGTCGGTCGCGCCCATGTAGACGACGCATTCGAGGCCGAGCCGCGCCGCGACGGTCGCGCTCGCGACGCCGTGCTGGCCCGCGCCGGTCTCCGCGATGATGCGCGTCTTGCCCATGCGGCTGGCGAGGAGCGCCTGGCCGATGGTGTTGTTGATCTTGTGCGCGCCCGTGTGGTTCAGGTCTTCGCGCTTGAGCAGGATGCGCGCGCCGGCGACTTCGCGGCTGAGGCGTTCGGCGAAATAGATCGGGCTCGGCCGGCCGACGTAATGCGCCAGGTCGCGGTCGTAGGCTTCGATGAACGCGGGATCGACGCGCGCGGCGTCGTAGGCGTCGGCCAGTTCCTGCAGCGGGCCGATCAGCGTCTCGGCGACGAAGCGGCCACCGAACCGGCCGAAGTGGCCGGCGGCGTCGGGATAGGCGTTGAAGTCGTCGACAGTCGACGACGGGGCGGCAGCGGACATGCGATGGCCTTGCGGACCGCGGGGGAAGCGGCCCGCCAGTTTAGGCCATCAGCAGGCGGCGACGGCGGCGTCCGTATGGCAGTCGGCGCGCCGGACTTCCTCGACGAAGCGACGCATCTTGTCGCCATCCTTGATGCCGGGCTCGGTCTCGATCCCGCTCGACACGTCGACCGCCCATGGCGTGGCGGTGGTCACGGCGTCGAAGACGTTCTCGGGCCGCAGGCCGCCGGCGAGCGCGAAGGGCTTCTGGAGGTCCTTGGGAATCCGGGTCCAGTCGAAGGTCCTGCCGCTCCCGCCGCTCTCGCCGTTGCGGTGGCCGTCCAGCAGGAAGCCGGCGGCGCCCGGGAAGCGCAGCTGGAGGTAGTGCGGGGCCATGATCTCGTCGCCCATCGGCACCACCTTCAGGTACGGCAGGCCGAACGACCGGCAGAAGGCGTCGTCCTCGCCGCCGTGGAACTGCAGCAGGCTGGGCCTGACCTGGCGCACCACGTCGCGAACCTCTTCCAGCGAGTTGTCCTGGAACAGCGCGACCGCGTCCACCAGAGGCGCGAGCGCCTGCCGCATGGCCCGCGCTTCCTCCGGCGCGATCCGGCGCGGGCTCTTGTGGGCGAACACGAAGCCGATGCCGTCGACGCCGAGTTCACAGGCCAGGCGCACGTCGCCGGGACGGGTGAAGCCACAGAACTTGATGCGGGTTCGGAAGAGCGTTCGGTTCACAGGGTGACCTCGGGGGTAGGTGCCAGTCCGCGGGATAGCGCGGGCCCAGGAAGACCAGGCCGGCCGACGGGGCGGTCGGGCCGGCGAGCGTGCGATCGCGCCCGTCCAGCACCTCGGCGATCCAGCCCTCGGGCCTTTCGCCGCGACCGACCATCAACAGGCTGCCGACGATGTTGCGCACCTGGTGGTGAAGGAAGGCGTTGGCCTGCACTTCCACCTCCACGATGTCGCCGGCACGGCGGACGATGATCTCCTGCATCTCGCGCCGTGCATGCGCGGCCTGGCAGTGCACGGTACGGAAGGCGGAGAAATCCCGCTCGCCGATCAGGGACTGTGCCGCGCGGTGCATCGCGGGCGCGTCAAGTGGGCGTCGCTCCCAGGCCAGCACCTGCCGCGACAGCGCCGGCCGGACCGGGCGGTTGAGTATCCGATAGACGTATCGACGCGCCCGTGCGGAAAAGCGCGCGTTGAAGTCCGAAGGCATTTCCCGGCACCACAGCACCGCGACTTCCGGCGGAAGCTTCGAGGTGGCGCCCAGCGTCCAGCCGCGCGGATCCCGGCGCACCGGCGAGTCGAAATGCGCGACCTGGCAGGCCGCGTGGACGCCGGCATCGGTGCGTCCGGCGCAGGTCAATTCGATCGACGACCCGGCGACGAAGGACAGTGCGGCCTCGACGGTGGCCTGCACGGTCGGCAGCGGCGTGGGCTCCGGTTCGCCGTGGGCGCTCAGGCGCTGCCAACCGCTGAAGCAGGTCCCGTCGTACTCGATGCCGATCGCGTAGCGCGTGACGGCGGCCGGTGCCGGCGCCGTCGTCCCGTCGGTCATCCGATGTCCTGCAGCATCTTGGCGGCGACGCCGCGTGCCGTCGCATCGTCGGAATCCATCACCTCGCCCAGCAGCCGGCGCGCGTTGTTCGCGTCGCCCAGGTCGAGATAGGCCTGGGCGAGCTCGAGGCGCTCGACGGGCGACGGCTCGGCGTCAGCCGCTACGTCCGATGCGGCCAGGGCAGTCGCCACGGGCGCCGCGGCCGGCCTTCGGGTCGCGGCGCGCGGCGGGCGGCCGGCGCTGCGCTCCCAGGACGGACGAACGTCGACCGGGTCGGCCGGGGGCACGACGGGCTCGGCCGGTGCGGCCGCTTCCGGCGCGAACGCGTCGGCCAGCGAGGGTCGCGGCGATTCCGGGGGCGCACGGAACACGGGGTCGCGCCGTGCGCGGCGGCGACGCCAGGCGGCCGCAGCGAGGCCCGCCAGCAGGACCGCGACGCCGCCGATCACCCACGGCAGCGCCGACGATGCCTGCGGCGCGGGCGGCGTCGATTGCGCGGGCGCGCGTTGCTGCGCCGCGTGCAGCTGCGAGTTCTGCATCGCGATCAGCTTCTGCTGGTCGTTCTGCAGCTTCTCCAGTTCCGCCAAGCGGCTACGGAGTTCCTGCACCTCCGCGTCGCGCGCGGCCAGGCTCTCCTTGGTGGTCTGCAATTCCTGTCGAAGCATCTCTCCCTCGCCTCCGGCCTCGATGCCGGACTGGGTGCCGCCGCGGGCCTGCCGGCCTGCGCCGGGCGGAACGATTTCCAGACGCCCCGCCGGGCCGGCCTGTGCCGCGGCGGCCACGGGCGCGCGAGCGGCGGATGCCACGGGCGCCTGCGGCTGCGAGCGCGCCTGCCGCCACTGGCTGGCGGACGCGCGCACGAGCGCCGCGGCCTCCCGCGCCTCGATCGCTTCGAGTTCCGCGGACGCCGGCACGCGGAGCACGGTGCCGCGGCGAAGCTGATTGAGATCGCCGGCGACGAACGCATCCGGATTCGCGCGCAGCAGGCCGACCATCGCCTGCTCGGCCGTCACCCCGGCGGGCGCGACCTGCGAGGCCACTTTCGAGGCGGTGTCGCCCGCGCGGACGCGGTATTCGCTGCCGCCCGCCGGCGATCCCGCGGTGGCCCCGGCCGGCGCGGCGCCCGGTGGACGCGACGCCGGAACCGCACGCGTCGGCAGAGGCGTATCCGCCGGCGTGGGTGCCGTGGCGACCGGCCGCTCGATCACGGGCGTGGATTCGACCGCCGGCGCCTGCACCGCGACGTCCGGCGCCGCCTCGACGGCGCCCGGCGCGGCCAGGTTCGCCGTGTATTCGCGGACGAGCCGGCCCTGGCCCCAGTCGACCTGGACCAGGAAATCCAGCAGCGGCTGGGTGACCGGCTGAACCGTCGTGATGCGGATCAGCGGGCGGCCCTGCGCGTCGCTGCCGACCGTGAAGCGCAGGTCGGCCACGATGCCGATCGGCGGTTCGAGCCCGATGCGCGTGAACGTCTCGGGCGAGGCGAGGCCCGCGTCGAGGCTGACGAGCTCAGACGGGTCGCTGCTGACGATCGGGATCTCGGCGAGCAACGGCTGGCCGAGCGCCGACTTCACCTGGATCTGCCCGAGGCCCAGCGCCTGGGCGGACCCGCTCGCCAGCGCGAGGGCCAGCAGGCAGGCGGATCGCAGCTTTGACCTCACGGATTTCTCTCCCCTCATCCGGCGCCGACTCTAGCAGGCCCGGCGCGCGCCGCCCACGCGATGCGGCGCGCGCGAACGCGTCACTCCGCGATGACGAGCTCGGCCAGCTGCACCGCGTTCAGCGCCGCGCCCTTGCGGAGGTTGTCGGCGACGACCCAGAGCGAGAGGCCGCGCGGGTGGGAGATGTCCTCACGGATGCGCCCGACGTACACCGGATCGTTGCCCGACGCGTGCGAGACCGGCGTCGGATACCCGCCGCCCCGCTGCTCGTCGACCACCTCGACGCCCGGCGCGCCTTCCAGCAGCTCGCGTGCCCGCGCCGCGCTGATCTTCTCGCGCGTCTCGATGTGCACGGCTTCCGAGTGGCCGTAGAACACCGGCACGCGCACCACCGTCGCGTTCACCTGGATCGATTCGTCGCCGAGGATCTTGCGCGTCTCCCAGACCAGCTTCATCTCTTCGCTGGTGTAGCCGTTGTCGAGGAAATCGCCGCCGTGCGGGATCACGTTGAACGCGATCTGCACCGGGTAGACCTCGGGCTTGGGGTCCTGGAAGTTGAGCATCGCGGCCGTCTGCCGGCCCAGCTCCTCCAGCGCGCGACGACCTGTGCCCGATACCGACTGGTAGGTCGCCACGTTGATGCGCTCGATGCGCGCCTCGCGATGGATCGGCGCCAGCGCCGTCAGCATCTGCATGGTGGAGCAGTTCGGATTGGCGACGATGCCGCGGGGCCGGTTCTTCAACTGCTCGGGATTCACTTCGGCAACGACCAGCGGCACGTCGTCGTCGCGACGGAAGGCCGACGAGTTGTCGATCACCACGGCGCCCGCCGCGGCGAACTTCGGCGCGTATTCCTTCGAAACGTCGCCGCCGGCGGAGAACAGCGCGATGTCGATGCCCGCGGGATCGAACGTGGCGAGGTTCTCCACCACGATCCTGCGGCCGTTGAAATCGACCTTCTCGCCGGCCGAGCGCTCGCTCGCCAGCAGGTGCAGCTCGCGGATGGGGAACTCGCGCTCGGCGAGCACCTTCAGCATGGTCTCGCCGACGGCGCCGGTGGCGCCCACGATCGCGACATTCACGGGATTCTTCATACGGATTCTCGGTCTCTGGGACGCGTCGCGCGGCGGCACTCAGCGCTCGCGTCGACGATGGGGTGTACGGGATTCGATGACAAGCGACGCGGCGCAGGCGCGCATCGCGCCGTCCGGCGCGCGCGACGTCTGGCCGCTATCGTTTCGAGACCGCGTCGCCACACTGGCCGCGATGGCGCAGCGCCTGGTCCATCAGCACCAGCGCGACCATCGCTTCGCAGATCGGCGTCGCGCGGATGCCGACGCACGGATCGTGCCGGCCGGTCGTGACCACCTCGACCACGTTGCCGTCCACGTCGAGGCTCTCGACCGGCAGGCGCAGGCTGGACGTGGGTTTGAACGCGATCGAACAGCGCAGCGGCTGCCCGGTGCTGATGCCGCCCAGGATGCCGCCGGCGTGGTTGGTTTCGAAATCCGGCCGCCCGTCCGCGCCGGGCCGCATGACGTCGCGATGCAGCGAGCCGTGCATCGCCACGACGTCGAAGCCGTCGCCGATCTCCACGCCCTTCACCGCGTTGATGCTCATCAGCGTCGCCGCGAGCTCGGCATCGAGCTTCCCGTAGATCGGCTCGCCCCAGCCCGGCGGGACGCCCGTCGCGACGACTTCCACGCGCGCGCCGACCGAATCGCCGGACTTGCGCAGCGCGTCCATGTAGGCCTCCAGCTCCGGCACCTGCGTGGCGTCGGGCCAGAAGAACGGGTTCGATTCGACGTCCAGCCAGTCGGGCATGTCGGGCCGCGACGAACGGATCTCGCCCAGCTGCGACAGGTAGCCGCGCACCTCGACACCGAACGCCTGCGCCAGCCATTTCTTCGCGATGACGCCCGCCGCCACGCGCATCGTCGTCTCGCGCGCGCTCGACCGGCCGCCGCCGCGCGGATCGCGGATGCCGTACTTGGCCTGGTACGTGTAGTCGGCATGGCCGGGGCGGAACTGCTTCGCGATCGCGGCGTAGTCCTTGCTGCGCGCGTCGGTATTGCGGATGAGGAGCGCGATCGGCGTGCCGGTGGTGACACCCTCGTACACGCCGCTGAGGATTTCGACCTCGTCCGCCTCGCGGCGCTGCGACGTGTGGCGGCTGCGGCCGGTCGCGCGGCGCTCGAGGTCGCGCGCGAAGTCCTCGATCGCGATGGGCAGCCCGGGCGGGCAGCCGTCGACCACGCAGCCGATCGCCGGACCGTGGCTTTCGCCGAAGGTCGTGACGCGCAGCAGGTGGCCGAAGGTGTTCACGTCAGGCGCGGGCGTCGGCGAGCTCGCGGATCCGGGCGTGGTGCTCGACCAGATCGGCGCGCTCCACCACGAAAATGCCCATCTGGCCGACCTTGAACTCCACCCATGCCATCGGCAGCTCGGGCAGCAGCGCGGTCAGCGCATGCTCGGCCTCGCCGACCTCGCAGATCAGCAGGCCTTCCTCGGTCAGGTGGTCCGGAGCATCGCGCATGATCCGCAGCACCAGGTCCAGGCCGTCGTCGCCCGCGCGCAGGCCGAGTTCCGGCTCGTGCGCGTACTCGCGCGGGAGCGCATCGGTCTCGTCGTTGGTCACGTACGGCGGGTTGGTGACGATCAGGTCGAACATCTCGCCCGGCAGGCCATCGAACAGGTCCGACTTGACGAACGACACGTTCGGGACCTGCAGTCGCTCCTTGTTCTCGGCCGCGAGGGCGAGCGCGTCGTCGGAGATGTCGATGCCGACGACGTCCCAGTTCGGCTGGTAATGCGCCGTGGCGATCGCGATGCAGCCCGAACCGGTGCAGAGGTCGAGCACGCGCTCGACCTCGCGCTCGCCCAGCCACGGCTCGAAGCCGCTGGTGATGAGCTCGGCGATCGGCGAGCGCGGCACCAGCGCGCGCGGGTCGGACTTGAAGCTCAGCCCCGCGAACCATGCCTCGCCCGTGAGGTAGGCGGCTGGCACGCGCTCCTCGACACGGCGGCGGAACAGGTCCAGCACGCGGCGCATTTCCTCCTCGGTGACGCGCGAGGCGCCGTACACCGGGCTGAGGTCGTGCGGCATGTGCAGCGCGTGCAGCACGAGCTGCGTCGCCTCGTCGAGCGCGTTGTCGTAGCTGTGACCAAAGGTCAGGCCCGAGGCGTTGAAGAGGGAGCCGCCGTGGCGGATCAGGTCGATGATCGAGACCTGCTGGAAGGTCGGGAGACCGGCGTCCATTGACGTCGCACGCGAAGAAGGCCCGCGATTATAGCGGTCGGCCGGTATCATCGCCGGTCCCGTGGGCCCGGAGCCGACCATGTTCAACCGGACGACGCTGCTCGTTCTCGCCGCCGCGGTCGCCGCGGGCCTCGGCCTGCTGCTCGCGCGCCACGTCTTCGGGCCGGCCACCCCCGCGGCTCCGCCGCTGAAGGCGATCCACCTGATCGACCCGCCGCGCGATCTGCCCACGTTCAGCCTGCGGCAGTCGGACGGTACGGCGCTCGCCAACGGCGAGCTCAAGGGCCACTGGACGCTCGTGTTCCTGGGATTCACCCACTGCCCGGACGTCTGCCCCACCACGCTGGCCGATCTCGCTCGGGCACAGAAGCAGTGGGAAGCGATTCCCGAAACGACCCGCCCGCGCGTGCTGTTCGTGTCGGTCGACCCTGATCGCGACACGCCCGACCGCGTCGGCGAGTACGCCCACGCCTTCCATCGCGACACCATCGCGGCCACCGCGGACGTGCCGACCCTCGAGCGCTTCGCGCGCTCGATCAGCCTGGTGTTCGCCAAGTCGCCGCCTGTGCCCGGCGCGCCGGCCGACGCCTATGCGATGGACCACAGCGCGACGCTGGTCGCGCTCGACCCGCAGGGCCGCATGGCGGGCATCGTGCAACCGCCGCTCGATCCGGCCGCGATCGCCTCCGACCTCCGCCTTCTGACGACGAGCGCCCCATGAGCCTGGTCACGCGCCTCACCTACGCCCTGCCCCATCGCTTCCTGTCGTCGCTGGCGCGCTCGTTGGCGTACTCGAAGCACCCGCGCGTCAGCCGCTGGCTGATCGACACGGTGACGCGCAAGTTCGGCGTCGACCTCACGGAGGCGGCGAACGCGGATCCGCGCTCGTACGAGTCGTTCAATACGTTCTTTACCCGTGCGCTGCGGCCGGGCGCCCGCACGCCGGATCCGGATCCGGACGCGATCCTGATGCCCGCCGACGGCCGGATCAGCCAGTGCGGCCCGATCCGCGGCGGCGAAATCTTCCAGGCCAAGGGCCGAAGCTTCACCGCGGCCGAACTGCTCGCCAGCGAGGCCGACGCGCGACCGTTCGACGACGGCGTCTTTGCGACCGTCTACCTCTCGCCGCGCGACTACCACCGCGTGCACATGCCGTGGACCGGCACGCTCACCCGCACCGTGCACGTGCCGGGGCGCCTCTTCAGCGTCGGGCCCAATGCGGTGCGTCTCGTGCCGCGGCTGTTCGCGCGCAACGAGCGCCTCGTCTGCCACTTCGACACCGACTTCGGCCCGATGGCGGTCGTGATGGTGGGCGCGCTGCTGGTCTCGGGCGTCGAAACCGTGTGGAGCGGCATCGAGATCCCGCAGTACGGCCACAAGGTGACCGAGAAGCGCTTCGAGCCGGGCATCACGCTGGAGCGCTTCGCCGAGATGGCGCGCTTCAATTACGGCTCGACCGTGATCGTGCTGCTCCCGCGCGGCGTCGCCACGCTCGACGCATCGCTGCAGGCGGAGTCCCCGGTCCAGCTGGGACAGCGCCTCGCGACCCGCGCCGCGCCGGTCACCGGCTGACGCGGCGCGGCGGGCCGGGCGTCAGTCCGTACAGCCCTCCAGGCGAAGCGACTGGCCCTGCCGGAGCGTGCCGTCGCGCTTGAGGCCGTTGGCGCGGGCTACCACCGCCATGTCGCACCCGAACTTCTTCGAGATCGTCGACAGCGATTCGCCGCTCTGCACGCGGTAGTCGCGGGCCTTCGCGGGCTTGCGACCCGCATCTGCGACACGCGCGCTGGACGCGGGAACGGTCGTCGAAACGGCCGGCTTCGCCGCGACGACCGCACCCGCCGTGCCCGTGGACTGCACCGAATCCGAAGGCGCTGCGTCAGCGTCGCTGTCCGGGATCGTCTGGAGCGGTCCGGTGCGCACCACGGCGCGGCTCGGGTCGCTGACCACCAGCGTGCGGGCGAGCTGGGCACGCCGGCCGTTGACGCACCAGCGGTTGTAGAGCCCGACGATGCGCGTCGTCGCATTGAGGCTGGTGCCGGCCGGCAGGAAGGTTTCCGGCTGGTAGCGCGGGTTGAGGTTGCGCAGCGTGCGCATGTAGCCCTCGCGCACGCCGTGGTTGCCGAGGCAGATGCCGAGCTGGTAGATCGACGCCGACTGCGACAACCGCAGCGGGGCCGGCTTGGGATTCACCTTCGGGAAGGTGAGTCCGTACTCCTTCGGGTGCATGAACAGCCACGCGGCCGCGACGACCATGGGCACGTAGTCGCGCGTTTCGGCGGGGAACTGGTTGTAGATCGATTCGTCCCAGAACGTGCGACCGCCGCCGCCCTGGTAGACGCGCAGCGCACGCCCCTCGCCGCCGTTGTACGCCGCCAGCGCGAGCTCGATGTTGCGATTGAGCTGCCCCATGCGCTCGTTGAGGTATTCGGCGCTGGCCTGCGCCGCTGCGCGGGGGTCGTAGCGCGTGTCGAACCCGGTGCCGTCGTCGCCGAGGCCGAAGCGACGGCCCGTCGCGTACATGAACTGCATCGGCCCCGCGGCGCCGGCACGCGACGTCGCGTGCACCTTGCCGTTGGATTCCTTCGCCATGATCCCGAACAGCAGCGCCTCCGGCAGGCCGCGCTTCTGGTACTCGGGCCACATCAGGTAGCGCATGTACTGGTAGTTCTCCCAGCTGGAGATCAGCGAGCCGCGCATGTCGGTGAGCCAGCGGCGGATCGCCTGCTGGACCGCCGGGTTGTATTCGACCATCCGGTCGAAGCGATGGTCCTCCGACAGCAGCGCGGCCGCCCTCGCCGCCTCGGGCACGTTCGCGGCCAGGCTTTCGTGGCCCAGCGCGTCGGCCGGCAGCCCGTCCTCCTCCTCTTCGTCTGCGGCGTCCGCATCCACCGCCTGCTTCAGCAGGCGGTTGTACGTGGACAGCAGTGTGCTGACGGGACACCCGCGGACTCGCACGCAGGCCGCCATCACGTCCTCCATGTCCTGCAGCGCCGCGTCGCTCTCGCGCTGCGCGTCGGGCTCCTCGTTGCGGACGGCGACCGCCGCGCGGCTGAAGCGCGCCTCCGCGGCCTGCATGCGCGCGCCGAGCGTCGCCGCGGTTTCGGCATCGCGCTTCGCGGCGATCGAGAGCGTGGGCAGGAGCAACAGCGCGGCGATGCAGCCGCGGACGAGACGGTGGCGGGGCATGCGGGGGATCATCGTGACGACCGGAACTGCAGGACGGCCGAGCGTAGCCGCCGCGCGCCCGCATCGGCAAGGAACGCACTGCGCGTTTCCGAAGCGCTCCGCACGCGTGGTTAGAATCCGGTCATCCCCCGCCGCGGCCGTCCGATGACCACACCGATCCTGCTGGGCAAGACCGCCCCGCCCGAGCTCAAGCCGATCGAGCTCGCCTCGCGCGTGGGCAATCGCCACGGGCTGGTCGCCGGCGCCACCGGCACCGGCAAGACGGTCAGCCTGATGACGCTGGCGGAAGGCTTTTCCCGTATCGGCGTGCCGGTGTTCCTCGCGGATGTGAAGGGCGACGTCGCCGGCCTCGCGATGCCCGGCACCGCGAACGAGCGCGTTCGATCGCGGCTCGACACGCTCGGGATCACGGATCACGCGCCCGAGGCTAATCCGGTCGTGTTCTGGGACCTGTTCGGCGCCGCGGGCCACCCGGTGCGCACCACGGTGTCGGAGATCGGTCCGATCCTGCTGTCGCGCATGCTCGAGCTCAACGACACGCAGTCGGGCGTGCTCGACATCGCGTTCCGCCTCGCCGACGACCAGGGGCTGCTGCTGCTCGACCTCGAGGACCTGCGCGCGGTGCTCGTGCACCTGGCCGAGCGCCGCAAGGAGGTGTCGACGCAGTACGGGCTCGTGAGCGCCCCGTCGATCGCGGCGATCCAGCGTGCGCTGCTCCGCCTGGAGTCCGACGGCGGCGCGCGATTCTTCGGCGAGCCGGCGCTCGAGCTGTCGGACCTGATGCGCACCACCACCGACGGCCGCGGCGTGATCGGCGTGCTCGCGGCCGACAGCCTGGTGCTCAGGCCGCGCCTGTATTCGACGTTCCTGCTGTGGCTCCTGTCGGAGCTGTTCGAGCAGTTGCCGGAAGTGGGCGACCTCGACAAGCCTCGGCTCGTCTTCATCTTCGACGAGGCGCACCTGCTGTTCGACGACGCGACGCCCGCGCTTCGGCAGCGGGTGGAACAGGTCGTCCGCCTGATCCGGTCCAAGGGCGTGGGCGTGTACTTCTGCTCGCAGTTTCCCGACGACGTCCCGGGCGAAATCCTCGGCCAGCTGGGAAACCGCGTGCAGCATGCGCTGCGTGCATTCACGCCGCGCGACCAGAAGGCGGTGCGCGTGGCGGCGGAGACCTTCGTGCCCAATCCGGCGATCGACGTCACGGCGGCACTGACGCAGCTGGCGATCGGCGAAGCGCTGGTGTCGCTGCTGTCGGCTGAAGGCGTGCCCGCGCCGGTCGAGCGCGTGCTGATCGCGCCGCCGCGCTCGCGCATCGGGCCGATCACGGCCGAGGAACGCCAGCAGGTTCGAGCGTCGAGCCCGGTCGGCGCGAAGTACGACGCACCGCTCGATCGCGAATCCGCGGCCGAGCTGCTCGCGCGCCGCGCCGAGCAGGCCGCTTCCGTCGCGGCGGCGCCGCCGGCAAAGGCCGCGCCCCGTGCATCGAACCGGCAGGGGCTCGTCGAGACGATGGCCAAGCAGGCGGCTCGCACCGTGGGCAGCCAGATTGGCCGGCAGATCGTGCGCGGACTGCTGGGCGGCCTGTTCGGCGGCCGCGGGCGCTGATGCGCCGGACGTCGCGCATGGCAGGACACGCGGCCCCGTGAGCCGCTGGCGCCCGCCGGCCGAGCACAGCACCGCGCTGATCACGCGGGACGGATTCGAGCGCCTGAAGGCGGAGCTGGACGACCTGTGGCGCGTGCGGCGGCCGGAGATCGTGCGCGCGCTCTCCGCGGCGGCGGCCGAGGGTGACCGGTCGGAGAACGCCGAATACATCTACCGGAAGAAGCAGCTCGGCGAGCTGGACCGGCGCGTGCGATACCTCAGCAAGCGCGTGCCGGCGCTGAAGGTCGTGGAGGCCCCGCCCGGTGATCGCGATGCGATCTTCTTCGGCGCCATCGTCGACCTCGACGATGTCGAGACCGGCGAATCGCTGCGCTACCGGCTGGTCGGTCCGGACGAGGCCGACCCCTCCCGCGGCGACATCAGCATCGACTCGCCCGTCGCACGCGCGTTGCTCAAGAAGCGCGAGGACGACGAGGTCGAGGTGCAGCTGCCCGCCGGGCCGCGGCGCGTGGCGATCGTCGGCGTTCGCTACGGCAGCTGACGCCGCGCCGCAGTCGGCCGGCGGCGCGACGCGTCAGGCGTGCATCGGCAGCTGCAGCGCCGCCGCGGTCTCCGTGCTCACCGCTTCGCCGTAGAGGTCGTGCTCGTCGCTGCCGAGGATCTCGACGTCGATGAACTGGCCCGGCTGCAGGCCGAACTCCATGCCGTTCTGGATCTGCACCACGCCGTCGATTTCCGGCGCATCGGCCCTGGACCGCGCGATCGCGAGGTCGCCGTCGATCGCGTCGACGAGGCAGCGCTGCACCGTGCCCACCTTGGCTTCGAGCCGCGCCGCGGAGATCTCGGCCTGGCGCTCCATGAAGCGCGCGAGGCGCTCCTGTTTCACTTCCTCGGGCACGGGATCGGGCAGCGCGTTGGCAGCCGCGCCCTCCACGGGCGAGTACGCGAACGCACCGACGCGGTCGAGCTGCGCCTCGTCGAGGAAGTCGAGCAGCTCCTCGAATTCGGCCTCGGTCTCGCCCGGGAAGCCGACGATGAACGTGCTGCGCAGCGTGAGGTCCGGGCACATGCGGCGCCAGTTCTGCACGCGCTCGAGCGTCTTCTCGACCGCACCCGGGCGCTTCATCAGCCGCAGCACGCGCGGGCTGGCGTGCTGGAACGGGATGTCGAGGTACGGCAGCACTTTCCCTTCCGCCATCAGCGGAATGACGTCGTCGACGTGCGGATACGGATACACGTAGTGCAGGCGCGACCACACGCCTAGCTGCGACAGCCCTTCGCACAGCGACTTCATGCGCGTCTGGTAGGCGCGGCCGCGCCACTCGCGCTCGGCATAGCGCACGTCGACGCCGTAGGCGCTGCTGTCCTGCGAGACGACCAGCAGCTCGCGCACGCCGCCCATCACCAGCTTCTCGGCCTCGCGCAGCACCTGGTCGACCGGGCGCGATACGAGGTCGCCGCGCATCGACGGAATGATGCAGAAGCTGCAGCGGTGGTTGCAGCCTTCGGAAATCTTGAGGTACGCGTAGTGCTTCGGCGTCAGCTTGATGCCGACGTCGTCCTGCGCCGCGGGCAGCAGGTCGAGGAAGGGATCGCGCGACGGCGGCAGCGCCGCGTGCACGGCCGACATCACGCTCGCGTAGTCCTGCGGGCCGGTGATGGCGAGCACATCCGGATGCGCTTCGCGGATCACGTCGGCGCGCTTGCCGAGGCAGCCGGTGACGATCACCTTGCCATTTTCGGCAAGCGCCTCGCCGATCGCGTCGAGCGATTCCTCGACCGCGCTGTCGATGAAGCCGCAGGTGTTGACCACCACGACGTCGGCATCGTCATAGGTCTGCACGAGGTCGTAGCCCTCGACGCGGAGCTGCGTGAGGATGCGCTCGGAGTCGACGAGCGCTTTCGGACAGCCGAGGCTGACGAAACCCACCTTGGGGTTCCGGACGGGATTCTGGGCGGACATAGCGGGTCTCGAGGGCCGCCGGAAGCGGCGGCGCGACGGGCCGCGACGTCGGCCGCGGCGGGTGTCCAGTATAACGGCGGGCGGTGGCCGCTCCGGAGCGGCCGTGGCACGCATTCACGGAGGCGCCATGGGCAGCTGGATCGAACTCGATACCCCGCAGGGGCGCATCAGCGCCTGGCATTCGGCCCCGGACCGCGCAGCGCTCGGCGGCCTGGTGGTCATCCAGGAGATCTTCGGCGTAAATGCGCACATCCGCGACGTGTGCGACCGCTTCGCACGGGAAGGCTTCGACGTGGTCGCGCCGGCGCTTTTCGATCCGGTGGAGCGCGGGGTCGAGCTGGACTACGACAAGGCCGGCGTGGCCCGCGGCCGCGACCTCGTGACCGCGCTGGGCTTCGAGCGCGCGGTCGAACTCGTGGACGCGGCGGCGTCGTGGCTCCGCAGCCATCATCACGCGAAGGTCGGCGCGGTCGGCTTCTGTTGGGGCGGCAGCCTGGCGCTGCTCGCCAATACCCGCCTCGGGCTGCCGTCGGTGAGCTACTACGGCGCGCGGAGCGTCGGCTTCCTCGACGAGCCGCTGCGCGCGCCGATGGTGTTCCACTTCGGCGAGCACGACGCGAGCATTCCGCCAGCCGACATCGAAAAGCACCGCCAGGCGTATCCGCAGGCCGAGGTGCACCTGTACGACGCGGGCCACGGCTTCAACTGCGACCGGCGCGCCGACTACGATTCCGATGCAGCCGCGACCGCATGGACGCGCACGGTCGGCTTCCTGCGCGACGCGCTCGCATGACGGCGGGCTGGTCGCTGCATCCACGCCTCGAGAGCGATTCCGTCGCGGTCGCTACCTTGCCGCTCAGCGACGTGCGCCTGATGGACAACGCGCATTACCCATGGCTGGTGCTGGTGCCGCGCATCGCGGGGGCCGTCGAATGGATCGATCTCGACGAGCGCGACCGGCATCGATTGCTCGACGAGACCACGCGCTGCGCCAACGCGCTGCGGGTGGTCGGACAGGTCGACAAGCTCAACATCGCCGCGATCGGCAACGTCGTCTCGCAGCTGCACGTGCACGTCGTCGCACGGCGGAACGACGACGCCTGCTGGCCTTCGCCCGTATGGGGCGGGCCGGCCCTGCCCTACGCGCCGGCGGCGCGCGACGCGCTCGTCGCACGCCTTCGCGGACTGATCGGGGCCGCCTGAAACTCAGGTCTTCGGCAGCGTGACACCCGTCTGGCCCTGGTACTTGCCGCCGCGGTCGCGATACGACGTCTCGCAGACCTCATCGGACTGGAAGAACAGCATCTGCGCCACGCCTTCGTTGGCGTAGATGCGCGCCGGCAACGGCGTGGTGTTGCTGAATTCCAGCGTGACGTGGCCTTCCCACTCGGGCTCGAGCGGCGTCACGTTGACGATGATGCCGCAGCGCGCGTACGTGCTCTTGCCGAGGCAGACGACCAGCACGTCGCGCGGGATGCGGAAGTACTCGACCGTGCGCGCCAGTGCGAACGAGTTCGGCGGAATGATGCAGACGTCCGACTCGATGTCGACGAAGCTGCCGCTGTCGAAATGCTTCGGGTCGACGATCGTCGAATTGATGTTCGTGAAGATCTTGAACTCGCGCGAGCAGCGCACGTCGTAGCCGTAGCTGGACGTGCCGTAGCTGACGATGCGCTCGCCGGAGGCCGCGTGCTTGACCTGCCCGGGCTCGAAGGGCTCGATCATGCCCTGCTCCTGCGCCATGCGGCGGATCCAGCGGTCGCTCTTGATGCTCATCGGGCCGTCCGTGCGGAAAAGACGCATTCTAGCCGCCGGCCGGGTACCGACGGCGGCCCGGTCAGTCGGCCAGCCGCACCGAAAGTGGACGCGCCACCGTCGGGCGCTTCGCGAGTTCGGCCGCGACCCGTCGCGCCATCGCGACGAAGGCCTGAGCGGCCGGCGAGTCCGGCTCCGCCACCACGATCGGCGCACCCGCGTCTCCCCGCTCGCGGACGGAGCGTTCGAGCGGAAGGCTGCCGAGCAACGGATACCCGTATTCCGCCGCGAGGCGGGCGCCACCGCCCTCGCCGAAGATGTGCTCGGCCTGGCCGCAGTTCGAGCAGACATGCAGTGCCATGTTCTCGACGAGGCCGAGCACCGGCACCTCGACCTTCTCGAACATCTTCAGCGCCTTGCGCGCATCGAGCGTGGCCACGTCCTGCGGCGTCGTCACCACCACGGCGCCGGCCACGGGAATCTTCTGCGAGAGCGTCAGCTGGATGTCGCCGGTGCCGGGCGGCAGATCGACCACCAGGTAATCCAGGTCGTCCCAGCGCGAATCGTTCAGCAGCTGGGTCAGCGCGGAGGTCGCCATCGGTCCGCGCCAGATCATCGGCGTGTCCTGCTCCACCAGCAGGCCGATCGACATCACCTGCACGCCGTGGGCGCGCAGCGGTTCGATCGATTTGCCGTCGGGGCTGTCCGGCCGCCCCGATACGCCGAGCATGGTGGGGATGCTGGGTCCGTAGATGTCGGCATCGAGGATCCCGACCCGCGCGCCCTCCCGGGCCAGCGCCACCGCGAGATTGACGGCGACCGTCGATTTGCCCACGCCGCCCTTGCCGGACCCGACGGCGATCAGGTTCCGGACGTTCGCCAAGGGCACGGTGGCCGCCTGCGGCGCGTGGACGCCGATGCGCTGCCGGACCACCGCCGGGGGGCCGTCCCTGCCAACGAGTGCAATAACCTCCGCCACGGATCGCACGATTTCATGCTGCACGGCAGCAATGGGCACACCGAACGTGATGTCGACCACGACACCACCCGGCCCCTCGGGCCCGACCGAGACGCGGCCCACCTCTCCGACGGTGACGCCGAAACCATTGAGCGGGAGGGCGTCGAGGCGTCTGGCCAGCGGGTCGCTCATGAATGCGTTCCAAAAAAAGGATGCTGAGGACGGGCCGTCCCCGCAACACAACTTGTTAAAGCCATGTTACGGTCGAGGCGTCAGGGAGACAGGGGGCCGCAAGGAGGGCGGCACTGATCATTTTCTGTTTTGGGGAAACCAAATGCCAGTTACGCAACAGCGACTGCGGCGCAGCCGCATCGCATCGGCCGTCCTCGCGGCCCTCGTCCTTCCGGCGGCCACCGCGGCCTTCGCTCAGCAGGCCACGACCACCACCACGGACGAATCGAAAGACGCCGCGAAGAAGACCGAGCTCGACCGGGTCACCGTCGTCGGCTCGCGCATCAAGCGCTCGGAGACCGAAGGTCCGGCCCCCGTCACGGTCATCACCCGCGCGGACATCGATCGCGAAGGTTTCCAGACCGTCGGCGACATGCTGCAGACGCTCACCCAGAACACGACCTCGTCGTTCACGGGTGACCTCGCGATCACCGGCTTCACGCCGAATGCCCAGGTCGTCAACCTGCGTAACCTCGGCCCCGGCTACACGCTGACGCTGATCAACGGCCGCCGCCCCGCGCAGTACCCGCAGCCGTACAACCGCGACAACAACGTCGTCAACATCAAGGCCATCCCGTCCTCGATCATCGAGCGCGTGGAAGTCCTTACCGGCGGCGCCTCGGCGATCTACGGCTCCGACGCCATCGC
>NZ_SMRQ01000016.1 GCF_004359965.1 Cognatilysobacter segetis | reverse complement strand
GCGCTGTGCAAGCGGCATCGCCGGCCCTTTCGACGGGCTCTCGGCGACGCCGATCACCAGGCGCTCGAACAGCGGCGCCGCGCGGTCGACGAGGTCGACGTGCCCGTTGGTGATCGGATCGAAGGTGCCGGGATAGACGGCGGTGCGGTTGCGGGCCGCGCTCATGGGTTCTCGCATCGGGACGACGGCTCCCCGGCCGCCGGATCGGGATCGAGTGTAGCAGCGGCCGCTGGCCCCGCCGCCGGGACGCGGTAGAGCGCATGGCGGACCTCGCGGGTGCGGCCTTCGCGGTGCAGCGCCCAGTGGTCCGGCACGCCAGGGTCGACGTCGGTGGGGGACTCGACGTGCACCAGCGCGTCGGGCGCCAGGCGCGGCGCGAGGGCCGGCCACACGCGCGTCCAGAGCCCGCCTGCAAACGGCGGATCGACGAAGGCGATGTCGAACGTCTCCGCGGTGCCGGCCAGCCACGCGAGCGCGTCGCCCTGCACCACGCGCCCGCGCGCGCCGCCATCGAGGCGGCCGAGCGTGCCGCGCAGCGAGGACGCGAGTGCGGCGTCGCGCTCGATCAACACGGCGTCGGCCGCGCCGCGCGACAGCGCTTCGAGGCCGAGCGCGCCTGTACCCGCGAACACGTCGATCACGCGCGCGCCCGGCAGGTACGGCATCAGCCAGTTGAACAGCGTCTCGCGGACGCGGTCGCCGGTGGGCCGCAGACCGGGAGACGCCGGCACGTCCAGGCGCGTGCCGCGCCAGTGGCCGCCGATGAGGCGGATCTTTCCCGCGGGCTTGTTCATCGGGGGTGTCGGGGGGCCGGTGCTAGCATGTCGCGCCCATTTTCCCCCAATTCCGACGCCTGCCGATGCTGAGTTTCCTGCGCCGCAAGAAGCCGAACGAGCCCGAGCGTCGACTGTCGGTCGAGGAACTCGCCGCGGCGTTCCCCGGGCAGGAGTCGCAGGCGCCCGCCGACGTGGCCGACGCCGAAGCGACTCCGCAGGCCACGGCCGGCGCGGCCGTCGAATCGGCCGAGGATTCCACGGCGCGGGCCGAGTCGTCCGTCGAGGCAACCGTCAACGATCCCGCGGCCAGCGCGCCTGCCGCGGAATGGCTCGCCGCCGAGGCGCCCACCGCGCGCGAGGCCAAGGCTGCGGATGCCGAAGCTCGTTCGATGCGCGAGACGGAGGCAGCGCACGCGCGACCCGCACCGGCCGCGGTTTTCACGGCCCCGCTCGAATCGATGCCGTCGGCGCCAGCGCCGATCGAACCGGATGTCACCGGCGCGGTGCCGACCGTGCCGGCCGCTGCCGCGGGCAAGCGCGGCTGGCTCGACCGTCTTCGCGGCAACACGTTCACCCGGTCGATCAGCGGGCTTTTTTCCCGCAATCCGAAGCTCGACGACGACCTGCTCGACGAGATCGAGACCGCACTGCTCACCGCGGACGTCGGCGTAACCGCGACGACCGAACTGGTCGACGACCTGCGCAAGCGGATGAAGTCGCGCGAGTTCACCGACGCGAACGCGCTGCTCGCCGCCCTGCGCGCGGACCTGCTGGCGATGCTAGAGCCCGTCGCGAGGCCGCTCGTCATCGATCGTGCGGCGAAGCCTTTCGTCCTGCTCACGATCGGCGTCAACGGCGTGGGCAAGACCACGACGATCGGCAAGCTCGCCAAGCGCTTCAAGGATGAGGGCCGCCCGTTGATGCTGGCCGCCGGCGACACCTTCCGCGCCGCGGCGGTCGCGCAACTTCAGGCCTGGGGCGACCGCAACGGTGTGGCGGTGATCGCGCAGGGCCAGAACGCGGACGCCGCGTCGGTCGCCTTCGATGCGCTGCAGGCGGCGAAGGCGCGCGGCACCGAGGTGCTGATCGCCGACACCGCGGGCCGGCTGCACACGCAGCAGGGCCTGATGGCCGAGCTCGGCAAGATCAAGCGCGTGCTGCAGAAGCTCGACCCGGCCGCGCCGCACGAGGTGCTGCTGGTGATCGACGGCACCACGGGGCAGAACGCGATCTCGCAGCTTCGCCAGTTCAATGCGGCGATCGGCGTGACGGGCCTCGTTGTCACCAAGCTGGACGGCACGGCCAAGGGCGGCGTGGTGTTCGCGCTCGCGCGCGAGTTCGGCATCCCGATCCGCTTCGCGGGCATCGGCGAACGCCCGGAGGACCTGCGCGTGTTCGACGCGGCCGCGTTCGTCGACGCCCTGCTGCCGGAGTCGCTCGGCGCCGGATGACGGCGGATCCCGGCCCCGAGGCGGCACCCCGCGGCGAATCGCCGGGCCGGCGCTCGCGCGGTCGTCTGCTGCTCATCGCGGTGGTGGTGGTGGTCGCACTGCTCGCGGGGCTCGCCCGCTGGGCATCGCGGCCGCAGCAGGTGGCGAACCTCGTACTGGCGCAGGCGGGAAGCGCGCTCGGCCTGCGCATCACCGCGCGCGGCGTCAGCGAATACACGTTGCGCGGCACGCCGCAGCTGGTGCTGCGGGACGTGACGGCTCAGCGCGAGGGCGACGCCTCGCCGCTGCTCACCGCCGACCGCCTGTTGTTGTCGGTGCCGTGGTCGACGATCAAGTCGCGCGGCCGCGAGATCACGGTCCACCGCATCGAACTGGATCGACCGACGCTCGACGTCTCCGCGCTGCAGCGCTGGCTCGCCACGCGCCCGCCGACGCCGCAACGGCCGACGCCCACGCTCACCGACGGACTGGCCATCACCGAAGGCCGCGTCATCGGCGAAGGCTGGACGATCGACGGCCTGCGCGCGGACGTGCCGAGCCTCGCGCCCGGCAAGCCGGTGCGTGCGCGGCTCCGCGGGCGCATGCAGGCCGGCGAGACGCGCATGCCGTTCGACGTCGCGGCCACGCTCGCGCGCCCGGAAATGCCGGCCGGACTCGGCGTTGCCGGCGATGTCGTGGTGGAACGACCGGATTGGCGCATGCCGCTCGACGTCGTGCTCCGCGGCCGACCCGACGCGAGCCCGGCGCTCGCGCTGCATGCCATGGTGCTGCGCGCGCAGGCGCGTTATGTCTCGAAGTCGACGAGCCTGCCTTTCGACCTCGGCATCGCCGGCGACGCGCGCTACGTCAAAGGCCTGCACATCGCCCCGTTCGGGCTCGCCCTGCAGCGCGGCGGCGCGATTCCCGACCTGCGGGCGGGCGGCTCGCTGGACTGGACGTCGTCGCTGTCGCTGCGGCTCGACGGTCGCATCGAACGCTGGCCGCAGAGTTGGCCCGCGCTGCCGAGTCCGATCGGCCGGCCGCGAGGACCGCTGCCCCTGCACCTCGACTACGCCGGCCCGACGGACCTGTCGGGCGAAACCGCGCTGCGCTTGGCATCCGGCGCGACGCGGTTCGACGGGCGCCTTCGCTTGCCGCGGGTGCTCGCGTGGCTCGACGCGCCGCCTAGCGGAACGCCCCTGCCCCCGCTGGACGGCCGCGTGAGCACCCCGCGGCTGGAAATTCCCGGCGCGACGCTCGAAGGCGTCGAAGTCGAATTCAGCGATGACTGACACCTTCGCGACGCGCCTGCTCGCCTGGTTCGACGTCGCCGGCCGCCACGACCTGCCCTGGCAGCACCCGCGCACCCCGTACCGCGTCTGGCTGTCGGAAGTGATGCTGCAACAGACGCAGGTCGCCACCGTCATTCCGTACTTCGAGCGCTTCGTGTCGGCGCTGCCCGACCTGCCCGCGCTCGGGGCCGCGCCGCTCGATCGCGTGCTCGCGCTGTGGTCGGGGCTCGGCTACTACACGCGTGCGCGCAACCTGCACGCGGCGGCGCAGCTCTGCATGGAGCGCCACGGCGGCGAACTGCCCCGCGCCGTGGATGCGCTCGCCGCGCTGCCCGGCATCGGCCGCAGCACCGCGGCGGCGATCGCGTCTCAGGCCTGGAATGATCGCCACGCCATCCTCGACGGCAACGTCAAGCGCGTGCTCGCGCGCTTCCACGGCATCGACGGCTGGCCCGGCGCGCCGCGCGTCGAGAAGCAGCTCTGGGCCTTCGCGCAGGCGCATGCCGGTGACCCGGCGCTGCCTGACGACCGCCTCGCCGATTACACCCAAGCGCAGATGGATTTCGGCGCCACGCTCTGCACGCGCAGCCGCCCGGCCTGCATCGTCTGCCCGCTGCAGGCCGACTGCGTCGCCCGCATCGAAGGGCGGCAGGACGAGCTGCCGACGCCGCGACCGTCGAAGGAACTGCCGCGCCGCGAGGCCGTCGTGCTGGTACTGCGCGATGCGGACGGCCGCATCCTGCTGCAGCGCCGCGCGCCGACCGGCGTCTGGGCGTCGCTGTGGTCGCTGCCGCAGTTCGACGACGCGCAGGCGGCGGACGGTTGGCTGTCACGCCACGCAGGTGATGTGCCGCTGGAGATGTGCCTCGACGACGTCGCGCACGGCTTCTCGCACTACCATCTGACACTCAGGTCGCGGCTGCACCGCGTCGAGCGTGCCGCACTCATCGCCGACGACGGCGAATCGGCCTGGGTATCGGCCGCCGACCTCGCATCGTTCGGCATCCCGGCGCCGATCCGCGCCCTCCTCACCCGCCTCTTCGAGAACTGACATGCCACGTACCGTCGACTGCGTCTGGCTCAAGCGCGAGGACGAGGGCCTCGATTACGTGCCGTGGCCGGGCGAGCTCGGCCAACGCGTATTCGCGAGCGTCGGCAAGCAGGCGTGGGCCGCGTGGCTTGCGCACCAGACGATGCTGATCAACGAGAACCGGCTGTCGCCGATGAACCCGAAGCACCGCGCCTACCTCGCCGAACAGATGGAGAAATTCCTGTTCGGCGGCGAGGTCGACAACGCGCCTGGCTTCACGCCTTAGCGCACGTCAGCCGTCGAGTTCGCTCCAGCGCGCGTAGGCGGCATCCAGCCGCGACTGCGTGTCGGCCAGCTTCGCGTTGTGTGCGGTGATCGCCGCGGCGTCCCGTGAATAGAACTGCGGGTCCGACAGCGCCTCCGTGAGCGTGGCGACCTCGCCTTCCAGCGTCTCGATCAAGGCCGGCAGCGACTCGAGCTCGCGGGTTTCCTTGAAGCTGAGCTTGCGCTTGGCAGGCGCGGCCACGGGGGCGGCCGCGACCGGCTTCGCCGATTCGCGCGCAGCCGCCCGGGCCGTGCCGTCGTCCGCGCCGCGCTGGCGCAGCCAGTCGGTGTAGCCGCCGACGTACTCGCCGACGCGACCGTCGCCTTCCATCACCAGCGTGGAGGTCACCACGTTGTCGAGGAAGTCGCGGTCGTGGCTGACCAGCAGCAGCGTGCCCGCGTAATCGCCAAGAAGGTCTTCCAGCAGCTCCAGCGTCTCGACGTCGAGGTCGTTGGTGGGTTCGTCCATCACCAGCAAATTCGACGGCTGCGCGAACAGGCGCGCCAGCAGCAGGCGATTGCGCTCGCCGCCCGACAGCCGCGTGATCGGCGCGCGCGCGCGTTCGGGCGTGAACAGGAAGTCCTGCAGGTAGCCGATGACGTGCTTGCGCTTGCCGTTGAGCTCGACGAACTCGCGGCCTTCGGCGACGTTCTCGATCGCGTTCCAGTCCTCTCGGAGCGTGGCGCGGTACTGGTCGAAGTAGGCGATCTGCAGGTTGCTGCCCAGTCGCACTTCCCCGCTGTCCGGCACCAGGTCGCCGAGCAGCGTCTTCAGCAGCGTCGTCTTGCCGCTGCCGTTGGGACCGATCAGCCCGATGCGGTCGCCGCGCATGATCGTGGTCGACACGTCGCGCAGGATGGCGCGGCCGCCCAGCGACACCGAGACGTTCTTCGCCTCGATCACCTTGCGACCCGAGGCGTCGCCCTGCGCGGCCTCCATGCGCACCTTTCCGGTCTGCTCGCGGCGCTGCGCGCGCTCGTCTCGCATCGCCTTCAGGCGACGCACGCGGCCTTCGTCACGCGTGCGGCGGGCCTTGATGCCCTGGCGGATCCAGACTTCCTCCTGCGCCAGCAGCTTGTCGAAGCGCGCGTTTTCCTGCGCTTCCGAATGCAGCCGCTCCTCGCGCCGGCGCAGGTAGTTGTCCCAGTCGCCGGGCCAGCTGGTCAGCGCGCCACGGTCGATCTCGACGATGCGCGTGGCCAGCGCGCGCATGAAGCGGCGGTCATGGGTGATGAAGACCAGCGTGCCGCGCCAGCCCTTGAGGAAGCCCTCGAGCCAGTCGATGGATTCGATGTCGAGATGGTTGGTGGGCTCGTCCAGCAGCAGCACGTCGGGCTGCGAGACCAGCGAGCGCGCGAGCATCACGCGCCGGCGCATGCCGCCTGACAGGCCGGCGAACGGCCGCTCGCCGTCGATGGACAGCCGCGTGAGCGTTTCGGTGACGCGCTGCTCGAGCGACCACGCGCCCAGCGCTTCGATGCGCGACTGGACCTCCGCGAGCGCGTGCGCGTCGATCTCGGCGGCGTGGCTGAGGTGGTGGAAACGCGCGAGCAGTTCGCCCTGCTCGCCCAGGCCGGCGGCGACCACGTCGAACACGTCGCCCGCCGTATCGGCCGGCACTTCCTGCTCGAGGCGCGCGACGCGCACGCCGGCTTCGTAGCGCACTTCGCCGTCGTCCGGCATGAGGTCGCCGGCGATGAGCTTGAGCAGCGTGGACTTGCCGGCGCCGTTGCGGCCGATGACGGCGATGCGCTCGCCGGGTTCGATGGACAGGTCGACGTGGTCGAGCAGCAGCGGGCCGCCGACGCTGAAGTCGACGGACTGGAGAGTGATCAGGGGCATGTGCGCAGTTTACGCGGTCGGTCGCTGGCGACCGCTCACGAGCTGCAGCTGAGCATCGAGCAGCCGGCCATGTGGCGCGCCCAGTCCGGGCGGCGCTGCGCGTACGCCTCGCGGCCGGGCTGGTCGTCGTAGGGACGGCGCATGACGTCTAGCAATTCCTCGATGCCCGATGCATCGCCGGCGGTGGCGCGATCGATCACCTGCTGCGCAAGGTAGTTGCGCAGCACGTAGCGCGGGTTGGCCTCGCGCATCTGTCCGCGACGCCGCGCCGGGTCTACGTCCGCCACGCGCGCGGCATAGCGGCCGAGCCATTCGCGCAGCGCGGGCTCGCCGGCCTCGCGCTTGGCCTCGTCGTAGAACGCGTCGTGCAGCGGCGCGAGGTCCGGCGCTGCGGGATCGACGTCGATCAGGCCGCGGAAGAACAGCGTCATGTCCACCTCCGCGCCGCGCATCCACGCCAGCAGCGCCTCCATGAGCTCGACGTCGCCCTCGCGGAAACGGCCGAGCCCGAGCTTGCGCACCGCGTTGTCGCGCTCGGCCTGCTCGTAGGCCTCGACGAACCGGGCGAGGCCTGCCTGCAGCGGCGCGACGTCGGGATCGAGCGCCGCGAGCGCCGACGCCAGCCGGCCGAGGTTCCAGTACGCCACTGCGGGCTGCTGGCCGAAGCGGTAGCGGCGGCGCTGTGCGTCGGTGGTATTGGGCGTCCAGTCGGGGTCGTAGTCGTCGATCCAGCCGTAAGGGCCGTAATCGATCGTCAGGCCGAGCACCGACATGTTGTCCGTGTTCATCACGCCGTGGACGAAGCCCACGCGCATCCAGTGGCCGACCATCACCGCCGTGCGCTCGCAGATCTCGCCGAACCAATTCGAGACCGCGTTGGGCGAATCCGCATCGATATGCGGGAAGTCGCGCCGAATGCAGAAGTCGACCAGTGCACGCAGCAGCGGCGCGTCGCCACGCGAGGGCGGCAACTCGAAGTGCCCGAATCGCATGAACGACGGCGCGACGCGGCAGACCACCGCACCCGGCTCCGGCGCGGCGTGGCCGTCGTAGAACATGTCGCGCACCACGTCCTCGCCGGTGGCGACCAGGCTGAGCGCGCGCGTGGTCGGCACGCCGAGGTGGTGCATGGCCTCGCTGCACAGGAATTCGCGGATCGACGAGCGCAGCACGGCGCGGCCATCGGCGGTGCGCGAGTAGGGCGTCGGCCCGGCGCCCTTGAGCTGCAGCTCCCAGCGCTCGCCGGCGGCGTTGACGGTCTCCCCCAGCGTGATCGCGCGCCCGTCGCCGAGCTGCCCGGCCCAATGGCCGAACTGATGGCCGCCGTAGTTCGACGCGTACGGCTGCATGCCGGGCAGCAGCGCATTGCCGCCGAAGACCTCCGCGAACGCGGGATCGGCCGCGTCCCTCTCGTCCAGCCCCAGCGTCGACAGCATCTCGCGCGAGACGGCCAGCACCCGCGGCGCCCGCACGGGCGCGGGATCGACGCGCGACCAAGCCGCGCCGTGCACCTGCCGCACGCCGCCGCCCTCGCGAGGATCGCCGGGCAGGTCGCGCAGGAAACGGTTGTCGAACTTCAGGTCGGACAGGCTCATCGGTCGCTCCGGCGCGACGCCGCGCCTCGGGCATCGCATGCTAGCGGGCACGGGTCATGCGCCCCGCGACGGCGCCAGCGGCCGCGTCGACGACGATTTCCACGGCCGGAATGCGGACGGGCGAGTAGACTGCCGCCCCCGACCGGCCCGCCCCGGCGCCGAGATCCCGCCATGAGCGCCGAAACCGAACCGACTCCCCTTTCCTTCACCGATCTCGCCCTGGGCGCGCCGCTGCTTCGCGCGCTGGCGGATGTCGGCTACGAGACGCCCTCGCCCATCCAGGCCGCGACGATCCCGCCGCTGCTGGCCGGCCGCGACCTCATCGGCCAGGCGCAGACCGGCACCGGCAAGACCGCCGCGTTCGCGCTGCCGGTGCTCTCGCGCATCGATCCGGCCAAGACCAAGCCGCAGGCGCTGGTGCTCGCGCCCACCCGCGAGCTGGCCATCCAGGTCGCCGAGGCCTTCCAGAAATACGCGCATTACCTGCCGAACTTCCAGGTGCTGCCGATCTACGGCGGCCAGGGCTACGGGCCGCAGCTGCAGGCGCTGCGCCGCGGGGTGCACGTCATCGTCGGCACGCCGGGGCGCGTCATCGACCACATGAAGCGCGGCACGCTCGATCTCTCCGAGCTCTCGATGCTGGTGCTCGACGAGGCCGACGAGATGCTGCGCATGGGCTTCATCGACGACGTGCAGGCCGTGCTCGACGCAACGCCGCCGACCCGCCAGGTCGCGTTGTTCTCGGCCACGATGCCGCCGCCGATCCGGCGCATCGCGCAGACCCACCTGAAGGACCCGGTCGAGATCGCGATCAAGTCGACGACGACGACCGCGGCGAACATCCGCCAGCGCTTCGTGTCGGTGAGCGGCCACCACAAGCTGGACGCCATCACGCGCGTGCTGGAAGCCGAAAGCTTCGACGCGATGATCGTGTTCGCGCGCACCAAGATCGCGACCGAGGAGCTGGCCGAGAAGCTGGCGGCCCGCGGCATCGCCGCCGCCGCGCTCAACGGCGACGTGCAGCAGGCGCAGCGCGAAAAGATCGTGCAGCAGCTCAAGGACGGGCGCATCGACGTGCTCGTCGCGACCGACGTCGCCGCGCGCGGCCTCGATGTCGATCGCATCTCGCACGTCCTCAATTACGACATCCCGTACGACACCGAAAGCTACGTGCACCGCATCGGGCGCACCGGCCGCGCGGGCCGCACCGGCGAGGCGATCCTGTTCGTGACGCCCCGCGAGCGCGGCATGCTGCGCGCGATCGAACGTGCGACGCGCCAGCCGATCGAGCCGATGGAAGCGCCGAGCATCGAGGCGGTGAACGAGCGCCGCGTCGACCGCTTCCTCTCGCGCATCTCCGACGCGCTGGAAGCACCCGACCTGCAGATGTACCGCGAGCTGATCGAGCGTTTCGAGCAGGAGCGCAACGTGCCCGCGGTGGAGATCGCCGCGGCCCTCGCCCACCTGCTGCAGGGCGAATCGCCGCTGCTGATGCCCACCGGGCACGATCCGCTGCGACAGGCGGCGCGCCCGGACGCACGCGACGCCCGCGATCGCGCACCGCGTTTCGAGCGCGATGGCCAACGTGCCGCGCGCCCCGAACGCGGTCCGCGGTTCGAACGCGACGATCGCCCGGCGCGCCCCGCCGGCGATCGACCATACGCGCCGCGCGGCGACGCTTACCCGGCCGCCGCCGAACGCAGCCCGCGCCCGGAGCGCCCGCGGATCGAGCGTGAACCCAGTGCGCCGGCGGAGCGCGCGCCCGGCAGTGAGTTCGAGCTGCAGGGCCCGCGTTTCGAATGCGGCCCGCGCGGCATGAACGATGCCGAGCGAGGTTTCGACGAGCCGCCGCGTCGCGAGCGCCCGCCGCGTCAGGCGCCCGAGTCCGGCATGGAGACGTTCCGCATCGAGGTCGGCCACGTGCACGGCGTCAAGCCGGGCAACATCGTCGGCGCGATCGCGAACGAGGCCGATCTCGAGAGCCGCTTCATCGGCCGCATCGACATCCGCGACCACTTCACGCTGATCGACCTGCCCGAAGGCATGCCGCGCGAAACGATGGAGCATCTCAAGCGCGTGCGCGTCGCCGGGCAGCAGCTGAAGATCCGCCGCGACGAAGGCACGCCGCCGCGCACCGATCGCGGGCCCTCGCCGGGTCGAGGGCGTTTCGAGGGTGGCCCGCCGCGCGGCCGTCCGCCGGGACGCGATCGCTGACGCAGGATACGAACGAGGCCGCCCACGGGCGGCCTCGTCGTTACGGCGTGGTGCGCGGCGCGCCTATCCGGGTCGCGCGCCGGTGCATCACCTCACTGCAGGTTGATGCGCTGGTTGTCCGAGAGCTTGCCCGGATCCTTCGTCACCGCAGTAAGCAGGAAGTGCAGCGCACGGCCGGCCATCGTGCCCGGACCGTCCCAGTACTCCGCGCTCTGCGCTTCCACGCGGATCAGGCAGAGGTTGGGGTCGTCCTTGCCGTCCTTGAAGTAGACGCCCATGCCCGGGGTCCAGTGGCGCTCGATCTCGGCCCGATCGCGCACCACGCTCGCGGCGCCGGAAATCGAGATGTACGTGCCGTTGTCCTTCGAGGCGAAGGCGACGTTGACCTGCGGATGGGCCTCGACTTCGCGCACCTTCTCGCTGTCGAGGCCGGTGGCGAACCACACGTCGCCGTCGAACTCGAGCTCCTGCACGCCGAGCGGGCGGCTGAACAGGCGACCGTCCTCGCCCTGCGTCGTCAGCATCGCCACGTGCAGGCCCTTGGCCAGTTCGCGCAGCTTGCGGATGTTGTCCTCGCGGTCGGGCGCCGCGGTGCGCATGTCGTCGCGCATGTCCATGTGATCTCCTTGGATGCGGCGTCATCGCCGCTGCGGCAAGGGGACCGCATCGTCCGCCGAGGCGGAGTGAAACGCCGGTGACGCGGGTCAGGCCGCGTCGTCGACCAGCGGTTTCAGCGCGGGATCGAGCGCCACGCGGCCGTCGAACACGAAGCACCGGCCCGCGTAGCCGAACCCGCCGACCTGCTCGAAGTAGGCGAGGATGCCGCCGTCGAGCTGCAGCACATTCCGCATGCCGTCGGCCTGCAGCCAGAGCGCGGCCTTTTCGCAGCGGATCCCGCCGGTGCAGAAGCTGACGACGGTCGCATCGGCCAGCGCCTCGCGGTGCGGCGCGAGCGCTTCCGGAAGCTCGGTGAAGTTGCCGATCGGCAGCGTCAGCGCGTTCTCGAACGTGCCGTAGCCGAATTCCTCGCGGTTGCGTGTATCTAGCAGGACGAGGCGCCGGCCTGCGTCGTCGTGGCCCTCCGCGATCCAGCGGGCGAGCGTCGCCGGATCCACCGCGGGCGCGCGAGCGTCGAGCGGCGCCGTGCCGTCGCGGCGGAAGGTGATGATCTCCGGCTTGACCTTGGCCTTCAGCCGACCGAACGGCTGCGTCGCGCTCCAGCTGCGCTTGACCCCCAGGCCGGCGAAGCGGTCGTCGCGGCGCAGCACGTCCAGCACCGCATCCACGGCGGTTTCGCCGCCCGCCAGGAACAGGTTCACGCCTTCGGGCGCGACGAGGATCGTGCCGCGCACGCAGCCGGCCTCGGCGACGGAATGCAGCGACGCGGCCAATGCGTCGGCATCGTCGATCGGGGCGAAGTGGTAGGCGGCGATGTTGAGGATCATCCCGCCATTGTAAGGAGCGCCGTCGCGGCGCCCCTGTACGCCGGTTCAGCGCGCGCCGAGGGCCGCGAGGTGCGGCAGCGGCTGCGGGCTGGCGACGAACGTCGCGCCGTTGTGGTCCTGCTTGAACACGAAGCCGTGCGCCATCTGCAGGTCGTCCGGCAGCCAGAACACGCGCGGTTCCAGCCGGAAGCCGCCTTCCCAGCCGGCCGCGAGCGCCGCCTCCTTGGCCGATTCCCAGCTCCGCAGGAATGCCAGCGATGCGGCCGTATCGAGGCCCTCGCGCGGATCGCTGCCCTCGCACGGCACCACCGCGACCTCCAGCGTTTCTCGCACCGTCCGCAGCTGGTGCCAGCCGTAGTCGATCGGCCCGATGGAATACACGTGCCAGTTCATGCGCGGTCCCCTTTCCGCTCTCCCGCCGACTCTAGCGCAGGCGGCTCCGCGTGCGTCATCCCGGCAGCGGCAGGCCGAGGTGCGGCGCGATGAGCCAGTAGATGGCACCGAGGATCACCGCCCAGATCAGCAGGCGGATGACGAGGCCGACCGCTTTGAAGGCGAGGTACAGGCCGATGATGACGATGAGGATGGCGATCCAGCTCATGGGCGGCTCCGGGGGCGGCGTGCGGCGCGCTGTGCGCGGGTGACGGGGAACGGCATCAGGGCTTCTTCTGTTCCGGCACCGGCGCCAGGCGCAGGTCCTGGAAGTCGAAGCTGAAGTCCGTGAGGGGCGACACCGGCTCCATGCGAATGCCGCGGATGACGCCGTCGTGGTCGAGGTCGAAATCGACGAACGCGTCGGCATTGAGCCAGCGCTGGTCCCAGCGGACGATGAAGCTGTCGTGCTGCCAGTGCTCCAGGCGGCCGGTGAGCTCCGGCGTCTTCGCGAACCGCATGCGCAGGCCGTTGCCGTCGCGTTCGATCATGACGTCGCCGTACCACGGATCGCGATACGTGCCGGCGTATTTCGCGAGCGGCAGCGACGGCTTGGACGCGGCGTCGCGCTGCGCGAGGTGCTTCTTCCAGCCGGCATCGGCATCGCCGCGCTGGCGGTCGAGCGCCGCGCCGTACGCCGCGACCCAGTCGGTCTTCGGCGCGCCGGTGTAGGCGTCGAGCACGCGGTAGGTCAATGCGTTGAACGCGCCGCCCATTTCCGCGTTGGTGAGCACCACCACGCCGACGCCGAGGTCCGGCACCATCGTCACGCGCGAGACCATGCCCGGCCAGCCGCCGGTGTGCCAGACGAGCTTGTGGCCGCGGTAGTCGGAGAGGAACCAGCCTTCGCCGTAACCGGAGAAGTTCGGCGTCAGCGGCGCCAGTTCCGGCACCTTCGACGGGTTCACCGGGATCGGCGTGACCAGCTGCCACATGCCACGATGGCGCGCCTCGCTGACGAGCCGCTTCGCGTCCTTGCCCTCGCCCGCGATCACGCCGTCGGCGAGGTTCACCTGCATCCAGCGCGCCATGTCGTGCACGCTGGAATAGATGCCGCCGGCACCGGCGACGTTCGACCAGGTCATCGGCGCGGCGAGCGGGCGCACGTCCTTGAAATCGAACGCAGCATGGCCGATGGCCACGTCGTCGCCGGGCTTGAGGAAATCGGAGTTGTAGCGCGTCTCGGTCATGCCCAGCGGGCCGAGGATGCGGCTGTCGAGGAAGGCCTGGAAGCTCTGCCCGCTGACCTTCTCGATGACCTGCTGCGCGACGCCGAACAGGATGTTGTCGTAGGCGTACTGGCCGCGGAAGCTGCCGGTGATCGGCACGTCCTTCAGGCGACGCGCGACCTCTTCGCCGGTGTAGGTCGTGCCCGGCCAGTACAGCAGGTCGCCGGCGCCGAGGCCGAGGCCCGATCGATGTGCGAGCAGCTCGCGGATGCGCATCTCCCGGGTGATGTACGGATCGGACATGCGGAACCACGGCAGGTGGTCGATGACGCGGTCGTCCAGCGACAGCTTGCCTTCGTCGGCGAGCATCGAGATCGCCATGGAGGTGAACGCCTTCGTGTTCGACGCGATCGCGAACAGCGTGTGCGCGGTCACCGGCGCGGGCTTGCCCTGCTCGCGCACGCCCCAGCCCTTCTCCAGCACCACGTGGCCGTCCTTGACGATGGCGACCGCGATGCCGGGCACGTCGAAGCGCTTCTGTGCCGATGCGACGTAGGCGTCGAAGTCGGCGAGCTGCGCCGGCAGCGCCGTGTCGGCGACCGACGCGGGCGACGCGTCCTGCGCGGTCACGGGCATCGCGGGAACGAGCAGGAGGGCGAGCAGCGGAGCGGCGAGGCGCAACGTCATGGGCATTCGTACCGGCGGTGGAAGCGGCGACGATACCGTGCGGACGGCCTTGCAGGCATGCTGTGCGCCCGTTTTTCCCGAACACCGGCATGGCGATCCCGCGCATCGAACTTCCCGGCCTCGCCGTCGTGGGCGGTGGACCCGCGGGCCTCATGGCCGCGGAGGTCGCGCGCGCCGCGGGCGTCGAGGTCGACCTGTTCGAGGCGAAGGGCTCGGTCGGTCGCAAATTCCTCATCGCGGGCAAAGGCGGACTCAACCTCACCCATTCGGAGCCGCGCCCGGCGTTCGATGCGCGCTACCGCGAGCGCGCGGCGGATGTCGCGCACTGGCTCGACGACTTCGATGCCGACGCGCTGCGTGACTGGGCACGTGGGCTGGGCGTCGAGACCTTCGTCGGCACGTCGGGCCGCGTATTCCCCACCGACCTGAAGGCCGCGCCGCTGCTGCGCGGCTGGGTGCGCCGCCTGCGCGAATCCGGCGTGCGCTTCCACGTCCAGCATCGCTGGACGGGCTGGCGCGACGACGGCGCCCTGCAGTTCCAGACGCCGCAGGGCGACGTCGAGGTCCACGCGCCGGCCACTGTGTTCACGCTCGGAGGCGGCAGCTGGCCCGAGCTCGGCTCCGATGGCGCATGGGTCTCACCGTTCGTCGATTCCGGCGTCGACGTCGCGCCGCTGCGGCCGTCGAACTGCGGCTTCGACGTGGCCTGGACGCCGCATTTCGCCGAGCGCTTCGCCGGTGCGCCGATCAAGCCCGTCGTCGCGCACTGGACGGCTGCGGACGGCCGCGCGCAGTCGCGGCAGGGCGAGTGCGTGGTGAGCCGGGCGGGCATCGAGGGCAGCCTCGTCTACGCGATCTCCGCCGACCTGCGCGAGGCGATCGCGCGCGACGGCGATGCGGTGCTCGTGCTGGACCTCGCCCCGGGCCGCGACGAGGCCGCGCTGCGCGATGCGCTCGCCCGGCCGCGCAAGGGGCGCAGCGTGGGCGAACACCTGAGGCGACAGGCCGGCCTGCAGGGCGTCAAGGCGGGCCTGCTGCACGAAGTACTCGGCGTGCCGCTGCCGGACGACCCCGCGCGGCTGGCCGCGACCATCAAGCGCCTCCCGTTGCGGCTGCAGTCACCACGGCCGATCGAGGAAGCGATCAGCAGCGCGGGGGGCGTGCGTCCCGACGCGCTGGACGACGGCCTGATGCTGCGGCGGCGCCCGGGCTCGTTCGTCGCCGGCGAAATGCTCGACTGGGAAGCGCCCACCGGCGGCTACTTGCTCACGGCCTGCTTCGCGAGCGGGCTGCGCGCGGGCCGCGCGGCCGTGGCCTGGCTGGCGGCCGACGCCTCAAGGAACGGCGGGCCCGGCCGTTAGCATGGTCCGAGGGTCGACCCGGGTCGACCGCGGCATGCGCGCGCCGGGATGCGCGCAAGGACGAACGAATGAGTGACCGCCACACCGTTCTGCTCTGCGACGACTCGCGCGCGCTGCGCATGCTGACCACCCAGCAACTCGACGCCTGCGGCTACGCGCTCGCCGGCGAAGCCGACAACGGCGTCAGGGCCGTCGAGCAGTACCTCGCGCTCAAGCCCGACGTCGTCCTGCTGGACCTCGTCATGCCCAAGGTCGATGGCAAGGCCGCGCTCAAGCGCATCCTCGAGCTCGATCCGGCCGCCAAGGTCGTCGTGCTGAGCTCGCTGGGCGCGCAGAACGACATCGAGCAGTGCCTGGCGATGGGCGCGAAGAGCTACCTGCAGAAGCCGATCGACCGCGACACGCTCGCGCGCGTGCTGGCCGACGTGCTCGCTCCCGCCAACGCCTGAGGCCCGAGACCATGGCAGCCAAGTTCTTCGGCCAGTTCCTGCTGGAAAAGGGCGTCATCGACGCGTCGCAGCTGCTGCGCGCGCTCGAGATCCAGCGCATGTCCAATCCCGCGCTCGGCGAGCTCGCCTGCGACAAGGGGATGCTCAGCGCGGACCAGGCGCAGGCGATCAACGAGCGCCAGCGCCGCGAGGACCGCCGCTTCGGCGACATCGCGCAGTCGATGGGTCTGCTCACCTCCGATGAGGTCGGCCAGCTGCTCGACGAGCAGAAGTCGCGCCGCAAGCTGTTCGGCGAAATCCTCATCGAGGAAGGCTTCGTCGACCGCGCCGGGCTCGACGAGGAACTGCGCCTGCATTCGGCCGATCGCGACGAAGCCGCGCGCTCGCTCGACGCGGTCGTCGCGACGCACCAGCTGGGACGGCGCGTCGGCAATTCGATCGCCACCTGCAACAAGCTGTTCCCGCGCCTCCTGCGCACGCAGTGCCAGTTCTCCAGCGTCGCCGACCCGGCCTCGCCGCCGCCGGTCGACGCACTGGCGATCGTCCGCGTGGCCGCCGACCGCCCGCTCGCGATCGGCATGGCCTGCGACACCGCGACGATGCATGCGATGGCGCAGGCCTTCCTCTCGATCCCCGCGGAGGCCTGCGACGACGAACTCGCGCGCGATGCGCTCGGCGAGCTGGTCAACATGCTGATGGGCTACGTCGTGAAGGACAGCCTGCCGGAGGACGCGAGCTACCGCGCCTCCCCGCCCGACTTCGACACGCCGGTCTCGGCGCTCGACGACGGGATGCACGTCATGGTGTCGATGACGTCGCAACTCGGGCCGTTCCTGCTCGTCCTCGGCGACTGAACCGTACAGCCCCGGCGCCGTGGAACGCCGGGATGCCGCCGTCCGTCAGGCGGACGGGCGGCGCCCATGTTTTTCACGCGGCCTTGAGGGCCCGGCGTCCGAGACTGACTCCCGCATGACCGGGGAGCCGACGCCATGAAAACCGCCACACAGCCGACGATCCTCAGCCACCGCGAACTGGCCGCGCTGCGGCTTCTGGCGGTCGATGCCCGCGCCAAGATCGACAAGCAGCTCGAGGACGACCTCTACGCCAAGGGCCTGCTGCAGAGCGCCTGGGATCGGTGCCTGTCGCCCGCCGGGCGCGATGCGATCCACGTCGAGCGCAACGCGTTCCCGCGCTACGCCCACGGCTGAGCCGGGCGACCGTTCGACCGGCCGCCCGGCCGCGACTCAACCGCCCGTCTTCGGCGCGGGCGTGGCCTGCGATGCCGCGGCGCCGCCCATCGTCGGCGAGGCGATGTGCCAGCTGCCGAACTTGTCCTTCACCCCATCGCCGTTCGCGCTGCCCGCGCCCGCATCCGCCGCGTAGCGGTACAGCGGGTGGCCGTCGAACGTCACCTGGCGGGTGCCCTCGGCCCGGGTGATCGTCGCGATCTTCGCGCCTTCTAGCCCCGCCGCGCCGCTCGGCTGCTGCGTCTCGATGGTCACCGGCGGCCACGCCTGCAGGCAGGGCCCGGTGCACTTGCTGCCGTCGGTATCGCCTTCGACGTAGTACAGCGCGTTGCCGGCGGAGTTGGCGATGTACGGCGCATGGGGTCCCTGCGAGACGAGCGTCAGGGTCGCACCGGCCGGTCCCGCGCTGGTGGTGCCCGACGGCGACGGCATCGCATCGCTGTAGCCGGGGCCCGCCGAGTCGACGGGCGGCGCGCCCGGCCCGACGTTGGTGGCACCGCTGGCCGCGCTCGGTGCGTCGGTGGCGCCGTCGGCGAGCGTGTCGTTGTCGCCGCGACCCGGTCGGCACGCGGCCAGCGTGAGCGCGGCGATCACCGCGATGCCGAGCGTTCGCGCGACGGGAATTCGGTCGTTCATGGGAGGCCTCTGGTAGTCGCGGCGACGCCGCACCGGCCCGATGAATAGCGCCGGCGGCGTGAGCGCCGGGTCGTGCGTCAGCGGCGGCGCCGCTCGCGCTTCTGCGCGTACATGCGCTCGTCGGCGGCGTGCAGCACCTCGTGCGCATGCGCGACGCCGTCGTGGATCACCCAGCCCACGCTGCACTTGATGCGCAGCCGGATGCCGTTCACGACGCGCGGCCGCGCGAGCTCGTCCTCCACGGCGTCGGCGACCGAGCGAACGTCACGGTCGGCATCGCGCAGCGAGGACAGCAGCACGACGAATTCGTCGCCGCCCAGGCGCGCGACGACATCGGTATCGCGCAGCGTTTCGCGCAGTGCCGACGCGGTGGCGCGCAGCACCTCGTCGCCCATCGCGTGGCCGTGCGTGTCGTTGATCTGCTTGAAATCGTCGAGGTCGAGGAAGAGCAGGCCGAACCGGTGCGGCTGGCCCTCGTGCGCGGCGCAGACCGCTTCGAGCTGCGTCTCGAACGCGGCGCGGTTGGGCAGGCCCGTGAGCGCGTCGAGCGACGCGGCGTCCTGGTACATCTGCGCGGTGGCCTGCGTGTCGAGCAGGGCCTCGTGCAGGCGACGCAGCAGGCGCGCGTTCTCCTCCAGCGCGAGCTGGCGCCCGAGCGCGCCGCCCATCGCGTCGCCGATCAGCGCGATGGCCTGTGCGTCGATGTCGTCGAATGCGTGGCTGACGGACGAACAGATCTCGACCACGCCGACCACCGCGCCGCCGTACCGCAGCGGTGCGGCGATCAACGAATGCAGCGAGTGGCGGCGCCGGGCGGTGCCGTGGATGCGCGTGTCGGAGGCCGTGGCGTCGCTGCGCAGCGACGTGCCCGACTCGATGCACGCACGCGCGAGCGTCTCGCCGCCGTTGAACTCGTCCAGCCCGGGCCGCGCCATCTGGCCGTGCGCGACCGCGATGTCGAGCCCCGCCTCCGCACCACCGAGCAGCACCACGCCGCCGGTGGCGCGCGTGACCTCCACGACCTTGTCCAGCGCGTACTCGATGAACGACTGCGTGCTGCCGGGATGCTCGGCGACGGCCGCAAGCGCGGCCACCAGCCCTCGCAGGCGGTGGATCTCACTGTCCTTGGACGAGGAGGCGATCCATGGCAGGCCCCGTTCGGACCGGGGTCTTCCGGGGGTCAGCACGATGGTTTCGATCCGGCACGACGACGACCTCAATCCTGCTACCGCCGCAATCAACTGCGCGTGAGTCGCCGGTGGCGGCCGTCACATTCCCGCAAACTCGTCAGGCCGCGGGTAGCTGAACGGGCGCGATGAGATCGGGACGATCGTTGCGCACATTGCCGACCGCGCGGTCGACCGGATACGCCTCGACGTGCGGCGCGGGCGCCGCGAGTGCGATGGCCATCGCATCGTCGGGCGTGCCGTGGAGCCAGTCGCGGAACGTCTCGGGCGGCAGCACCAGCGGCATGCGGTCGTGGATGTCCGCGAGTTCCGGGTCCGCCTCGCGCGTGATGATGCTGTAGGTCAGCAGTTCGCCGCCCGCGCCGTCGGGCCGGGCCTCGTACAGGCCCGCGAAGAACATGACGGGCGCATCGACCGGATGGATGAACCACGGTTGCTTGCCGCCGGCGACGGGCTGCCATTCGTAGTAGCCGGACGTCGGCACCAGGCACCGTCGGCTGCGCCATGCGCTGCGGAACGCCGGCTTCGTGGTCACCCCATCCAGTCGCGCGTTGATCGTGCTGTAGGCGAGCCGGGTGTCCTTCGCCCACGGCGGCAGCAACCCCCAGCGCATCGGCAGCACGACGCCTCCGTCCTGGTCGTCCGCGATCACGCTCCAGCCGCGCTGCGTCGGCGCGCGGTTGTACGTAGGCACCGGCGGCTCGTCCGGAAGCTTCAGCACCAGCGGCTGGGACGCGGCGAACACGTCCTGCCAGGTCGCCTTGAACGTATCGCGTCCGCACATGCGGCCGGAGTCTACGCCTGCATCCGCCGCGCGCCCTCCACCGTGTCTCCACCGGCCTGTCACGGCCGTCTTCAAACACTGGACCCACAAATCCGGAGGTCTCATGCGCCTGCTGCGCTGGTCGGTAGTCCTGCTCGCGGCGAGCGCCCTGCTCGCCTGTGTGTCGCAACGGTCCGACCCGGCACGGCCGGTAGCGACCGCGCTGCTTCCGTCGAAGGAAGGCTCGCACCGGCTGGTCGTCGTGCTGCCGGGCCGGCGCGATCGCCTCGAGTCGCTGCGTCGCAGCGGCGTCGGCGAAGCGATCCAGCGCGTGTGGCCCGATGCCGACGTGCTGTTCGCCGAACTCTCGATGCCCCACTACGTCGACCGCAGCGCGGCGCGCCGCCTGCACGACGAGGTGCTGATGCCCGCGCGGCGCCGTGCGTATACCGAGATCTGGCTGGTGGGTGCGTCGCTCGGCGGCATGGGCGAGCTGCTCTACGACCGCATGTATCCCGGCCAGGTCGACGGCATGGTGCTGCTCGCGCCGTACACCGGCGAGCGGGCCATCCACGACGAGATCCGCGCCGCAGGCGGCCTGCGCCAGTGGATGCCCAGGCCCGGTGGCGACGAAGCCGACGCGTGGCAGTCCGAGCTCTGGTCGCACCTGCAGACGTGGGCGCGCGAGCCCGAACGCACGCGCAACGTGTGGCTGGCCTATGGCGACAACGACTACCTGCGCGAGGGCATGCCGCTGGTCGCTGACCTGCTGCCCGCCGACCACGTGCGCGTCGTGCCCGGCAAGCACGCATGGAGCACGTGGACGCCTGCGACGGAATCCATCTTCCGCGCGATCGACGCCGAACGATCGCGCACCGCGCGTACCGCCGCGCCCTGACCCACCGCCGCGACCCCGCGTCGACGCCGGCTCGCGCACCCTGCACCGAAGCACAGGAGGACTTCATGCACATCGAGATCAATACCGACAACCATATCCACAACGACGAGTCGGTCGAACGGCACGTGCGGCAGGCGCTGGACGGATCGCTTGCGCGCTTCGCCGACCAGGTCACCCGCATCGAAGTCCACCTGCACGACAAGAACGCCGACAAGAAGGGCGGCCGCGACAAACACTGCGTGCTCGAAGCCAAGCTCGAAGGCCGGCCGCCGGTCGCGTGCTCGGACGAGGCGGATTCGCTCGCGGCCGCCATCACCGGGGCGGCGAAGAAGCTCCAGCGACGCCTCGACCATGACCTGGGCCGCCTGAGCTGAGGACACCCCCGCGCCGATGAGCCTCGCGCCGCCCATTCCGTCGATGGACGCGCAGCCCCTGCGGGGTCGCGTCGTGCTGGTGACGGGCGGCGCCCAGGGCATCGGCCGCGGCATCGCCCAATGCGTTCTCGCCGCGGGTGGCGCGGTGGTGATCGGGGATCCCGATGTCGAGGCGGGCCGCGCCTGCCTCGAGGATTGGGACGCCGGCGCGGCGGCGATGTTCGTCCGCCTCGACGTCGCGAAGGAGCGATCGGTCCGCGCCTTCGTGGACGCGGCCCGCGGCACCTTCGGCCGGATCGACGGGCTGGTGAACAACGCGGGCATCGCCGATCCGCATTCGGGCCCGTTGGAAGCGTTGTCGCTCGCCGACTGGAACCGCTACCTCGCCACCAATCTCACCGGCGCCTTCCTCTGCTGCCGAGAAGCGCTGCCCGCACTGCGCGCCGCGCGCGGCGGCATCGTCAACATCGCCTCCACGCGCGCGCTGCAGTCCGAGCCCGATACCGAGGCCTACGCCGCCACCAAGGGCGGGCTGGTCGCACTCACCCATGCGCTCGCTGTCAGCGCGGGCCCGGAGGTGCGCGTGAACTGCATCAGCCCCGGCTGGGTGCCCACCGAGGCCTGGCAGAAGCCGGCGTCGCGGCGGCGTCCGAAACTGAGCCCCGAGGATCAGGCGCAGCACCCGGTGGGGCGCGTCGGGCAGCCCGGGGACATCGGTGCGCTCGTGGTGTTCCTGCTGTCGGACGCCGCAGGCTTCGTCACCGGCCAGAACATCGTGGCCGACGGCGGCATGAGCCGGAAGATGATCTACGCCTGAGGCTCGCCCGGCGGCTGCCGCATCGCCCACATGTTGTCGACCAGGTTGGGATAGCGACGTCCGCTCGCCTCCGCACGTGCGCGCGCGGCCGCCTTCTGCGTTTCGGTGAGGTGGCCGCCGGCGCCGCCCTTCGACGGCGGGGGCGGCTTCTTCCACGGCGGACGTCGATCGGTCGGCACGGCGTCATCCCGGCGGGGTCGGTGGCGTCTAGGATGCCCGCATGGACGCGATGATCGAGACACCGACGGCGACGGCCGTCCAGCGGCTCGCGGAATGGCTCGCGCCGCATCGCCGCGTGTTCGTGCTGACGGGCGCCGGCTGCAGCACCGCATCGGGCATCGCCGACTACCGCGACGCATCGGGCGCGTGGAAGCGGCGACCGCCCGTCACGTTGCAGGCGTTCACGCAGGAGCCCGCGACGCGGCGCCGCTACTGGGCCCGCGCCTTCGCCGGATGGCCGCGCTTCTCGCAGGCGGTTCCGAACGCCGCGCATCACGCGCTGGCCCAGTGGGAAGCGCGCGGCGGGCCGTCGATGCTGCTCACGCAGAACGTCGACGGCCTGCACCAGCGTGCCGGCCAGCAGGGGGTGGTCGACCTGCACGGCCGGCTGGATACGGTGCGATGCCTCGACTGCGGCGACCTCACGCCTCGCGACGAGATGCAGGCGCGCCTGGCCGACGCGAATCCCGGCCGCATCGATACCGTGGCCTCGTTCGCACCCGACGGCGATGCGGACCTGGAGCGCGACGATTTCGACGACTACGTGGTGCCGCCATGCCGGCGCTGCGGCGGCATGCTCAAGCCCGATGTCGTGTTCTTCGGCGAGAACGTGCCGCGGCCTCGCGTGGACGCCGCGGTGCAGGCGCTGCAGGCCAGCGACGCCCTGCTCGTGGTCGGCTCCTCGCTCATGGTCTATTCGGGCTACCGATTCGCGCGCATGGCACACGAGGCCGGCCGTCCGATCGCGCTGCTGACGCGCGGCGCGACCCGCGCTGACGACCTCGCCGATCTCGCCCTGCGCGCCGACTGCACCGCGGTGCTGCCGTCCGCGCTGGGCTGAACGGGCCGCTGTCACGGCGCCGCGACCGCACGGCGGGAACATCGCAGGCGGTTCACGCGGGGCGGCCACGATGAGGATCCACCATCTCAACTGCATCTCCACCTGCCCGTTGGGCGGGCGGCTCATGGACGGTTTCTCGCGTTCGATCGTCGAGCGCGGGCACCTCGCGTCGCACTGCCTGCTGGTGGAGGCCGACGACCGCCTGATCCTCGTCGACACGGGCATGGGCCTGCGCGACGTGCACGAGCCGCGAAGCCGGCTGTCCGGGTTCTTCCTCGGGCTCGTCTCGCCGGATTTCCGCGAGGAGATGACCGCGATCCGGCAGGTCGAGCGGCTGGGCTTCGAGCCACACGACGTGCGCGACATCGTGCTCACCCACCTCGACTTCGACCACGCGGGCGGGCTCGACGACTTCCCGTGGGCGCGCGTGCACATGACCACGCAGGAACGCCAGTACGCCGAGCTGCAGAAGACGTGGCTCGATCGGCAGCGCTTCCGCCCGCAGCAGTGGTCCACCCACGGCAACTGGCTGACCTACGCGGGCTCGTCGGGCGAGCCCTGGATGGGTTTCGACTGCGTGCGCGACCTCGAAGGGCTGCCGCCCGACCTGCTGCTGGTGCCGCTCGCGGGACACACGTTCGGCCACGTGGGCGTCGCCGTGCGCAGCGACGGTCGCTGGAAGCTCAATGCGGGCGACGCGTACTTCTTCCACGCCGAGATGGACCCGGTGCGACCGCACTGCACTCCCGGCCTGCGCTTCTACCAGTGGATGATGGAGAAAGACCGGAGGGCGCGCCTCGCGAACCAGGGGCGCCTGCGCGACCTGCGGCGCCAGCACATCGCGGACGTCGACGTGTTCTGTTCCCACGACGTGCAGGAATTCGAGCGCCTCGCGGGCCGCTCGGCGCGCATTCCCGCCGAGCGCATGCGCGCCTCACCCGCGCGGCCGCGCCCGCGCGACGTCGTCGACCGCCGCGCCGGCCCGTGGCCGCCCCTTCAGGGCGGACCCGAGCGCCCGGCCCCGCGCCCGCACTGACCGCACACTCCACCACCACGCCGCACTGGTGACGATGCCTGCATATCCATGCAGGAGTGCACCATGCCGGCACGCACCGTCGTCATCACCGGCGCCTCGAGCGGCTTCGGCCGCGGCGTCGCGCTCAGCCTTGCGCAGCAGGGCTGCAACCTCGTACTCGCCGCGCGCCGCAGCCGACTGCTCGACCAGCTCGCCGAGGACTGCGGCAATGCGATCGCGGTGACCTGCGACGTCGGCGATCCGAACAGCGTCGAGAAGCTCGGGGCGGCCGCCATCGCCAAGTTCAACCGCATCGACGTGTGGATCAACAATGCGGGCGTCGCTGCGCTAGGGCCGTTCGAACGCATCCCGCTCGAAGACCACCTGCGCGTGGTGCAGACCAACCTGGGCGGCGCCGTCGCCGGCAGCCACGTCGCGCTGCGGCATTTCCGCCAGGTGGGCAGCGGCACGCTGATCAACATCGCGTCCATGCTCGGGCGAACGCCGGCGCCGTACTACGCGTCGTATTGCGCGAGCAAGTACGGCATCGTCGGCCTCTGCGATGCATTGCGGCAGGAACTTGCCGCGCAGGACGCCGCGGGCATCCGCGTCTGCGCGGTGCTCCCGATGGCGGCGGACACGCCGTTCTTCGACCACGCCGCGAACTACACCGGCCACACGCTGCAGCCGTTCCCGATCACCGACGCCGACGAGATCGTCGCCGCGATCGTCGGTGTCGTGGACGAACCGCAGGACGAGGTCACGGTCGGCCTCTCCGCCACCGCCGCGACGATCGCCGAGCGCCTATCGCAGACGATCACCCACGGCGCCACCGGCGCGATGACGCAGCTGCTGCAGGACGACGCGCCGGACGCGCCGATCGAGACAGGCAACCTGCACCGCCCGCTCGCGATCGGCACCGGCGTGCACGGCAGCATCCTGCAGCGCCTCGACATGGAGCGACAGCAGCCCCGACCCTGACCGCCACATCGGCATGACGCGCCGACGGCGAACCTGTCGGCCCGCAACCGGAGAACGCAGATGGGCACGCACGATCCCCGCAACGAAGAAGGCGGCTACGGCGCGGGCAACCTCGTCGGCAGCAGCGAGAGTGGCCTGCGCGCGGCCATCGAGAGCCGCGAGGCGGTCGATGCGACGCAGGCGGGTGGACACGCGTCGAAGTCGCGTCCCGCCGACCGCGATGCGGACCTGGGCCGGCTCGCCCAAGCGCCCGCGCCGGGCGGCGCGAAGGCGGGCACGCCCCGGCTCGACGACGTGACGCAGGGCCTCACGCCGGCGTCCGCACCGCGCGACGCGCGCGACGACGCCGACACGCTCGACGGCTGAGCGCGCCTCGCCGTCACCGCGGCGAACGGGCAGACTGCGCGCCCCCGCTTCCAGGACCCGTACATGCCCGTTTCCTCCCGCCCCCGCCATCCCCGACGCCGCGACGACGGCGGCGACGGTCGCAGCATGCCCGCGGTCGCCCACCTGCTGGCCGAGGGCGAGCGCATCGTCGGCGGCATCGCCCGGCGCGACGACGAGTACGCGCTGGTGCTCGCCGGACGCGTCATGGCCTCGACCGACAGCGCCGGCATGGCCATCGCCATGCTTCGCCACGCGCGCGTGCTCCTGTCCACCGACGAGACGCCGCTTTCGATCCGCGTCGCACCCGCACTCGAAACGCCGGCGATCGACGAGGCCGCGGCGGCGGGCCTGGAACTCGAGGCCTATCTCGACGTGCTGGAGACCGAGCGCCGCGAGCGCGCCGAGGAACGCAACGCGCCACGGCAGTAGCGTTCACGTCGTCGCCGCGCGCGTCGCGCCAGCATGCGCGACGCGACGACGGACGATGCATGCCCCAGGAAAGCGCCGGAATCCTGCTCTATCGCACCCACGCCGAGGGCGTGGAAGTGTTGCTCGCGCATCCGGGCGGTCCGTTCTGGCACGCACGCGACGACGGCGCGTGGAGCATTCCGAAAGGCGGCCCGATGGAGGGCGAAACGGCGGAGCAGACCGCGCGTCGCGAGTTCGAGGAGGAACTCGGCGCGCCGGCGACCGGCGCACTGACGCCGCTGGGCCGCCTGCGCCAACGCGGCGGAAAGTGGGTCGAGGCGTTCGCGATGGAGGGCGACTTCGATCCCGACCGCCTCAACAGCCTGATGTTCCGCATGGAGTGGCCACCGCGCAGCGGTCGCTACAGCGAGTTTCCCGAGGTCGATCGCGCCCGTTGGTTCCGGCTCGACGATGCGTATCCGAAGATGCTCGAGAGCCAACGCCCCCTGCTGGACCGGCTGGACACGCTGCTGCACGGCGGTCCGCTGCTCTGATCAACGCAGCTGGCTGTCCTTGCTGCCGCGCCGGTTGTAGCCGGTGACCGCGGCCTCGTCCGCATCGTGCTGCTCCTGGCAGGCCACGCACAGACGCACGCCCGGCAGTGCCGCGCGTCGCGCGTCGGGGATCGGCGCCTCGCACTCCTCGCAATGGCTGCGGCCCGGCCCCTGGGGCAGCCGGCTGCGCGCGCGGCGGATCGCATCGCACACCGTCGCGTCGATCTGGTCCTGTACCGCGCCGTCGCCTGCCCAGCCTGTCGCCATCGCCATGCCCTCCTCGCGAAAAGCATAGGCCGCGCGCGGTGAACGCCGCACGACCCCGCGGCGCACTTCGGTTCCGGCCGCTTGGCCGCTCGGGCAGAATCGCTGCGACGCCACCTCCGGACCGCCCATGGATCGCCTGCTCGCCCAGCTGTCGCAGTCCGTCGAACACGCCCGCACGCTGGAGGACCTGGTCAGGCCGCTGCTCGAAATGCTGCATGCGGTGACGGGCTTGGACAGCACGTACCTGACGACCGTGGACCTCGTCGCGCAGCAGCAGTCGGTGCTGTTCTCGCGCAACAGCGGCTCGCTGGAGATCCCGGAGGGCATCCGCGTTCCCTGGGACGACACGCTGTGCCGGCGCGCCATCGAGGAGGGCCGCACGCAATGCGACGACGTGCCGGCGCGCTGGGGCGATTCCGAGGCCGCGCGAACGCTGGGCCTGCAGACGTACGTCAGCGTGCCGGTGCGCGCAGGCGACGGCGCGCTGTACGGCACGCTGTGCGCGGCCAGCGCGGAACGCCACGTCATCGACGCCGACGCCGAGAACGTGCTTCGCCTGTTCTCGCGCCTGATCGGCTACCACCTCGAGCGCGAACGCCTGATCGACGAGCTCCGTCGCGCGAACGAGGAGCTGGCGGAGTCCGCGCTGGCCGATTCGCTCACCGGGCTGCCGAACCGCCGGTCGCTCGAGCGGGAACTCAGCCGGATGCTCGCGCGCGTCCAGCGCGACGACCGCGCGCTGGTCGTCGCCTACATCGACCTCGACGCGTTCAAGCCGATCAACGATCGCCACGGCCACGAAGCCGGCGACCGCTTCCTCGTCGCGATGGCACGAGCGCTCGAAACCGCGCTGCGCGGCGGCGATCTCGTGGCGCGCATCGGCGGCGACGAGTTCGTGGTGGCCGGCACCGTGCCGCGGGAGACCGCGGACGCCGCGGCGGACGTGCTGCGCCAGCGACTCGAAGCGGCGACGCGCGGGCGCTTCGACATCGGCGGCGGCGCCGCCATCGACTACGCCGGCGCGAGCGTCGGCGTGGTGCTCGCACGGACCGGTGAAGTCGATGCGGAGGCCGTGCTGGCACGCGCGGATCGCGCCATGTACGCCTGCAAGAACGCCCGACGAGGCGCCCGCGGCTAGCGCGCCAGGCGCTCGACGCGCGCCGCGAAGCAGCCCGGCCGCGCGTAGTGCGCGTGCAGGTAGTCCACCGCCGGCGCGTCCAGCATCGCGACGATGCGGCCGGCGGCAGCCGTGCCCTCCACCACGTCGGCGTCGACCATCATCCCGCCCGCGTCGAACGCCCTCAGCGACAGCAGGCGTCGCGCCATCACGGCCGGGACGCGGCCGTCGACCGAACGCGCCGCGGTCGCACCCTCGCGGACGTAGATCGCGTGGCTGGCGCGGAACGGGGTGTCGGCGGGCTGGTGCACGAAATTGAGCAGCAGCGCGGTCTCGCCGTCGGCGAGGTCGCGCAGTTCCACGCGGTCGGGCACGCCGCCGTCCGGACCGACGCGGACCCGCCGCGCACCGCGCGCCTGCAGCGCTGCATCGTCGAGTCCGTACAGCGGAAGAAACGGCGCGGGATCGAGGCCCAGGATGCGGAAGGACATGGCGGCACTCACGAGGATCGGAGGCGCCACACTCGCGCGCGCCGGGCGACGCCACCATCCGCATCGTGCGCTGCCGCGCCACGGCCGGTGGGCTACGCTTGCCCGCGCGCAGCCCAGCTGGAAATGCGCATCCCCATGCCGGCCGCCCGATCGACGGCGGCGGCCGACGTCCTTTCTCCCGGAAACCCGATGCCTTCGACCCGTCCATCGCGCCGTGCCCTGCCCCTGCTCGCCATCGCCCTGTGGCTCGTCCTGCCCGGTTGCCGTGAGGAGAAGCGCGAGCGTCCGAAGACGCCTGCGGAAGTGCGCGCCGAACTCGGCCGCCTGATGCCGGCCGGCGTGCGCGACCGCAGCGGGTGGGCGGCCGACATCCAGGCCGCGTTCTCCGCACTGCGCATCAATCCGGCCACGGCGAACCTCTGCGCGGTCATTGCCGTGACCGAGCAGGAATCCACGTTCGCGAGCGATCCGAAGGTGCCGGGACTCGGCCGCATCGCGCTGGAGGAGATCGACCGGCGCTTCGCCGCCCACCACATTCCGCCCCTGGTCGCGCGCGCCGCGCTGCAGATCGATTCGCCCGACGGCCGCACCTGGCAGCAGCGCATCGAAGCCGCGACGAGCGAGCGTGAGCTCAGCGACATCTACGAGTCGATGATTGACCGCGTGCCCATGGGCCGGCGCCTGCTCGCGAGCTCGAATCCCGTGCACACGGGCGGGCCCATGCAGGTGTCGATCGCCTTCGCCGAGCAGCTCGCGAGCGACCGCGACTACCCCTATCCCGTCGACGGCTCGATCCGCCACGAGGTGTTCACCCGCCGCGGCGGCGTCTACTTCGGCACCGCGCATCTGCTGGGCTACCGGACGTCGTACCGGCAGCTGCTGTACCGCTTCGCCGATTACAACGCCGGCTGGTACGCGAGCCGCAATGCCGCGTTCCAGCATGCGGTCGCGGTCGCATCGGGCATTCCGCTCGACCTTGACGGCGACCTCGTGCGTTACGACGGCAGCGAAGCGAGCCGCACGGAAGTCGCGGTGCGGGCCCTGTCGCAGGAACTCGGGCTCGACGACCGCGGCATCCACCGTGCGCTGCTGAAGGCGCGTTCGCTGGACTTCGAGGACACCGATCTCTATCGCGATGTCTACGCCCTCGCCGAGCGCGCCGCGGGGCATGCGCTGCCGCGTGCGCGCCTCCCGGAAATCCGCCTGTCCAGCCCGAAGATCTCACGCCGGCTCACCACCGCGTGGTTCGCGCAGCGGGTGGACCAGCGCTATCGCCGCTGCATGGGGCGGGCGAAGCGCTGAGTCCGCGTTCGGGCGCCGTCTCCCGCGCGGTCAGCCGCGCGGGCCGCCCATCACCGGCAGGATCGCGCCGTTGACGTACGAACCGGTCACCGGCGACGCGAGGAACACGTAGGCCGGCGACAGCTCCTCCGGCTGCGCAGGGCGGCCCATGTCGCTGTCCTCGCCGAACTTGGCGACGGATTCGGCGTCCTTGTCCGCCGGATTGAGCGGCGTCCACACCGGGCCCGGCGCCACTGCATTCACCCGGATGCCGCGCTCGAGCAGGTTGCTGGCGAGCGATTTGGTGAAGGCATTGATCGCGCCCTTCGTCGCCGAATAGTCGAGCAGCTGCTTGCTGCCGAACAGCGCGGTTTCCGAACTGGTGTTGATGATGCAGGCGCCCTTGTCCATGTGCGGCAGCACCGCGCGCGCCATGTGGAAATAGCCGCCGATGTTGGTTTCCAGCGTCATCATGAGGTGCTCGTCGGTGATGTCCTCGAGCGACTTGGCATGCTGCTGGAAGGCGGCGTTGTTGACGAGGATGTCGAGCCGGTCGAACGTGTCGACGACCTGCTTCACCGCGCGCTCGCAGAACGCCGCGTCGCGCACGTCGCCGGCGATGGTCAGGCAGCGTCGACCCTCCGCCTCCACGAATTCCTGGGTCGTTTTCGCGTCCTCGTGCTCGTCGAGGTACATCACCGCGACGTCGGCGCCCTCGCGCGCGAACAGCACCGCCACCGCGCGGCCGATGCCGGAATCGCCGCCGGTCACGATCGCCACCATGTCCTGCAACTTGCCGCTGCCGACGTAGCCGGGCGCCAGGAATCGCGGCTCGACATCGAGCTCGTGCTCGTTGCCGGGCTTGTCGAGATGCTGCTTCGGCATCGGGTTCTCGGGCTCGGCCTCGACACCGGCCTGCACCGGCTGCTTCTTGCCTTCGGCGGACGCGCCGCCCTTCTCGCCCGCGTCGATGCGGGACTGGATCTCGCGCTGCGCGGACGCGGTGCGGGCGCCGTCGCCTTTCCGATGCTGGCTGGCCATGCTGCGTTCCTTGGTCGGGAAGACCGCAGCATGGCGGTGGGCGCGCAAAGCGCCGGTGATCCCGGCCTCAGCGACGCGTGACGACGGCTCAGGCCGGCGCGTCGGGGCCGGCGATGAAATCGAGCTTGCCGAGCGGCACGCCTTCGCGACGCAGCAGCGCGTACGTCATCGTCACGTGGAAATAGAGGTTGGGCAGCACGAAGGTGGTGAGGTAGTCCTGGCCGTTGAAGCGCATCTCGCCGCTGCGCATCTTGAGCACGACCTCGCGTCCTTCGGCCCCGTCGATCGCCGACGGGTCGATGCCGCGCACGATGGCGAGCGTGCGCTCGATCCGCTCGTGCAGCTGGTCGAGGCTGGCCTCCTCGTCGGCGATCGCGGGCGGCTCCATCCCGGCGAGACGCGCCGCGCCGTTCTTCGCCATGTCGCAGGCGATCTGCACCTGCCGCGACAGCGGCAGCATGTCGTCGATCAGCCGCAGGCCCAGCAGCGTGTCGGGGTCGACGCCGCGCTCGCGCGCATGGGTGGCCCCCTTGTCGAGGATGTGCCGCAGGTTGCGCAGCGCGCGCTCGAAGGCGGGAACGGACGCCTGGTACAGGGAAATGGTCATGTACACCTCGCGGTCGGGAAGCGCGCAGCTTAGTCCGCGCGACCCCCGCGTTCACGCGTCCCACCCCGGCGGCTGACCAAGATCGGCGCATGCGGCCGCCGTCGCGGCCGTCACGAGGTGCAGCCATGCAGGAACAGATCGAAGTCGGCCAGATGGTGTTCGTGGCGGACGGCAGCGTCGGCGTGGGCGCCGTGCGCGAGACGCGGCGCACGGAGTTCGTGGTCAACATCCAGAACGCGGGCGATTTCGTGCTGCCGCACGATGCGGTGCGCGACGTGCATTCGGGCAAGGTCGTGCTCGACATGGCGCGCCTGGCGCCGGAGGTGGTCGAGGCGCTACGCCACGTGCACGACGCCGAGTCGCCGGAGTTCGCGGTGGTCGATCCCACCGACGGCACGCCCGCGGACGCCCCGCGCGGCCACTGAGCGACACGGCCGGTTCAGCGCGGGCATCGCGCGGGCGACTATCCTCGCGGTTCGTCGACTGCCTGCCCGTCCGCATGACCCACCCACGCCTCCTCGCCACCGCGATCGCGATCGCCCTTCCGATCGCCGCCGCGCCCGCCGCCGCCAGCAGCTTCGCCGGCAGTTCCGCCGGCGCATCCTCGGCCGGCGTTTCCAACTCGACCGGCAGCAGTACCGGCAACGACAAGGTGGTGCTGCAGGCCCGCGAGGACGCGGCGCTGTTCGTCGCGAGCGAGGGGCGCGTGCGCGGCGCACAGCTTGAAGCGGCCTTGCGCGTGCTGCGTGCGTCGCGCGTCGATGCGCGCGCCGCGAGCGACATGCAGCTCGCGATGGCGATCCTCGCCCGCTGAGCCGCGGGCTACGCGCGATGGAATGCCGCCGCGGCCTCGCCGTCGCGCTGCTGTGCTTGGCGGCGGCGACCGCCGCGCATGCGACGCCGGCGCCGCCCGATCGCGCCGAGGCCGACGCGCGGGCGACCGCGGCCGTACTGGCGGCGATCCGCCCGCGCCTGCCGCCCGCGCTGATCGAAACGCTGGACGCCGGCGTCCGCATCGAATGGCGCGACGACCTGCGCGCGGGCGTGGACGGACACTTCCGCGCCGGCACGATCGCGCTGAGGCGTGGCCTGCTACCGGAGGCGATATCGCCTGCCGCCGACGCGGCGTCCGCTCCGCTCGGCCGCGCCGTCCTTGCGGCCTTCGTGCACGAACTCGCGCACGCCTGGGACCGCTCGACGGCCGGTGGTGCCTCGCGCGATCCCCGGCTGCTGGACCTCGCCGGCTGGTCGGCCACGCCGCTGCACGCGCGGCTGCGCCGTAACCCGTTCCGCGACCGCACGCCGGACGCGTACGAGCTGTCCTCGCCCGCCGAGTTCGTCGCGGTCAACCTCGAGCACTTCGTGCTGGACCCCGGGTACGGCTGCCGCCGGCCGGCGCTGGCGGCGTACCTGCGTCAGCGCACGCGCGCCATCGCGCGCGGCCCGGCCTGCGACCCGCCGGCCTTCGCGCGGCCGTCCACCCAGGGGTCGGCCGATCCGTCGCCGCTGCTCGCGCTGGACCCATCGCGCGTCTACGCGGTCGACTACCTGCTGGCCGAGCCCGACGCACACCCGATGAGCCGATGGGGCCACGCCATGCTGCGGCTCGTGGTCTGCGCGCCCGGCCGCGCGCCGGGGCCCGACTGCCGGCTGGACATCGCGTGGCACGAGGTGCTCTCGTTCCGCGCCTTCGTCGACGACGTGCAGGTCTCGAGCTGGCGGGGCCTCACCGGCGGTTACCCGGCGCGGCTGTTCGTGCTGCCACTGCCGCAGGTGATCGAGGACTACACCAAGGTGGAGCTGCGCGCGCTGCGATCGGTGCCGCTGCGGCTCTCGCCCGCGGAAATCGCCTCCCTGCTCGACCGCGCCGCCCAGGTCCACTGGAGCTACGACGGGCGCTACCGCTTCGTCGACAACAACTGCGCCGTCGAGACGTGGCGGCTGCTCCACGACGGCGTGCCGCGCCTCGCGCAGGCACCGCTCTCCAGCCTGACGCCGACGGGCCTGCTGGCCCGCCTGGAGCGAGCCGGCGTCGCCGACGGCTCGGTGTTGGGCGATCCCGACCGCGCACGCCGCGACGGCTACCGGTTCGACTCCATGGCCGATCATCTGCAGGCCATGCTGGACGCCGCCCGTGCGACGCTGCCGATTCCGCAGGCGCGCGTACGCGACTGGCTGGCGCGCCCCGCGGCCGAGCGTGCCGGATGGTTCGAGCGCGCCGACCTGCGCGCCACGGCCGCACTGCTGGTACTGGAGAACGCCGCGCTGCGTCGCGAGGAAGTGCGCGCGATGGACGCGATCAAGCATCGGGTCGGTTCGGGGCACCGCGCGACGTCCGACGACACGGCGCTGCATGACGCGCTGGAGCTCGCCGCGCGGCTGTCCCGACCGGCCGCGCTGCTCGCGGGCGGGGGCTACGGCCTGCCGGACGCCGACGAGCGCGCGCGCGTAGGCCCGCGCCTCGCCGAGGCGGCGGCCGATTGGGATGCGCGCACCACCGCGCTGCGCCGTCTGGGCGAACAGGCACTGCCACGCGCGCGGCGCGAGAGCCTCGCGGCCGTGCGCGCGAATGTCGAGCTGCTCGGTGCGCGCCTGCGCGCACAGGCGCGCGACGCGACGTAGCGCCCGCTCAGTAGGGCGTGCCGTCCATGTGCGTGTAGCCGCGCTCGGCGGAGTACACGAGGTCGATGTCGGCGTAATGGCAGTCCTGCACGGGCGGGCGCCCGATGGCGAGGACCGTGCACTCGACGTCGCCCGTGTTGCGCAGGCAGTGGCCGTTGGCGTCGTTCTTCGGGAACACCGCGATGTCGCCCGGGCGCAGTCGCGTTTCGCCGCGATCGTCCACCAGCACGGCCTCGCCCGTCAGCATGACGACCATCTCGTCCTCGCCTTCGTGCCAGTGGCGTTGCGAGGACCACGCGCCCGGCTCGAGGCGCACGTGCGACGCGCCGAAGTCGGTGAGGCCCGTCGCAGGCGCGAGCCGGCGATACCAGCGCCCGGCCACGGCCGCGGCGTAGGGCGCGGGATAGCCCGTCGTGTTGGTGGCGGGGATCTGCTCGATTTCGATGCGGGGCATGGGCGTCTCCGGTGCGTCCTGCGTCGCATTGGACGCCGGCGGGGTCGGACGGGTAAAGCGCGAGCCGGCTCAGTCGTCGTCCTCGTCCCAGTCCCCGTCGTCAACGCCGTCCGACGCGTCGTCGCCGAGCGCGTCGGCGGGTTCGAGCAGCGTGTAATCGTCGACGTCGCGGCTGCGGATCCGGCGCGACACCGGATAGGCGTCGAGCGCGGGCTGGCGCATCCTCGCCAGGAAGCGCGACGGCAGCCACGGCCCGGCGATCCAGTCGGTGACCGCGTCCGCGCCGAGGACGACCGGACCGTCGGGGACGAGCGGCGGCGGGATGGCGTCGTTCGGCATCGTGAGGACGGTGAACGTGTGCAGCTCCGGCGCGTCGGCGGGCCAGCGGTCCCACAGTCCCGCCGCGAACAGGACCTCGCCGTTGCGCGCCTGGATGAAGTACGGCCGGGCCGGCTTCGTCGTGCGATCCCATTTGTAGTAGCCGGTCATCGGCACCACGCAGCGACGCTTTTCCCACGCGCTGCGGTAGATGCGACTGGACGGCGCGCGTTCCAGCCGCGCGGTCACGGTGGTGTACTTCGTTTCGGGCAGCTTCGACCAGCTCGGCACGAGGCCCCAGGTGAAGTCCGAGACGGCCAGGCCGTCGCCGGCGTCGTAGATCACCGCCGCCGGCTTGCGCACCGCGACGTTGTAGCGCTCCGGCGCCTCCGCGAGCGCCGCCGCGACCGCCGGCGGCAGGGCCGGCGGCAGCGCTTCGGGCAGGAAGGCCTGGGCGAATCGGCGCATGCGGGTTCCGGTCGAAAGCCCGCTGATGCCACGGACCGCGTCGTCGCCGCGTGCGAAGGCGACCGCCGTCGGCTTTTTTGCGACCGGGCCGTTCAGCTTTGTCTCGCGGCGTCGATAATGGAGTCGACCCCGACCGGATCCCCGACGTGAGCCTCGCGCGCCGCATCGCCCTCGTCCTGCTTGCCGTGCTGCTGCCTGCCGGGTCCGCGCTGTCGGCGCGGCCGGCCGCGTCGCGCGCCTCCGCGGTCGACCCGTCGACGCGGCCGGTCGAGCCGATCGCCGCGGTGGCGGTCGACCGCGACCACGACACCGTTCCCGACCGCAAGGGCGAGCCGGCGAAGGTGCGCGCCACTGTGGTGGTGGGCACGGGCGTGCTGCGCGACCGCGGCTTCCAGGTCTTCGTGCAGGACGCGAGCGGCGGCTTCAACCTCTTCAACGCGCGCTCCAGCGACCTCACGCTGGAGCCCGGCGACGTCATCGAAGCCTGGGGCGAGATCAGCCAGTACAAGGGCGCGGTGCAGCTCCAGAACGCCGAGGTACGCCGCATCGGGCGCGCCGCCGTTCCGCCGCCGACGCCGGTCACCACCGCGCAGGTCGACGGCTGGGCGCACGTGGGCCACCGCGTGCGCGTGGAGGGCATCGCCGGCGCGGTGATGCTCGACAAGTGGGCGATGCTGCGCATCACCGGCGATGACGGCATGCCGCTGCAGATCTACGTGCCCGCGCCGGTCGTCGCGGGTTTCGACTGGAAGCGCTGGCCGCCCGGCACGCGCGTCGCCGCGACGGGCGTGATGTCGATCTTCAAGCCGACCTGGCCCTTCGACGGCGGCTTCCAGCTGGTGGTCACCGACCCCGCCGACCTCGCCGTGCTCGAGCCGCCGCCGCCGGAATGGCACCGCTGGATCGGCTGGGCCATTGCCGCGGCGCTCGGCGTGCTCGCGCTCGGCACGTTGGTGCTCTACCTCATGCAGCGCCGGCAGCGTGCCCGCCAGCGCGAGCTCTCGACGCTGTCGGCGCTGTCCGCGGCGCTGGCCGACACCGGCATCGGCGAGGAACAGATCGCGCGCAATGCCTGCGAGATCCTCACCGCCTACGACATCGTCGACGGCGTCGCGGTCCATCTGCATGACGACGGGCAACGCCTGCAGCGTGTCGCGGCATCGATCGCGGATGCGCGCATGCGCAGTGCGGTCGAGGCGGCATCGCCCGAGGGAGATGCCGATGTCGCGGCACTCTCGCAGCGGCTGCGCGACGGCGGCCTGCGCGTGATCGGCCTGCACCGTCTCGCCGGCGCGGACGCGACGCTCGGCGTGCTCGCGGCCTTCTCACTTCGCGCGCGGCGACCGTCGCAGATGCAGGAGCGCACGCTGCTGGCCGCGGCCAAGCTGCTCGCGATGGCACTGCAGAACCACCGCATCCGCGAACGCGCGCGACAGGAAGCGCAGGCACTGCAGAAGCTGGTGATCACCGACGAGCTGACGCGCCTCTACAACCGCCGCTTCCTCGACGAATACCTCCGCGTGCAGCTCCCGCTGGCCGAGCGCCGGGGCGGCGGCCTGGCGTTCGTCGCGCTGGACATCGACCATTTCAAGCGCATCAACGACACGTACGGCCACGAGGCCGGCGACCGCGTGCTTGCGGGCATCGCCGGCCAGCTGCGCGAGGCGAGCCGCAGCTGCGACCTGCCCGTGCGCCTCGGCGGCGAGGAGTTCCTCGTGGTGATCGCCGAGCACGAGGTCGATGGCGCGATGACCTTCGCCGAACGCCTGCGGGAAGCGATCGCGGCACTGGCGTTCGACGACGTGGTGCCGGATCGCGGGCTGCGCGTCACGGTGTCGATCGGCGTGGCGCTGTTCGGCGTGCACGGTACCGATGCGGTCACGCTGATGCGCGCGAGCGACGAGGCGATGTACGCCTCCAAGCGCAGCGGGCGCGACCGCGTCACCCTGTCGACGACCCTGCCCGCGCTGTCGGCCTGATCGCCGCATCGCGGCGGACCACACGCCGACGGGGATCGTCGTGGCGCGCCCTCGCGCGGCGCCTCAATCGGCCTTCGACAGCATGGCCGCGAGGCGCGCCTGCAGCTCCTCGACGCGGTAGGGCTTGGCGATGAAGTCGCAGTCCTGCGGGATCGTGGGCAGCTGGCCGCGCGCATAGCCCGAGGTCAGCAGCACGCGCAGCTCCGGCCGGATCCGCCGCGCCTCGCGGTACAGATCGACGCCGCTCATGCCGCGCGGCATGACCACGTCGGTGAAGAGCACCTCGATCTCCGGATCGCGGGAGAGGATCTCCATCGCGGTCTCGCCGTCGTCGGCGGTCAGCACCGAATAGCCGAGATAGCGCAGCGACTCGATCGACATCGCCTGCACGTCCGGATCGTCCTCGACCAGCAGCACCTTCACCGGCGCGCCGGTGTCGCCTTCGTCGAGCAGGGTGTCGCCGCTGCGCACCGGCAGGAAGAAACTGATGGTGGTGCCCTGCCCGACCTGGCTGTCGATCGTGACGTCGCCGCCGGACTGCACCGCGAAGCCGTACACCTGGCTCAACCCGAGCCCGCTGCCCTTGCCCACTTCCTTGGTGGTGAAGAACGGCTCCATCGCGTGCTCGATGACCTCGGGCGCCATGCCGGAGCCGGTGTCCTCGACCGTCACGAGCACGTAGCGGCCCGGCGCGCGGCGGCCTTCGGCTTCCTTCTGGTGGTGCTCCCGCGTGCGCACGGTGATGCGTCCCCCGGCGGGCATCGCATCACGCGCGTTGACGACCAGATTGAGCAGCGCGGCCTCGAACTCGGGTGCGTCGACGTTGACCTCGCCCAGGCCGCGGCCGAGCGACAGCTCGATGTCGACGTTCTCGCCGACGCCGCGGCGGAGCACGGATTCGGCGGCGTAGATCAGCGCGTTGAGGTCGTGGATCTCGGGGCGCAGCGTCTGCTGGCGGGAATAGGCCAGCAACTGGCGCGTGAGCAGCGAGCCGCGCTGGGCCGCGCGGCTCGCGCCCGCGATGAGGCGGCGCACGCGTTGCGGATCGCTGCTGTCCACCGCGATCAGATCGAGGCTGTTGGTGATGACCGTCAGCAGGTTGTTGAAGTCGTGGGCGACGCCATACGTCAGCTGGCCGATCGCCTCCATCCGGTGTGCCTGCAGCATCGCCTGCTGCGCGACTTCCAGCGCGCGCTGCTGCTCGCGGCGCTCGGTGATGTCGCGCGTGATCTTGGCGAAGCCGATGTGGCGACCGTCCTCGTCGTACACCGGATCGATGATGACGTTGGCCCAGAAGCGCGTGCCGTCGCGCCGCACGCGCCAGCCTTCCTTCTCGTAGCGCCCCTGCGTGCGCGCGGTTTCGAGCGCGTAGGCCGGCTCGCCGCGGTCACGGTCCTCGTCGGTATAGAACCGCGAGAAGTGCTGCCCGATGATCTCTTCCGACGCGTAGCCCTTGATGCGCTGGCCACCCGCGTTCCAGCTCGCGATGCGCCCGTTCGGGTCGAGCATGTAGATCGCGTAGTCCGTGACGCCCTGGACGAGCAGCCGGAACTGGCGTTCGCTCTCGCCGAGCGCGAACGGGCGCAGCTGCGCCCCTTCCTGCGCGTCGGGATGACTGGTTTGGCCCTGCATCGATACCCCTTGCCCAGCAACCGGCAGTCTTCACACTAGTGACGACCACGTGAAGAACCTGCGACGGCCGCCGGGGCAGCCGTCAGTTCGGACGGGAAAGCCGAGCGCGCGCGGCCGCGACCACGTCGCGCAACTGCTCGGGCTTCTTGAGCACGGTGCAGCCGTAGCGCTCGGTCAGGCGCTCGATGGAGGCGAGGTCGCCCAGCGAGGTGAAGATGATCACGTCGGGACGCTCCTCCATCTGTTCGACCGAGGCGAGCACCTGCCATCCGTCGACGTCCGGCATCATCAGGTCGCAGACGATCAGTCGCGGCTGCAGGCCGCCCTGCATCAGCTGCAGGGCCACCTGCCCCGTTTCCGCCTGGTAGACCTCGTGTCCTTCGAGCTCCAGCAGGTCGGCCAGCATTTCGCGCACCCGCGCGTTGTCGTCCACGACGAGGATTCGGGTTTCCATAGAGGCCACGGCCGGTTGGGAGGCGACATTGGACCGGACCGGATATTCACCGCGCGTGAGGCCAACCGCGTTCCCGCGATGGCCGGCCCGTCATGGGCCGACCATCGCCGCCGGGCCTGAAGCGTTTACCAGATGCGCACGCGATCTTCCGGCGCGACGTACAGCGCGTCGCCCTTCGCGATGCCGAACGCGTCGTACCAGGCGTCGACGTTGCGCAGCGGCGCGAACGCGCGGATCTGGCCCGGCGAGTGCGGGTCGCCCACGAGCTGCTGGCGCAGCGCGTCGTCGCGCATCAGCGTGCGCCAGACCTGGCCCCAGCCGAGGAAGAAGCGCTGGTCGCCGGTGAAGCCGTCGATCACCGGCGCCGGCTTGCCGCCGAGCGAGCGGTGGTAGGCGTCGAGAGCGACGGTCACGCCGCCGAGGTCGCCGATGTTCTCGCCCATCGAGGCCTTGCCGTTGATGTGCACGCCCGGCAGGGTCGCGAACTGGTAGCTCTCGTACTGCGCGCCGAGCTTGGCCGCTTGCGCCTCGAACTTGGCGGCGTCTTCCTTCGTCCACCAGTCGCGCAGCATGCCCTTGCCGTCCGACTTGCGGCCCTGGTCGTCGAAGCCGTGGATGATCTCGTGGCCGATCACGGCGCCGATGCCGCCGTAGTTCACGGCCGGGTCGGCATCGGGATCGAAGAACGGCGGCTGCAGGATCGCGGCCGGGAACACGATCTCGTTCTTGACCGAGTTGTAGTAGGCGTTGACGGTCTGCGGGGTCATGCCCCACTCGCCCTTGTCGACGTTCTGGCCGATGCGGTTGCGGTCGTAGTCCCACTCGAACTGCGAGGCGCGCAGCGCATTGCCGAACACGTCGCCGGCAACGACCTTCAGGCCGCTGTAGTCACGCCACTTCTCCGGGTAGCCGATCTTCAGGCCGAAGTTGTCGAGCTTGGCGAGCGCCTCGGTCTTGGTGGCCGGGGTCATCCACGACAGGTTGTTGAGGCGGACGCGCAGCGCGTCCTTCATGTTGGCGACCAGCGCATCCATCTTGGCCTTGGAGTCGGCCGGGAAATACAGCTGCACGTAATCGCGGCCGATCGCCTCGCCCATCGCGTTCTCGGCAAAGCCCACGGCGCGCTTCCAGCGTTCGCGCTGCTGCGGCTGGCCGGACATGAACTTGGAGCGGAACTCGAAGTTCGCATCGACGAATGCCTTCGACAGCATCGGCGCGGCCTGGTCGACGGTGGCGAACGCCTCGTAGGCCTTCAGCGTGTCGACGTCGGTCGCGGCGAAGATCGCGGCGAGCTTCGGCAGCGCGCTGTCCTGGCGGGCGATGATGCGCGGCGTCTTCTCGACGCCCGCGGCCGCGAGGTACGCCTGCCACGGGAAGCCCGGCGCCTTTGTCGCCAGCTCGGACGTCGCCATCGGGTTGTAGGTCTTGTCGCGGTCGCGGCTTTCGGCGCGGGTCCAGTGGGCCTGCGCGATCTTCGTCTCCAGCGCCATCACGGCTGCCGCACGCTCGGCGGGCTTGTCCCAGCCGGCCATGCCGAGCATCTGCGCGATGTACTGCTGGTAGCGCTCACGCTGCGGTGCGAACTTCGCGTCGAGGTAGAGGTCGCGGTCGCCGAGTCCCAGGCCCGACTGGCCGATGTAGAGCGCGTAGTGCTCCGGGTCGCGCGCGTCGTCGCCGACGCCCAGGCCGAAGAAGCTGCGGCCGAAGCCGGCGTTCGATGCACCCATCAGCTTGGCGATGTCGTCGCGCGTCTTCGCGGCGCGGATCGCGGCGAGGTGCGGCTTCAACGGCGTGGCGCCGAGCTTCTCGATCGTCGCTTCGTCCATGAAGCCGCGGTAGAGCGCGCCGACCTTCGAGGCATCGTCGCTGCCGGCGCTGGCCGGATAGCCCTCGACGAGCTTGCGCACGCGCGCTTCCGAGAGGTCGCGCAGCACCGCGAAGCCGCCGTAGCTGGAGCGATCCGCCGGGATCTGCGTGGTTTTGGCCCAGTTGCCGCTCACGTAGCCGAAGAAGTCGGCGCCGGGCTTGATGCTGCGGTCCATGCCCGCCGTGTCGACGCCCCAGGTGCCCATCTTCGGCGCGGCGATCGCGTCGCTCGCCGCGGCGGACGGCGCGGTGTCGGCCGGCAGCAGCGCCTGCAGCGAGCAGGCCTCGTCGAGGCAATGCGCGTCCTGCGCGTGGAGCGGCGTGGCCAGCGCGAGGGCGGTGGCCGTCGCGAGCGAAAGCAGTGACGTCTTCAAGCAGGATCTCCCCGGAGCACCGGAACCGCCGGTGCGATGCGAATTCCGAGGATACGGGGGCGCCGCGCGCCGCCCCTAGGCCGAAAGTCCCGGTCGCGCGGGTCGATCGTGACCGCGTTCACGCGCGGCCCGCGGCCGGTCGCGCTCGGCTCAGCGAACGCGCGTACCGAAGATCCGGTCGCCCGCGTCGCCCAGCCCCGGCAGGATGTAGCCGTGCTCGTTGAGGCGCTCGTCGACCGACGCCACCACGATCTCGACGTCCGGATGCTTCGCTTCCACGGCGCGCAGGCCTTCCGGCGCGGCCACCAGGCACAGCGCCTTGATGCGCGTGGCGCCGGCCGCCTTGAGCACGTCGATGGTCGCGATGAGCGTGCCGCCGGTCGCGAGCATCGGGTCGAGGATCAGCGCGATGCGGTCGGCCATGCCGCCGACCAGCTTTTCGTAGTAGCCCACCGCGCCGAGCGTGGCCTCGTCGCGCTGCAATCCCACCACGCCCACCTTCGCCGCGGGAACGAGCTCCAGCACCCCCGGCAGCATGCCGAGCCCGGCACGCAGGATCGGCACCAGAGTGACCTTGCGCCCCTTGATGCGCCGCACCCGCACCGGTCCGGCCCAGCCGTCCACGTCGACCTCTTCCGTCGGCAGGTCGGCGGTGGCCTCGTAGGTCAGCAGCGTGGCGACCTCCGACGCGAGGTCGCGGAACTCCTTGGTGCTGAGATCGGCGCGGCGCATCAGGCCGAGCTTGTGCTGGACGAGCGGATGTCCGACGACGGTGATCTTCATGTGCATGGCTGCCTGCGGGATCGGGACAGTGTGGCCGAGCGGCGGCGGGTTCGCGACGCCCGCGCTTCACCGCTCCCGGCCGACACTGACCGCCACCCGGAGACGCCCATGACCGACGACGATCTGATCCAGGCCGACGACTACGCCTTCGCCTTCCGCCGACTCGAGCCGGTCTCCGAGCGGCCGCGCGCGCTGCTCGTGCTGCTGCACGGCGTCGGCGGCGACGAACGACAGCTCGAGCGTCTCGGTGCGCGCGCGCCCGCGGGCACGGTGGTCGTGCTGCCGCGCGGGCACCGCTCGATCAGCGGCGGCAAATGGGGCTGGTACCGCGTCGGCTTCAGCGAGGACGGCCCGCAGATCGTCGAGGAGGAGATGCTCGAGGCGCTCGCGCGGCTGGTCGAGTTCGTCGGGCAGTTGCAGGCGCACCACGATGTGACGCCGGAACGTACCTGGGTCGGCGGCTTCAGCCAGGGCGGCATCCTTGCCGCGGCGGCCGCGATGACGGCGCCGCAGTCCGTCGCCGGGTTCGCCATGCTGTCGGGTCGGCTACTGCCGGAAGTGGACCCTCTGGTTGCGCAGGACGCGCGACTGCAACGCCTGCAGGCGCTCGTCGTCCACGGCCGCGAGGACGAGGTGCTGCCGGTGTCGCTTGCGCGCGAGGGGGACGACCGCTTGGCGGCCCTCGGCATATCGCACGAAACGCACCTGATTGCGGGCGGCCACGCGCTGGGCCCTGAGATGGAGGACATCGCCGCGGGATGGTTGAGCGGCCGCATCGGCGCTGACAAACCTGAACAGCTCAGTTGACAATCGGGACCTGTGCCGAAATGTCGCTTGCCAATGTGCGACGCGACCGCCAACCTTCACGCGCCCTCAACATAAGGTGCGGCGCGCGATGCGGGTCAAGGTGTTCTCGCGGGAAGACGGCGCCACCGTGGTGCTGCCGGTGGATCTGCACGGCAGTTTTCCGCCGGACCATCATGGCCGCCTCAACGAGCTCGGCGACGCGGAGCTCGACATGACCTGCCTGAGCGGGGAGTTCGTACTGGCGCTCGGCCTGCGCGGCTATTGCGTCGCCCACGGCGATGACGCGCGCGCCGTGCTCGACTGCGTGAGCGACTGGGTCGCGCCGATCACCGACATCCAGTAGTCGCTTCGCCCGCCGCGCACACGCTCGATGAGCGATGCCTGGACGGCGCGCATCCGGTCGCCGCCCCATCGCGTATAACGGGCGCGTCCACACCGGGGCCCTCCCATGAACCGACTGCACCGCCGCCTGCTTGCCCTCGCCGCCACGTTCGCATTCGCACTGCCGGCGCTCGCCGCACTCAAGCCGGGCGACGCCGCGCCGGATTTCAAGGCCAAGGCCTACCTCGCGGGCAAACCCTTCACGTTCGATCTCGCACAGGCGCGCACGAAGGGGCCGGTCGTCGTCTACTTCTTCCCCGCCGCGCACACGCCGGGCTGCAACCTCGAGGCGCACCTGTTCTCGGAAGCGATCGAGAAGTTCAAGGCGCAGGGCGCCACGGTCATCGGCCTGAGCGCCGGCAACATCGACCAGCTGGCCGATTTCTCGCGCGAGACCGAGCACTGCGGCGGCCGGTTCGCCGTCGCGGCCGATCCGGGCGCACAGATCGCCAAGCGCTACGACGCGACGCTGGCCATGAAGCCCGGCTGGTCGAACCGCACGTCCTACGTCGTGTCGACCGACGGCCGCATCGTCGCCGCGTACTCGGATCTCGACCCGAAGCAGCACGTGCAGCACATGCTCGACGCGGTGGCCGCGACGAAGGCGACGCCGCGCAAGTAACCGTCACGGCGGCGGCCGTCATGGTCCGCCGCCGCTTCGTCGCCGTCGCCCGCGGAACGCTGCGTGCACGCGACGACGAGCCGTGGCGAACATCCTGCGGCGCATGCTGTCGGCCGTTCCGACACGGCAGCCATCCGCATGAGCGCTTCTCACGACACCCGCGACGCACCGTCGCTGTACGACCCGATCCGCATCGGCGCGATCGACTGCGCCAATCGCATGGTGATGGCGCCGCTCACGCGCAGCCGCGCCGGCGAAGGGCTCGTGCCCTCGCCGATGGCCGCCGAGTACTACGGGCAGCGCGCCACCGCCGGCCTGATCGTGACGGAAGCGACGCAGGTCAACGTGCTTGCGCAGGGCTACATCTCCACGCCGGGCATCTACACGGACGCGCAGGTGCAGGGCTGGCGGCGCGTCACCGACGAGGTGCACCGCCGCGGCGGGCGCATCGTCGTGCAGCTCTGGCACGTGGGGCGCGTGTCGCACGTGTCGCTGCTGCCGCCGGGCGAAGTGCCGGTGGCGCCGAGCGCGATCCGCGCCGAGACCAAGACGTTCGCCCCGGAAGGCTACGTCGACGTATCGATGCCGCGGGCGCTTCGCCTCGACGAGATCCCCGACATCGTCCGTGACTTCGCACAGGCCGCCCGCAATGCGATCGAGGCCGGCTTCGACGGCATAGAGATCCACGCCGCGAACGGCTACCTGATCGACCAGTTCCTCCGCGATGGAAGCAACCATCGCGAGGACGAATATGGCGGCAGCATCGAGAACCGCACGCGCTTCCTGCACGAAGTGGCCGAGGCCTGCGTCGCCGCGATCGGCGCCGACCGCGTGGGCGCCAGGATCGCACCGGTCACGCCGTCGAACGGCGCGCACGACTCGAACCCGCAACCGCTGTTCGAGCGTGCCGTCGAGCGCCTCGATGCGCTCGGCCTCGCGTACATCCACGTGATCGAAGGGGCGACGGGTGGCCCGCGCGAGCCGCAGCCGTTCGACTACGCCGCGCTGCGCGCGAAGTTCCGCGGTGCGTGGATCGTCAACAACGGCTACGACCGCGAGATGGCCGAGGCGGCGATCCGCGAAGGCCGTGCCGACGCCGTGGCCTTCGGCGTGCCGTTCCTCGCCAATCCCGACCTCGTGCGCCGATTCCGCGAGCATGCACCGCTCAATACGCCGCACCGCGAGACGTTCTACGGCGGTGGCGCGGAGGGCTACATCGACTATCCGATGCTGGACGACGCGGCCCGCTGACGGGCCGCATCGTCGCGGCGATCAGCGGCTCGCGGTCGCGCCCGCGTCGACGACGGGCAATGCGATGAAGCTCGCGTCCGTGCCCGCGTGGTAGACGCGCTGCGTCGCCGGTCTGTACGCCGCCGGCGACGCCAGCATGATGTTGTCGACGAACGTCTGCGGGTTGCGGTCGTACAGCGGGAACCAGCTGGACTGCACCTGCACCATCACGCGGTGGCCCGGCAGGAACACGTGGTTCGCGTTCGGCAGGTCGAACCGGTAGACCAGCGGCTTGCTAGCGTCCAACGCCTTCGGCTGCGACCAGCTCTCGCGGTAGCGGCCGCGCATGATGTCCATCGACACCGGCAGCTGGTAACCGCCGAGTTCCGGGCGGTCGGCCACTTCGTCCGGATACACGTCGATCAGCTTGACCACCCAGTCGCTGTCGGTGCCCGACGTCGACGCCACGAGGTTGACGCGCGGCGCGCCGGCGATCGCGAGCGGTGCGGTGAGCGGGTCGGTCACGTAGGTCAGCACGTCGGGACGGCTCGCAGCCTCGCGCTGGTCGCTGACCAGCCAGGTCTTCCAGCCATCGTGGTCTTCGTCACTCGAGAGGTTCGGTCGCGCGCGGTAGGGCACGGGGTGCGCCGGATCGGAGACGTACTCGTCGAAGGCATCGCCGGATGCGGGCGCCTCGAACCCGAGTCGGTGACCGGGTTGCAGGTACAGCGCACGCTCGCCGCTCGCGCACCCCTGCGCGCAGGCGACGGGCCAGCCCTGCAACGACTGCCAGCGATCGGTGCCGGTCTGGTAGGCGATCACGGGCGGAAGGTTGGCGGCCGGCGCGTCGTCCTTCAGGTACTGCGCGAGGAACGGCTTGAGGAGGGTCTGGCGGGAGTACTTCGACGTATCGCTGCCGAAGGCGATCGCGCCGAGCCGGCTGCCCTCGCCGATCGACTGCCCGTGGTGCCACGGGCCCATGACCATGTGCAGCATCGTGCCGCCCGGGTCCTTATCGCGCAGCGCGCGCCACACCGCCGGCGCGCCGTAAATGTCCTCCTGGTCCCAGAGCGAATGCACCAGCAGCGTCGGCACCTTGAGCGGCCGGTCGGCGAGCACGCGGTCAACGGCCTGGTCGCTCCAGAACGCGTCGTAGGCCGGATGCGCGAGCAGCTTGCGCCAGAAGCCGAGCTGCTGCATGCCGAACGCGTTGCCGAGCGCGCCCGCGCTGCCGTAGCGCAGGAAGAAGTCGTAGTTGTCGCGGTACCCGCTCGCGAACTTGTGCTCGTTCTTGCGGCTGGCTTCCTGCTCATAGATGTACGGGATCATCTCCTGCCGGAATGCGCCGTGGTGGAACCAGTCGTCGCCCATCCAACCATCGACCATGGGGTTCATCGGCACCGCGACCTTGAGCGCCGGATGCGGATCGACCAGCGACATCAGCGGCTCGAAGCCGTCGTAGGAGATGCCGATGGTGCCGACCTTCCCGTTCGACTCCGGCACGTGCTTCACGAGCCAGTCGATGGTGTCCCAAGTATCGGTCGCGTCGTCGACGCGCGTCGGGTTCTGCGGGCCGTGCAGGGGCCGGTTCATGACGTAATCGCCTTCGGAGCCGAACTTGCCGCGCACGTCCTGCACCACGCGGATGTAGCCTTCCTCGACGATCACGTCGGTCGCGTTGTCGTAGCCCTGAAGCGACGGGCCGAGCCTCGGGCTCTGCCGATGCGTGGTCAGTGCGTCCGCGTCGTACGGCGTGCGCGTCAGCAGGATGCCTGCGCGCCGCGCGCCCTTGGGCACGAGGATGACCGTGTGCAGCCGCACCCCGTCGCGCATGGCAATCATCACCTCGCGCCGCTCGAACTCGTTGCGCTCGACCACCGACTTGAACGTCGCCGGCGTCTCGCTCGGATAGGCGGGGTATTTCGCGCCGGGCCCCGCGTGCGCGGCGAGGGCGAGCGCGAGCGGAAGCAGGGCGACGGCAAGGCGGACGTGGGGCTGGGGCATGTCGGTCTCCGGGCGCAGGCGGCGAGCTTAAGGCCGCTTGTGCGGTGCACACGGGCGCCAGGCCATCCGTCTTGTCGCCATGCCGCGATTGACTTCGTCGCCCGGATCGGCATGCCGGTGCGCGTGCGTCGCATGGCGAAATTCTCGCCATGACGGCGCGATCCCTAGCGGCCGTTGCCGTGGAACGTGCTCCGCGGATGCCCATCCCCACACTTGTCCACAGCCGCTGTGGGTTTCTCGGCGCTTCGCTCGCCGCTCATGCCGTCGGTCTTAGCGTCGGCACGACGGCGCCGTGGCGGCGCCCCCGTCCGCGGCAGCGCCGCAGGAGTCCGCATGAACCTCCATCGCCTCGTTCCGATCGCCGCGATGTCCTTCGCCCTCGCCGCCTGCGCCACGACCGGCGACGGCTCCGCGAACGCGGTCACCACGTCCAACCCGGTTGCCGGCAACGCGGCGACCTCCGCCGCCGGCACCAAGGCCGTCGGCGCCTACGGCTCGATCGGCACGTCTGACGACGTTCGCGGCCGCAGCAGCTCGTCCGGCGCCTCGACGCTGACCGGTCGCGCGAACCTCGGCGGTTCCGACTCGGGCACGTCCGACCAGTCGGACGAGACGCAGCCGCCGCCGCGCTGATCCGTCCGCCGCGGATGGAATGCACCGGCGCGCACGCTGCACGCCGGGCTTGCGACGACGGGCGTACGCTGCCGGGTTCATCCGACAGGAGCCCGACATGCCGACCCATGCCTTTGGCGCCCACGCCGCCGACCAGCCGCTGGTCCCGCTCGACATCGACCGGCGCGCGCCCGGCCCGCGCGACGTGCAGATCGAGATCGCCTACTGCGGCGTCTGCCACTCGGACCTGCACACGGTGAAGTCGGAATGGTCGGGCACGCGTTATCCGTGCGTGCCGGGCCACGAAATCGTCGGCCACGTCAGCGCGGTGGGCGCGCAGGTGACCGGGTTCAAGGTCGGCGACACCGTCGGCGTGGGCTGCATGGTCGACAGCTGCCAGCACTGCGCCGCCTGCGACGAAGGCCTCGAGCAGTACTGCACCAACGGATTCACCGGCACCTACAACGGCGCGACGCAGGATCCGCCGGGGCACACGCTGGGCGGCTACTCGCAGCGCATCGTGGTGGACGAGCGCTTCGTGCTGCGCATCCGGCACGACGCGGGCCAACTCGCCGCGGTCGCCCCGCTGCTCTGCGCCGGCATCACCACCTACTCGCCGCTGCGCCACTGGAACGTCGGCCCGGGCAAGAAGGTCGGCATCGTCGGCATCGGCGGCCTCGGGCACATGGGCATCAAGCTGACGCATGCGATGGGCGCGCACGTGGTTGCGTTCACCACATCCGAAAGCAAGCGCCAGGACGCGCACCATCTTGGTGCGGACGAAGTGGTCGTGTCGCGCGACGCCGACGCGATGGCCGCGCACGCGGGCAGCTTCGACTTCATCCTCGACACGGTGGCCGCGAGCCATGAGCTCGATGCGTTCACCACGCTACTCAAGCGCGACGGCACCCTGTGCCTGGTGGGCGTGCCGGAGCATCCGCACCCGAGTCCGAACATCGGCGTGCTGATCTTCGGGCGCCGCTCGATCGCGGGCTCGCTCATCGGCGGCATCCGCGAAACGCAGGAGATGCTCGATTTCTGCGCCGAGCACGGCATCGTGTCTGACATCGAGATGATCCCTGCGCAGGCGATCAACGAGGCCTACGAGCGCATGCTTCGCAGCGACGTGAAGTACCGCTTCGTCATCGACATCGCGTCGCTCGCGAAGTGATCCGCTACCCCCGCCGCCGCGGGACGCCCGCGGCGGCGGTAGGCGTCACTGCAGTGCCTTGATGACCGCGTCGGTAAACGCCGGGATGTCGTCCGGCTTGCGGCTGGTGATGATGTTGCCGTCGACGACGACGGGCGCATCCGTCCACTTGGCGCCGGCGTTCACCAGGTCGGTCTTCACCGACGGCCACGACGTGACCTCGCGGCCCTTCGCCACGCCCGACTCCACCAGCAGCCACGGGCCGTGGCAGATCGCGGCGACGGTCTTGCCGCCGTCGGCGAACGCGCGCACGAAATCCCCCGCCGCCGGCTGCATCCGCAGCGAGTCCGGGTTCATCTGCCCGCCCGGCAGGACGAGCGCGTCGTAATCGTCCGCGTTCGCCTTCGACAGTTCGAGATCGACCGGAACGGCGTCGCCCCAGTCGGTGTGCTTCCAACCCTTGATCTCGCCGCCCTTGGGCGAGATCACCTGCACGTCGAAACCGGCGGCTTTCAGTCCGTCACGAGGACCGGTGAGCTCGGACTGCTCGAAGCCGTCGGTGGCGAGAATCGCGATGCGCTTGGCCATGCTGGCTGCTCCCTGCGGAAACCCGCGACGTTAGGCGCAGACCGGTCGACTTGCGGTGAATCGCGCCCAGTGCCGTGGCAGCGGTACGTCAGTGCCGCTGCGCGAGCCAGCGCTCCAGCTCGTCCGCGCCGCCCACGCGCCGGTCGCCGATGAACACCAGCGGCGTGGTCGTCAGGCCGTGCTCGCGCTTGAACGCATCGGTCGCTTCGCGCGAGGTCAGCAGGCGATCGTCGACGTCGAAGCCGTTGCGGGTGAGCAGGTCGAGCGCCTTCAGCCCGAACGGGCAGACGTGGTCGGGGAGCACCATCCGGTACAGCGTGGCGCGGTTGGACGCGTGGGCGTGAGCGTTCTGCATGCCGGTCCTCCTTGGGAAGGCCGGATGCTCGCGGCCGCCGCGCGACGGGAAGGTCAATGACGGGCCGAGGAGGCCGCGGCCGCGTCAATCCTCCTCGTCGCGCGCCTCGCGGCCCTGCTGCCGGATGAGCGCGAGCTCGCGCGCGTCGTTGATCGCCTCGCGCACGCCATCGAGGTCGACCGTGCGGGTGTCGTGCACGAACGTCCCGGTGAGCGCGGTGTCGGGCATCAGCGCACCGGCCTCGAACAGCGCCCACATCTCCTCGCCGTACCAGGTGTCCAACAGCTCGGGCGCCCAGCGGCCGAGGCTCGCGGTGAGGTTGTTGACGTCGCGCAGCAGCATCGTGCGCGCGGCATTGTTGCCCCCGGCGCTCACCACCTGCGGGAAATCGATCACCACCGGGCCGTCGGGCCCGACCAGCACGTTGTATTCGGACAGGTCGCCGTGGATCAGGCCGCAGCAGAGCATGCGCACCACCTGGCGGACCAGCACGCCATGGAAGTCGCGTGCCTGCGCCCCGGTGAGCTCGACCTCGCCCAGGCGCGGCGCCGAGAACCCCTCCGCGTCGGTCACCAGCTCCATCACCAGCACGCCGTGGAAGTAACCGTGCGGCTCGGGCACGCGCACCCCCGCCTCGCGCAGCTGGTAGAGCGCGTCGACCTCGGTGTTCTTCCAGGCCGTCTCCTGCTGGCGTCGGCCGTACTTGCTCGCCTTGCCGACGGCACGGGCCTCGCGGCTGCCGCGGACCTTGCGGCCTTCCTGGTACTGCACGCGCTGCTTGAAGCTGCGCTGCGCCATGTCCTTGTAGACCTTCGCGCAACGCACGTCCTCGCCGCTGCGCACGACGTAGACCGCCGCTTCCTTGCCGCTCTTGAGCGGCCGCAATACCTCGTCGATGACGCCGTCGTCGATCAGCGCCTGCAGGCTCGGGGGTGTCTTCACGTAATCCGGGGAGAAGTCGCGCGATCCGGCGCGACGGGGCGCCAGTGTTGCAGGAAACGGCCGCCGTAACCTGACCGGCGCCACCCCGCCACGCGTGGCTTCCGCCGCGGCCGTTACACTCGCCGCCCCATTCCGCGGCCCGACCGATGTCCGAAACCGTCCGCCTCGCACGCCGCGTCGCCCAGCTGGCCGGCTGCACGCCGCTCGAAGCCGAGCAGTACATCCGCAACGGCTGGGTCACCGTCGACGGCGTCGTGGTCGAGGCGCCGCAGCACCCTGTCGACTGCGAGGACGTACGCCTGGACGCGGCCGCACGGCTGGAACCCGTCGAGCCGGCAACCATCCTGTTGAACAAGCCGGTCGGCGTGGACGCGATCGAAGGCCCGTCCCCGGCCGCCGCGCTGGTGACGCCCGCCACGCACTGGGCCGACGACCCCTCGGGCGTTCGCCTGCTGCAGCGGCATTTCGAACGGCTGACGCCGCTGGTGCCGCTGGATCCCGGTGCGAGCGGGCTGATGGTGCTGACGCAGGACGGTCGCGTCTGGCGGCGGCTGACCGAGGATGCCGACGAGATCGAGCACGAATACCTCGTCGAGGTGCGCGGCGAGCTCGCGCCTTACGGCCTGGGGCGGCTCAAGCACGGCCTGGCCCACCAGGGCGTGCCGCTGCCGCCCTGCAATGTCAGCTGGCAGAACGAGACGCGGCTGCGCTTCGCGGGCAAGGGCATCCGCACGGGACAGCTGCCGTGGATGTGCGAACAGGTCGGCCTGCAGACCGTGTCGATCCGCCGGCTCCGGATCGGCAAGGTACCGATCGGCAAGGGCCCGGACGGCGCGATGCCGCCCGGCCAGTGGCGCTACCTGCCGGTCGGGCAGAAGTTCTAGGCGGCTGACCGGCAGGGCGCCGATCGCGCCGCGCGGCAGCCGACTGGCGGTCGGCTCAGGGATGCGCCAGTGCGTAATCCAGCGCCGCCCGCACCGCCGCGACCTGCGCATCGTTGCACTGGGCCGGCGTCGCGCGCGGGCTGTCGGGATAGACCTCGGTGGTCGTGGTGTATTTCGCGCCGGTGATGCCGGCGCAGAGGCCGAGGTCGGCCAGCGGATATTCGATGACCCCCGGCGCCACCACCGGCGAGCCGATGATGCGGCCCTGCGCGTCGGCCGGCGCGATGTGCGTGACCTTCGCGACCGCGTCGATGATCGCGCGCTGGAAACCGGGCTGTGGATTCGCGCTGTCGTCGACGAGATAGAAACCGTCCGGGATGGCGTCGGGCTCGTGGTCCTTGCCGTCGCGCGCCGCCAGCGCGGGACGGAACTCGGTCTCGTCGCTGTCGGTGGTCTCGTGCAGGTCGATGTGCACGAGCACGCGGCCGCGCAACGGCGCCACCAGCCGCGTCAGCGCGGCCGATTCCTCCGCCGCGCATGGGTCCTTGAACGAACGGTTGGGATCGACCGCGCCGAAGTTCCAGCGATGGATGCGCTCGTAGGCCCACGGGCTCACGCACGGGGCCACCACCACGTCCAGGCGTCCGGCGTAGTCGTCCATGTGCCGCTCGACGAACTGCAGCGCGCCGTGCACGCCGCTGGTCTCGTAGCCGTGCACGCCGCCCGTCACCAGCGCCACCGGCAGCGACCCGTCCTGCCGGCGATGGCGTATCGCCAGCAGCGGATACGTTTCGCCGTCATAATCGAGCCGGCCGTACGGCTGCACGTCGAAGCGATCGCGCAACCGGTCGACCACGGCGAGCACGTCGTCCCGGTAGCTCCGCCGCGGCGACTGCGTCGCCCGCCATGCGGCGATCTCCGCCTCGCCCCAGGGACGGCCGGGGGTGCCGATCGGATACGGTGCAGTGCTCATGTCGACGGTTCCGTTGAGGCGGGCCGGGCGACTCTAGCACCGCGTTGCACGCCCTCCCCCCGCTTTCGCGGGCCCTTCGGCACGAGGGGTCCATCCTCTTCGCTCCCCATCAGGAACCGCATCCTTGGCCAAGCCCAACTATTCCTTCGAAAAGCGCCAGCGCGAGATCGCCAAGAAAAAGAAGAACGACGAAAAGGCCGCCCGCAAGCGCGACGCGCGCACGGACAAGGCGCCGTCGTCGACCGGCGACGCGTCGGCGCCAGCGCCGCAGCAGCCCGAGTAACGCCCGCCCGGGACCGCGTCGATGGCGCACTACGCCGGCCCCCTGGTGACCCGCGACGTCGCCGACGCCCTGCTCGCCGCGCGGGCCGCGCGCGCGCCGGACTGGTCGGGCTCGCTCGACCTCGGGCGCACGACCGGCGTCGCGGCGCTGGGCGACGACGCCTGGCATTGGCGCGACGTCGCCTACCCGTACCCCGGACGTCTCAAGGACCGCACGGTCTATCACTGGGACGGCGAGGCGTTCGCGCCGGTGTCGCGGTACGCGGGCTCGCTGATCAAGCTGGTGCCGACCGAATGGGGCGCACCCACGTTCGAGATCGACGGCATCAAGATGCTGCCGACGTCGAAGGCCTCGCCCGTCGAGGACGCGCGCCGCAAGGTCGCGCTGGTGCAACCCGCCGGGAAAGTCGTGCTCGACACCTGCGGCGGGCTCGGCTACTTCGCCGCCTGCTGCCTCGACGCGGGTGTCGCGCGCATCCGCTCGTTCGAGAAGAACGAGGACGTGCTGTGGCTGCGCACGCTCAACCCGTGGTCGCCGGATCCCGACGCGCCCTCGTCCGGTGGGCGACTGGAGCTCACGCACGGCGATGTGTCGCAGGCCATCACCACGATCGCCGATGCGTCGATCGATGCGCTGCTGCACGACCCGCCGCGCTTCGGCATCGCCGGCGAACTTTATTCGCAGGCGTTCTACGACCAGCTCGCACGCGTCGCGCGGCACGGCGCCCGGCTGTTCCACTACACGGGCACGCCGAACCGCCTGACCAGCGGCCGCGACGTGCCGCGCGAGGTCGCGCAGCGACTGGTGAAGGCGGGCTTCAAGGCGGAACCCGCCCTCGACGGCGTGCTGGCGGTGCGTCGCTGATCGACGCCGCGACGGGCGCGCCGTCCGTCTTGTCCGCATCGACTTCAACCTCGCTTCACCGACGCGCCATCGCGGCCTCGCGGTGCGCGCGCATCGTCGCGTCATGTCGACCGACCCCAACCTCTCGGACCCGTTCGATGCCGATCTCGTGATCGTCGGCGCGAGCTTCGCTGGCGCCGCGTGCGCGATCGCCGCCGCCCAACGCGGACTGCGCGTGATCGTGCTCGAGCGCAAGCGCGATCCGGGCGAGAAGCTGCACACCACGGGCATCATCGTCAAAGAGGCGGCGGAGCAGACGCTGCTCAACCGCGTGCCGGCCGCGATGACGCGACGCATCGAGCAGGTGCGGCTGTACGCGCCCAGCCTGCAGCAGGTCGCCCTCGCTGCGCCCGGCTACTACTTCCTGACCACCGACACGCCGGCCGTCATGCGCTGGCTCGCGGCGCAGTTGCGCGAAAACGGTGTCGACCTGCGGCTGGGCTGCGCCTTCACCGACGCCGACCGCGTCGACGGCGGCTGGCAGGTCGCCGGCGTGGGCCGCACGCGCTACCTGGTCGGCGCGGACGGTGCGCGCTCACGCGTTGCCCAGCGCTGCGGGCTCGGCTCGGTGCGGCAGTTCCTCTACGGCGTGGAATACGAATTCCCGGGCGCGCGGCTCGCGCAACCGGACGCACTGCACTGCTTCATCAGCAAGCGCTACGCGCCGGGCTACATCGGGTGGATCGCGCAGAGCCCCACCGGCATCCAGGCCGGTCTCGCGCTCCGGCACGACCCGACGAACGCGCGCGTGCCGGACATCGACGCCTTCCTGCTACGCGTGGGCCAGGCGGGCGGGCTGCCGCGCCGCCTCCATCCCGGCCACACGCGCGCCGGCCTCATTCCCTGCAGCGGGCCGGTGGCGGACATGGCGCGCGGCGGCGCCGTGCTCGTCGGCGATGCGGCCGGCATCGTCTCGCCGGTGACCGCCGGCGGGATTCACTCGGCCTGGGACCACGGCTGGGCGGTGGGACGCGCGGTCGCGGCGCGCCTACGCGACGGCGGCCCGCCGCCCGAAGCGATGGCCGTCGACGCCGCACCGCGCTTCCGCACCAAACGGGCGCTCCGATGGGCCTACGACCGCCTGCAGTTCGACTGGCCCTTCGACCTGCTGCTGTATTCGCCGCCGCTGCGCTGGGCCGCCGGGCAGGTGTACTTCCACAAGCGGCGCGCCTGATCCCGGCGCATGCACGCCTTCGCCCGGCGTGCACGCGACGCTGACGGGGCATGGACGCGTCGACGGCTACGTTACGCCGTCGCCCGCCGCGCGAGGCAGGACCGCACGCACGCGGCGACGCCCGTCTCCCCTGCAGGCCGCCGCCATGCGCACGCCCGACGTCCCACCCCGCTCCCCGGTCGCGAACGCGCTGTTCGCGCTGCTGGATCCGATTCCGTTCGGCTGCTTCGTCGCCGCGCTCATCTTCGACATCGTCTACGCGCGCAGCGCGCAGATCATGTGGACGAAGGCGGCGGCGTGGCTGATCGTGATCGGCCTGTTCGCGGCGATCGTCCCGCGCCTGGTCAACCTCGCGCAGGTGTGGTTCACCGGTCGCCGGATGTCCACGTCCGCCGATCGCCTCGCCTTCTGGCTCAACCTGCTCGCCATCGTCGCGGCGATCTTCAATGCCTTCGTCCACAGCCGGGATGCGTATGCCGTCGTGCCGGCGGGCCAGTGGCTGTCCGCCCTGACCGTCGCGCTCATCGGCATCGGCTACGTCCTGACTGCCACGCAACGCGCCCGCCTCGGAGAGCGCGCATGAACACCACGTTCCGACGCGCGCTCGCAGTGGCGTTGGCGACGCTGCTCGCCGGCTGCGCCGACAAGGCCTCGCTCGATCCGTCCCAGCAGTCCGGCGCCTCGCCGCCGTTGCCGGCCGCGAAGAATTTCCTGATGCCGCCGATGCAGGTACCGAAGGGCGTGGGCTGGAAGCCGGGCCAGGCGCCGACGGTCGCGCCGGGGCTGCGTATCGAGAAGATCGCGGGCGGCCTGCAGCATCCGCGCCAGCTGCTCGCACTGCCCAACGGCGACGTGCTGGTGGTCGAGTCCAACGGCCCCGGCGAGGAAGCGTTGACCACGCCCAAGCAGTGGATCGCCGGCAAGGTGAAGGCGAATTCGGGCAAGGGCGCGAAGGGCGGCAACCGCATCACCCTGCTCCGTCCGACCGGCGCGCCCGGCGAGTGGCAGAAACACGTGTTGATCGAGAAGCTGCACTCGCCGTTCGGCGTGCAGCTGCTCGGCGATTCGCTGTTCGTGGCGAACACCGACGCGATCCTGCGCTTCCCGTTCCACGTAGGCGAGAGCGCGGTGCGCGCGCCGGGCACGGTGTTCACCGACCTGCCCGATACCGTCAACCATCACTGGACGAAGGCCCTGCTGGCCAGCCCGGACGGCCGCAAGCTCTACGTGGGCGTGGGCTCGAACAGCAACATCGGCGAGAACGGGCTGGAGGTCGAGTACCGGCGCGCGGCGATCCTCGAGGTCGACGTCGCCAGTGCGGGCAGCCGGATCTACGCGTCGGGCGTGCGCAACCCGACCGGACTGGGCTGGAATCCGTGGACCGGCCAGCTGTGGGCGATCGCCAACGAGCGCGACGAGATCGGCGCCGACCTCGTGCCCGATTACCTCACCTCGATCCGGCCCGGCGGTTTCTACGGCTGGCCGTACAGCTACTTCGGCGGCCACGTGGACATGCGCGTCGTGCCGCAGCGTCCGGACCTGGTCGCCCGCGCGATCGTGCCCGACTACGCGCTCGGCTCGCACGTCGCCGCGCTCGGCATGCAGTTCTCCGAACGCAATGCGCTGCCCGCCGCCTACCAGGGCGGTGTGTTCGTCAGCGAGCACGGAAGCTGGGACCGCTCGCCCCTGAGCGGCTACGCGGTGGTCTTCGTGCCCTTCCGCGGTGGCCGACCGGCGGGCAAGCCGCAGACGGTCGTGGGCGGCTTCCATTCGAAGGACGAGAAGCAGCTCTTTGGCGCGCCGGTCGGCCTGGCGCAGGATCGCGAGGGCGCGCTCCTCGTCGCCGACGACGTGGGCGACGCGGTCTGGCGGGTCACGGCGGCGCGCTGAACCCGGTGCCCGGGTGCAGGCCTGACGCCGGTCGCGCCCGGCCCGCCGGGGGCGGCCCGGCCACAACGGAGACGAGACATGCTGCATACCGCCACGCTTCTGTTCCTGCTCACCGCGCTGGGTGGCCTCGTGATGGCCGGCATCCGCTTCGCGACGAAGCACAACCCGCCCGCGTGGCTGGCGATGCTGCACGGTCTGCTCGCCGCATCCGGCCTCACGCTGCTCGCCTATTCGGTCTTCACCGGCCCGGTCCCGCCGCTGGCCACGCTCGCGCTGGTGCTGTTCCTGGTCGCGGCCGGCGGCGGCGCGGTGATGAGCCTCGCGTTCAAGTGGCGGCAGCGTCTGCTGCCCGCCTGGCTGGTGATCGTGCACGCGCTGCTCGCGATCGGCGGCTTCCTCTCGCTGCTGGCCGCCACGTACGGCTGAAGGCGACGTCCACGCGACAACGCACGCGCCGGCGCGCCTCAGCGGGCCTCGGCGAGGAGCTTGTTCGCGAGATGCATCCGGCGCCCGACGAGGCGCGAGCCCTCGTACGACAGATGGCCGTCGTCGCGGTACAGCATCACGCCCTGCATCTCGGTGGCGCAGTGGCTTTCGTCGCAGAGCGCGTCGTCGAAGCGCACCACCGACACCTTCGCCTCGCGTTCGAGCTGGGCGAGCAGGTCGAGCGTGGGCTTCATGTTCGCCTCGTAGGCCTCGCGCGGGATGCGGCAGTCCATGCGGCGACCGAACCACGTGCGCCCGCGCGCCTTGCGTTCCACGCAATGGGTGAAGTCGAAGCCGGTGCTCGGCACGGGCGCCACCACGACGACGCGCTTGCCGAGCGACCGCGCGGTCTCGATCGTCTCGCGCAAGCGGTCGAGCGCGATCTGCGGCGTCGGTTTGCGATCGGTCGGCACGCCGTTGCTGTTGTCGATCAGGTGCCGCGACGGGTCGATATAGGCGTAGTACGCGCTCGAGAGCACCAGCGTGTGCACCGACGGCGTCTTGCGCAGGTAGTCGACCACCGAACGGTTGAACGACAGGCAGTTCAGCGCATACGCGCGGGGGAAATCGTCCGGGTACTGCGCGAGGGCCGCGTAGGGCCCGCATGAGCTCTTGGTGGCCTGCAGCACGTGCAGGTCGGGGCGGTCGGCGAGGATCGCGTGCACCAGCTGCATCGCGTACGAATCGCCCCAGACCATGACGTCCGGGCGGGCCGCGTTCCGGCAGCTCGGGATCGGACTGAAGGACTGGTAGAACTCGCAGTCCTTGCCGAAGCCTAGGTTGTCGCGGCGCAGCCAGGCGAAGTCGCTCGGTCCCTTGGAGCCCTGCGTCGAGATGCCCGCCGAGATCGCGGTGGGCGCCGCGGCGAGCACCAAGCTCGTCAGCAGCGTGCCGGCGGCCACGCGATGCGAGTAGGTGAAGTTGGCGCGCCGCGTCGGCAGCTCGACCAGCCGGTACAGCAGCCAGCCGCCGACGATGGCGCCCGCGGTCGCCGAGGCCAGCACCAGCACCGACGGCTCGCCGAGGGTCGGGTCGCCCGCGTACACGTTGTGCAGGAACGCGAAGATCGGCCAGTGCACGAGGTACAGCGAGTAGGAGAAGTCGCCCACCCGCGCCAGCCCCCGGACCGGCGCCGCCGCGTCGGCGCCCGGATGCGCGCGCAGCACCACCACGGTCGCGGCCAGGCAGACCGCCACCGCCGCGGCCTGGGCGCTCAGGCCCAACGGCGCCGACGGCACCAGCAGCAATGCCGCGAGCGCCGGCCAGAACAGCAGGCGCGCGATGATCTGCACGGGCTGCATCCGCGCGACCAGCGCGGCGACCACGCCCAGGCCGAGCTGCCAGGCGCGCGTGGGCAGCAGGTAGAACGCGGCGTCCGGGCGCACCTGCATCTGCACCAGGTAGAACGCGACGCTCGCCGCGACGACGGCCAGCATCACCGGCAGCCACGCCTTGCGCGGTGTGACGATCAGCGACGCCGGCAGCAGCAGGTAGAACTGCTCCTCCACCGACAGCGACCACACGTGCAGCAGCGGCTTCAGGGCGGCCTCGCCGGCGAAATAGCCGGTCTGGCCCAGCAGCACGAAGTTGGCCGTGTACGTGACCGCACCCAGCAGCTGCGCGCCGAAGTCGTGCCACTCGCGCATGTCGAGGAAGAACAGCGAGGCCACCGTGGTCGCCGCGAACGTCGCGTACGCGGCGGGCAGCAGCCGCTTGGCGCGCCGGAAGTAGAAGTCGCGCAGCCGGAACGTGCCCGCGTCCATGTCGCGCGCGATCAGGTTGGTGATCACGAAGCCGGAAATGACGAAGAAGATGTCGACGCCCAGATAGCCGGCGTGCAGCAGGGTCGGGCTCGCGTGCTGCAGAACGACGATGAGCGCGGCGAAACCGCGCATGGCCTGAAGGTCGGTACGCAATCTCACGGTGACTCCAGCCGCTGTCCAAGGCGATGAGGGCGCATGCGAATCATGCGACTTCCATCACAGTTCGCAAGCGGCCGTGCGGGCGCGCCCTGAAGCTTTCACGCGCGCGCGGAGGCCCATCGGACGGCCCGAAACAGGCGATTAGGACGAGCCGTCAGGCGACGCGGCAAGCGGCAATGGCGCTCGGCGTCAGCACGGCCTCACGCCGGTCGCGTCAGGACCAGGGCTTGGCGGCGGGCGGCTGGTCGCGCCGCCACGGGTCCTCCGGTCCCTCGCGGAACCAGGGCTGCTCGTCGCTGCTGCGGCGGTGCGAGCCGGACGGGACGCTGAGCGGCGGCCACCCGATGCGGGCGATGGGCACGTTTCGAGCCGGCGCGGGCGGCGTGTCGCCGCGCGAATGCAGCGCGTGGCGGATGGCATGGAGGAGTTGTGACATGGCGCCTCCCCGTCCCGGCGTGTTCGACCGCGGGTCGGTCCGGGACGAGGCCACTATGCGCGTCGCACGTCGCGCCGGCGCCGCCGGCCGCCTGTCGAGTTAAGCGGCCAGCCATGCCGCGCGGGCCTGGTGGCGCCTAGCCGCGCCAGTTCGCGTGCGTGTTCCAGAAGTCGACCGCGCGCAGGTACGCATCGCGATCGAGCGGGACGCCCGATCCACCCTCGTCCACGCCCAGTGCGTTGCGCATCATCGTGATGGGCGCCATCGGCGTCTCCACCGGCTCGGCGGTGTACATGCAGCCGACGACGCCCCAGTCCGCGTCGATCGACGTGCCCTCCTTCGCCAGCTGCTCGCGGCTGTAGAGGATCGGGATGAGGTAGGCCGCGACCGGGGGCTCGATCCCTTCGAACCAGCGCACCAGCACGGGCAACTCGTCACGCGTACGCGCCTCGTAGCCCGTTCGCAGCAGGTGGCGGTTCTGCTCGGTGATCGGCACGGCCAAGCAGCGGGTCGACGTCCAGTTCCGGTGCACGTGGAGCTTGCAGAACGGCGCGTAGCCCGCCAGCACCGCGACGGGCGCGACCTCGTTGAGATGGCGCTCGAAGGCCTCGGGCGTGCAGTCCTGCACGGTGTTGCGGCGCGGCTCGCGCGGGAACAGCCGCGGACGGGCGAAGTCGGTGAGGACGATGGACATGCGATCGGGCCGGCGAACGGAACGCGCATTGTGCCGGGCGCGTGCCGTCGGGATCAGGGTTCCGGAACGACGTCCGCGCGCACGCCGTCGCCGTCGAGCACGCGCGCCACGACGACCGCCAGCATCGCGCCCGCCACCTGCGC
>NZ_SMRQ01000015.1 GCF_004359965.1 Cognatilysobacter segetis | reverse complement strand
TCCGGCCGCGGTGGCTGTCGCTGCCGCTGCGGCGGTCGTCGCGGCCCTCGTCGCGCGTGGGCGGTTCCTTGGGCTGGACCGACTTCCGCTGGGTCGGGCCGTCCTTGCCGGCGCGCAGCGCATGGGTGCCGCCGCCGAGCTTGTCGGGACCGGGCGGCGGGTTGGAATGGCCGGAATCGCGCAGGTGCTTCTCGTGGATGTTGGTGCCCATCGTGGCCTCCGTTGTCGGCCTTCGATGCTCCGCGGACGGCCGTTAGCGAGGGGCCATGGGGGAGTGACGGCGCGGATAACGCCGCCCGTCGGACGACCGCGCGCTCTTAACGTGGGCGCGCTACGGTCGCATGTAAATGAGAAGCCCGTCACGTTATGAGCCTGCCGCCCTGATCGCCGTCGCCGCGCTGGCGGCCGGGCTGGCGGCGGCCGGCACCCCGGCGGCGGCGGCCGTCGCCGCGGACGGGCGCTGGCAGCTGCGGGGCAGTGGCATCCGCGCCCAGGCGGTCTGGACGGCGCGCGACGGGGAACCGCGGGTCTGGCTGCGGTGCGACCCCGGCGATCCGGTCCTGGACCTGCGCATCGCCCCGGCGCAGGTGGTTCCCGGCGACGGCCAGGTCACCCTCCTCGCCGACGGCACCGGCATGGACTACCCGGTCGCGCGCGGCGCCGACCGTGCGTTGTCCTCACGCATCGCGCTGGACGCGCCGATCCTCGATCGCATGCTGGTCGCGCGCCGCTTCGCGGTGTCGGCCGGCGGGCGCACCCTCGCCACCGGTTCGCCGGGCGAGGCGCTCGTCCGGGTGGTGCGCGCCTGCCGGGCGCTTCACTGGCCCCGCGAGGCGAGGATGGACCCGAGCGACGCGGGCTTCGCGAAGTAGTAGCCCTGGCCCAGTTCGCAGCCGAGCGTCATCAGCGCGCGGCGCTGCGCCTCGGTCTCGATGCCCTCGGCCACCACCTCGAGCCGCTGCGCACGCGACAGCGCGAGGATCGCCCGCACCACCGCCGTGCTGCCGCCTTCCTCTTCGATCTGCAGGTCGCTGATGAAGGAGCGGTCGATCTTCACCGTGTGCAGCTTGAAGCGGTGCAGGTAGCTCAGCGACGAATAGCCGGTGCCGAAGTCGTCGAGCGCGATCAGCACGCCGTTCTCGCGCAGGCGGTTGAACACCTGCCCGATCTGTTCGGGGTTTTCCAGCAGCGCGCCCTCGGTGACCTCGATGCGCACCTGCGACGGGTCCACGCCCTTGTCGGCCACCAGCCGCAGGAAGCGCTCGTCGAGCTCCTGCGAGCGGAAATGGCGCGGCGAGAAGTTCAGGTTCACGTACTGGCCCGGCTGCAGCAGCCCGGGAATGCAGTCGAGCGCGCGGTCGAACATCTGCCAGTCGATGGCTTCCATGCTGCCGCTCGCATCGGCGACGTGCAGGAACGCGCCCGGCGCGAGCACGCCGCGCTCGGGATGGTTCCAGCGGATCAGCGCCTCGTAGCCGACCACCGCGCCGTCCACCAGCCGCACGATCGGCTGGAAATACGGCTCGAATTCCTGGCGCGTGATGGCGCGGCGCAGGTCGCTCTCGACTTCCAGCAACTGCAGCGCCTGCTCGTGCAGCTGCTCGTCGAACACCTCGATGCGGTGGCGCCCGCCGGCCTTGGCGCGGTACATCGCGATGTCGGCGTCGCGCAGCAGGTCCTCGGGCGACGTGTAATGCGGGCTGCTCAGCGTGATGCCGACGCTGACGCCGGTAAAGAGCTCCTTGCTCTCCACGCGCACGGGCTCCTTGAGCGCCTCGATCACGCGATGGCCCATCCGCATGGCGGACTCGGGCGAATCGACTTCCATCAGGATCGCGAACTCGTCGCCGCCCAGCCGCGCGACCATGTCGCGTCCGCCGCGCACGCAGCGCGCGAAGCGCCGCGCGACTTCCTTGAGCAGCGCGTCGCCCACCAGGTGGCCGACCGAATCGTTGATGACCTTGAACCGGTCGAGGTCCATGAACAGCACGGCGAACCGGTAGTGCGGATCGCGTTCGCGATGGGCGAGCGCGCGCACCAGCTGGTCACGCAGGTAGGCACGATTGGGCAGGCCGGTGAGCGAGTCGTGCAGTACCTCGTGCTTGAGCCGCTGTTCGATCTGCTCGCGCACCTCGATCTGCTCGGACAGCTCCACGGTGCGCTCGGCCACGCGCTGCTCGAGGTCGAGGTACGCGTTCTTGAGTTCGGCGGCCGCGCGCTGGCGCTCCAGACCGTTCGCGATCTGGTAGCTGATGAAGGTGAGCAGCTCGCGGTCGCGCGCGCTGTAGCCGACGCCCGCCGTGTAGCTCTGCACCGCGAGCAGGCCCATCACGCGGTCGCCCAGCACCAGCGGCACGCCGAGCCACGCCACCGATTCCTTGCCGATCGCGCGCAGCTCGCCGCGCTGCTGCAGCTCGCGGATGTGCTGCAGGGTGTCCGGATCGGTCATGTCGAGCAGCAGCGGCTTGCCCTGGCGCATCGCGTATTCGGAGATGCCGCGCCCGACCGGGCGGCTCTCGGCGCGGTTGCCGGACTGGTCGACGAAATACGGGAAGTGCACGGTGCTGCCGTCGTCGGAGAGCAGCGCGATGTAGAAGTTCCGCGCATCGAGGAACTCGCCGACGATGCGGTGCACCGCGGCATAGAACTCGTCGAGATTGGTGGCGGTGTGCGAGAGCTCGGCGATGCGGTAGAGCGTTTCCTGGATGCGCACGCTGCGCTGGCGCTCCTGGATCTCCAGCGTCAGCGCCTGCGTGCGCTCCTCGACGCGGCGCTCGAGCTCTTCCTGCTGCAGCTTGCGGTCGAGCGCGGTGAGGATGTGGCTGCCGACGTAGGTCAGCAGCGCCTGGTCGGCCTGGGTGAAGCGCGGGCGCTCGACGTAGCTCTGCACCACCAGCACGCCGCGCACCGTCGTGCCGACCATGATCGGCACGCCCATCCAGTCCAGCGAATCGGCACCGATGTCGCGCATCGGCCCGGAGATCTGCTCGCGGATCTGCTCCATCGAGCCCATCAGCGGGCGCTTGTCGCGGATCACGTACCAGGTCAGGCCGCGGTCCATCACCGACATCGGGATGAACTCGTTCGGCGGACGCACGATGTCGTCCTCGGTGTCGACCAGGTAGATGAAGCGGATCGCGTCCTTCTGCTCGTCGTACAGCGCGATGTAGAAGTTCTCGGCGTACATGAAGCGGCCGACGATCGCGTGCAGCTCGCGCAGCATGTCCTCGAGGTCCATCTCCGAGCTCGCCATGTCGGCGATCTGGAACAGCGCCGACTGCAGCTGCTCCGAGCGCTCGAGCGCCCGCATCGATTCGGTCAGGCGGTTCTTCTCGAACACCGCGCGCGCGATCGGCGCCAGCAGGTCGCAGTGCGCGCGCAGCTGCTGGCGCACGTGCTGCGGGCCGTCGACGACGATGCCGATGCTGTCGCCGTTGTCCTGCACCTCGATGCAGGCGGATACGCGGCCGGTGGTGCCGTCGGTGGCCCAGCCGTGGGTCGCACGGGCGCGCAGCGCGGTGGCGACGTCGTGCTCGCGCAGGCGCGCCGGGTCGTGCACCTGCGGATCGCCCGGCCCGATGCACCAGAGCGCGAGCGGGTGCCCGAAGCCCTCGCCCTCGAAATAGGCGGCGACGCGCTGCGCGAAGTCCGGCACGCCGGCGGCGTCCAGCAGGCGGCCGAGCGCATGCCCGACCTGCCAGGCCTCAGCCACCTCGCCCTCCTTCCTGATCGCACCCACCGCCGTTCCCATCGTGTCCATCTCCGGCCGCCTTCGCCGCGCGTGCCCCGCCCGGGAGGCGGGCCCTCCCTACGCCGTTAACGGGCGTACTCCGACCAGCTTGAATCCCGGCGCCGCAATCGTTCATGACCTGGACACGAAGGGGCTGCCGGGAACATACCAGCGCCACGGCGCCTCGACCGCGCGTGAAATCCCCCCGCGCGTGGCCACCACGGGCTGCGCCGGCGGCGGCACGCCGTCGTCCACGATGCGCAGGCGGCCGGCCGCGACGGTCAGGTCCAGGCCGTCGTCCTCGCCGTCAATCCCGAACGCGGCGCAGAGCCGCGCGGGGCCCCGGCAGAGGTCGCGGTCGGCGGAGGCGGCGGGCCGCGCGGCCCGCATCAGCGCCAGGCCGCCGATCGGCTCGAGCGCGCGCAGCAGCACGGCCACGCCCTCGCCCGCCTCGCCGCAGACGGGGTTGCAGCACCAGTGCATGCCGTAGGTGAAGTAGACATACAGCCGCCCCGGCGGCCCGAACATCGTCGCGGTGCGCGGCGTCGGGCCGCGGTAGCTGTGCGCCGCGGCGTCGTCCGCGCCGCAGTAGGCCTCGGTCTCGACGATGCGTCCGCGGCGGCCGTCGTCGCGCACCAGTACCTTGTTGAGCAGTTCGACCGCGACGATGCGCGGATCGCGGCGATAGAACGCGCGCGGCAGGGTGCGACCGCGGGGCCGCGACGGCGCACTCACCGCGACCCGCCCAGGATCGACTGCCGTCCCGCCATCCCGGTGCCCATGCCCGCCCGCGTCCGCCTCGCCGGCTGCCTGCCGAGCCTGATCATTTCCGTCGTGCTGACGATCCTGCTCAACCTCGGCCTGCGCGCCTGCAGCGGCTGATCAGCGCAGCGCGCTGGTGGCGTGTTCGAACGGCAGGTGCGTGGCCCCGGTCGCCTCGATGGCCGGCCCGGCGACGCGCGCGACGTCGTCGTTGCAGTCGATCACCACCAGGATGCGGCCGGCCGCGATCTCGTCGTGGAACTTCTGCCGCACCGGGTCGGGCAGCGCGGAGCCGAACAACGATGAAGCGAAACCGCCGATGCCCGCGCCCGCGAGCGCGGCGATGCCGGCACCGGCGAGCGTCAGCCCGAGCGGCGTGAACACGACGGCGGCCAGCCCGAGCAGCAGGCCGGTGCCGGCGCCCGCGGCCATGCCCTTGAGCGCGCCGGGCACGAAGTCGCTGTCGGCTTCCTTGTGGCTGTTGGGGATCGAGTCGAGCTCGATGTCCGAGCGTGCGACCAGCATGACGCATTCCTCGCCGACGCCCGCCTCGCGGGCGGCGTTCATCGCGGCGCGTGCCATGTCGAGGTCGGTGGTGCTGTAGACGTGTCGGATCTTCATGGGGTCCTCGAAGGCGGTTGCGCGGCGTCCTCGCCGTAGCGGCAGCGTGGCGCGCGAACGGTGCAAGAGGCGTGAGGGGACGCGGCATACTGCGCGCATGGCACTGAAGATGATCGGCTTCGACGGCGACGACACGCTGTGGCGGAGCGAGGACTATTTCGCGCAGGCGCAGGCGACGTTCGAATCGATCGTGTCGCCGTACGTCGAGCTGCGCGGCGACGCGCTGCACGCGCGGCTGTACGCGGTCGAGAAGCGCAACCTCGCGGTGTTCGGCTACGGCGTGAAGGGCATGGCGCTGTCGATGATCGAGGCGGCGATCGAGATCACGGCCGGGCGCATCGACGCCGCGGCGATCCACCGCATCGTCCAGCTCGCGCAGTCGATGCTGCAGCACCCGGTCGAGCTGCTGCCCGGCATCCGCGCGGCGGTGGAGCGCGTCGCGTCGCGCTGGCCGGTCGTGCTCGTCACCAAGGGCGACCTGTTCCACCAGGAAGCGAAGGTGCGCGAGTCGGGCATGGCCGACCTGTTCCAGCGCATCGAGATCGTCAGCGAGAAGGACACCGCCACCTACGCGCGGCTGCTGCGCGAGTTCGGCATCGCGGCATCCGAGTTCGCGATGGTCGGCAACTCGCTGCGGTCGGACGTCGCGCCGGTGGTCGCGCTCGGCGGGATCGGCGTGCACATCCCCTACCACCTGACGTGGGTGCACGAGCGCGACGCCATGCCGGACGCACCGGGCCGCGTGCATGCGATCGACCATGCGGTCGAGCTGTACGACGTGCTCGACGCGATCGAACGCGGGATGAGCGTTCACGCAACGCCGACTGAAGCGTCGACGAAGGGTTAAATACCGGTTCACCCGGGCTGACGCATGGTCGCAGCGTGCTCCGCATGGTGCGGGGTCGAGGAGGTTTCCATGGCCCTTTCCCGCTGGCTCGCTCCCGCTGTCCTGGCCGCCGCGTTCGGCGCCGCGTCGTTCGCGCCGGCCCCCGCGCACGCCCAGTCGTACGACCTCACCCGCGCGATCGTCGACATCGCCGACGTGGTGTTCCGCGGCAACCAGCCGTACTACCGCAATGGCGATTACGGCGCGGACGATCGGCTGGTCGTCGGCCGCGACGCCTACGGTCGCCCGGTCTACTACCGCGTGGTGCAGGACAACCGTTACAACGGCTACAACAACGGCTACAACAACGGTTACCGCACCGGTTACGTGCGCGGCGCGCCGAACGGTCGCGCATACGGCTATTACGCCCAGCCGCAGCGACAGGTGAAGTGCAACAAGCACGGCAAGTGCAAGGCGCAGTACTACGATCCGCGCTACGACCGCGACGGCCGCTACGGTTACGACAACCGCTACGGCTACGACAACCGCTGGCGCGGCGATTGATCGACGCATCGTCGCCCGAGCGGCGCACCGAGCCACGGCGTCCGCGCCGTGGCTTTTTCATGCGCCGCTGGCGGGTTGCGGCGGACGGGCGCATGATCCGCCCCGCCCGTCCGAACCCGCGCCCATGACCCGTCCCGCTTGCCATCCGGCCCTGCTCCGCCTGCTGCTCGCTGCCGTCCTGGCGGCGTCGGGCGCGGCGCATGCGCAGGACGCGACGCATTCGGGCGATGCGTGGGTCGATGGCCGCATGGCCGACATCGGGACCTACGCCACCACCTACCGCGACGCGTTCGTCGACGAGCTGGTGCGCTATCACCGCGCGCCGCGCGAGCTGGTGGTCGAACTGCTGGCGCGGCCGGGCTGGACGCCGGGCGACGCCTACCTCGCCTGCAGCCTGGCGATGCAGGCCGGCCGGCCCTGCCGCGACATCGTGGCGCTGCGCGAGCGCGAGCCGTCGCGCGACTGGGCCGCGATCGCCGACGAGCTCGGCCTCGCGCCCGGCACGCCGGGCTACCTCGCGCTCAAGCGCGGCATCGTGGCGGCCTACGACCGCTGGGCCCGCCCGGTCGCGGTCGACGCCGAGCTGGCGCCGCTCTTCCCGAACCGCCCGCGCACCGCGCCGGCAACGACGCGCACGTCGCGGCCCGCGCCTTCACGGCCGGTCAAGCCGCCCGCGGAAGGCCATTAGTCGCTGCGGCACGACCTTCGGGCGGCGGGATGTCGCACGCGCGCCATTCCGACCCGACGACGCCGGCGCCACAACGCAGAAAAGCCGGCCACGCACGCGTGGTCGGCTTTTCGTGCTGCATCGACGCGTGCCGGGAAGCCCGGCGACGCGATCAGTACATGCGCTGGCGCTTGGTGACGTCGCGCGACGAACGGCGCGCCTGACGCTTCACCGCCGCGGCGGCCTTGCGCTTGCGCTCCTGCGTCGGCTTCTCGTAGAACTCGCGCTTGCGGGTTTCAGCGAGGACGCCGGCCTTCTCGCAGGTGCGCTTGAAGCGGCGCAGGGCAAACTCGAAAGGCTCGTTTTCGCGGACTTTGACGCTCGGCATACGGAATCTCGGGTGGTTGGGACCGCCGGCCACAGGCCAGGCGAGCCGCCTATGATATCGGCCTGTCCCGCGGCACCGCAAGCTGCCGCTCCCACTTTTTCCTGACGGCGGCTGTGACGGCCTTCCCGGCCGCCCGTCCGTCGAGGCCAAGTCATTGAAAGTCCTGGGAATCGAAACCAGCTGCGACGAAACCGGCGTCGCCGTCTACGACACCGCCGAGGGCCTGCGCGCGCATGCCGTGTACAGCCAGATCGCGCTGCACGCGCAGTACGGTGGCGTGGTGCCGGAACTCGCCAGCCGCGACCACGTGCGCAAGACCCTGCCGCTGATCCGGCAGACGCTGGCCGAGGCCGGCCTGTCGACGACCGATCTCGGCGGCGTCGCCTACACCGCCGGTCCGGGCCTCGTCGGGGCGCTGCTGGTCGGCGCCGGCGTCGCGCGGGCGCTGGCCTGGTCGCTCGACGTGCCGGCGATCGCCGTCCACCACATGGAGGGCCACCTGCTGGCGCCGCTGATGGACGACGCCGAACAGCGCGCCGCGCTGCACGCGGGCCGCCAGCCCGAGCCGTTCGTCGCGCTGCTGGTGTCGGGCGGCCATACCCAGCTGGTGGGCGTCGACGGCATCGGCCGCTACCGGCTGCTCGGCGAGACGCTGGACGACGCCGCCGGCGAAGCCTTCGACAAGACCGCCAAGCTGATGGGCCTGCCCTATCCGGGCGGCCCGCAGCTCGCGGCCATCGCCCAGCAGGGCCGACCCGGCGCGTTCACGTTCTCGCGCCCGATGACCGACCGCCCCGGCCTCGACTTCAGCTTCAGCGGCCTCAAGACGCAGGTGCTGCTCGCCTGGCGCGCCTCGGACCAGACCGAGGCGACCCGCGCCGACATCGCGCGCGCCTTCGAGGACGCGGTGGTCGACACGCTCGCCATCAAGTGCGCGCGTGCGCTCGATGCGACCGGCTTCCGCCGGCTGGTCGTCTCCGGCGGCGTCGGTGCCAACCGGCGCCTGCGCGAGAAGCTGCACGCGCTCGCGGAGCAGCGCGGCGCCGCGGTCGGCTTCCCGCCGCCGGTGCTGTGCACCGACAACGGCGCGATGATCGCCTTCGCCGGCGCGCTGCGCTTGGCCGCCGGGCAGCACGAGGACCTCGGCGTGCAGGTGATGCCGCGCTGGGACATGGCCACGCTGCCGGCGGTGGCGCTCGCATGAGTGGACATCGCGCGGCGCGTCCGTAGCATCGCCGCACCGCAGGGGAACGCCGCCATGGACCACGTCTTCATCGAAGGCCTCGAGATCGAGGCGCTGATCGGCATCTACGACTGGGAACGGCGCATCCGCCAGCCGCTGGTGTTCGACCTCGAGATGGCCTTCGACAACCGCGTGCCGGCGGCCAGCGACGACATCGCGCACACGCTCGACTACAAGGCGGTGAGCACGCGCATCCGCGAGTTCGTCGCCGAGTCGGATTTCGGGCTGGTCGAAACGCTGGCCGAGCGCGTCGCCGCGATCGTGCTCGCGGAATTTCCCGTGCAGCACCTGCGACTCAAGCTGAGCAAGCCCGGCGCGGTGCGCGGCGCGCGCGCGGTGGGCGTGATGATCGAGCGCGCGCGGACGGCATGAGCGGCCGCGCCTACCTCAGCCTCGGCAGCAACGTCGCGCCCGAGCAGCACCTGCGCGCGGCGATCGACGCGCTCCACGCCCGCTTCGGGAACGTCATCGTCTCGCCCGTCTACCGCACGCCGGCGGTGGGCTTCGACGGGCCCGCCTTTCTCAATGCGGCCGCCATCATCGACAGCGACCTCGAGCCGCAGCCGCTCAACGACTGGCTGCATGCGCTGGAAGATGCGCACGGCCGCGACCGCAGCGGCCCACGGTTTTCCGACCGCACGCTCGACGTCGACATCGTGCTGTTCGACGACCGCGTGCTCGACGGCGCCGGCCACCTGCGCATCCCGCGGCCGGAACTGAAGCACGCGTTCGTGCTGCGTCCGCTGGCCGACATCGCGCCCGACGTCGCCGTCCCGCACACGGGCCGCACGCTCGGGCAGCTGTGGGCCGCCCATGCCGAGCACGGCACGGCGGGCGACGTCGTCGCGCTGGGCTAAACGCGCCAGTCGTCCGCGGGCGGCACGAACGCGGGTTCGGCTTCGAGCCAGGCGGCGGCTTCGTCGACGGAGCCGAACACGTCGAAGTTGAAGCCGATGCGGCGGCCGATGATGAAGCCGATCTTGCCGGGATCGACCAGCGCCGGCGGCATCACCAGCGCCAGCACGAAACCGGGTGCCGTGGCGGCCGCGGCGCTCCATTCGAAGACGCTGTCGATGCGCAGCGCGAGCGAAGGCCGCTCGCTGCCGCGCCAGCCGTGGAAATCGACGAGCAGTTTGCGCACGCCGGCGTCGCAGGCGTCGCGGATCGCCGCGGTCACCGCGGCGCGCGCGGCGTGCAGCGGCAGGTCGTCACCGGGCGCGATGCGCCGGATGTGCTCCGACGACGGCTGGCTCATCGCGCCCTCCCGCACGCGGCCGGCACGCGAACGCCGTCAGGCGCGTGCAGGCGCGTCATCCCACCACCTCGCGCCCGCCGTCGACGGCCAGCACCTGGCCGGTGCAGTACGTCGCGTCCAGGAGCAGCCAGCGCACCGCCTCGGCGATCTCCGCCGGCGTGCCGGTGCGCCCGAGCGGCGTGCGCGCGAGCATCGCGTCGCGCGCGGCGGGGTCGGCGTCGTTTTCCGGCCACAGGATCGCGCCCGGCGCGACGGCGTTGACGCGCACCTCCGGCCCCAGCTCGAGCGCGAGCGCCTTCGTCGCCATCGCGAGCGCGGCCTTCGCCATCGAATAGACCGCGTGCGCGCGCAACGGGCGCTCGGCATAGATGTCGACGAGATTGACGATTGCGCCGCCGCTGGCGCGCAGGTGCGGCGCCGCGGCCTGCGACAGGAAGAACGGCGCGCGCGCGTTGGATGCGAACACCGCGTCCCAGTCTGCGGGCGTCACGCCGCCCACCGGCGTCGGCGCGAACGTCGATGCATTGTTCACCAGCCCGTCGAGATGGCCGAAGCGACCGACCGCCTGCGCGACGAGTTCGGGCAGGCGGTCGAATTCGCCGAGGTCGGCCTGCAGCAGCAGCACCGAGCCGGGCCGCGCGCGATCGAGCTCGTCGTGCAGGGCGATCGCGGCGTCGCGCGAACCGCGGTAGTGCAGCGCGAGGTCGCAGCCGGCGGCATGCAGCGCGCGCGCGATTGCCGCGCCGATGCGCCGCGCGGCGCCCGTCACCAGCACCGCGCGTCCCGGGTTTGCGCCTGCCTGCATCGCCATCGCCTTCAGCCTCGCTCCCGTATCCTGCGGGAGTCTCCCACGTCCCCCGTCCCGATGCCGATCGATCCCGCCGCGCGCGCCGCGGCCGCGCTGCCGACGCCCGACGCCGCCGCGCGCGAGCACAGCCAGCGGCTGGCGCGCCACATCCACGACGAGATCGCCGCCACCGGCGGTGCGATCCCGTTCTCCCGCTTCATGGAACTCGCGCTCTACGCGCCCGGCCTCGGCTACTACAGCGCCGGCGCCACCAAGTTCGGCGAGGCGGGCGATTTCGTCACCGCGCCCGAGCTCGGGCCCGTGTTCGCCGCCTGCGTCGCCGATGCGGTGGCGCCCGTCCTGCGGCAGCTGGGGCCGAGCGCACTGATGCTCGAACTCGGCGGCGGCACCGGCGCGTTCGCGCAGACCGCGCTGATGCGGCTGATGGAACTCGACGCGCTGCCCGCGCGCTACCTGATCCTCGAACCCTCCGCGCAGTTGCGCGAGCGCCAGCGCGCCCGCCTGTTCGAGCGGCTGCAGCCGATGCTGTTCGAACTGGTCGAATGGATCGACGGCCCGGTCCCGCACGACTGGAACGGCGTGCTGTTCGCCAACGAGGTGATCGACGCGCTGCCGACGCCGCGCTTCTCGATCCGCGGCCGCGAGGTGATGGAGCAGTACGTGGCCACCGACGGCGAGCGCTTCGGCACCCAGTGGCGGCCGGCTGATTCGATGCTGCTGCAGGCCGTGCGCTTCATCGAGCGTCGCCTCGGCCGCGAGCTGCCCGACGGCTACACCTCCGAGGTGCTGCCGCAGCTGCCGTACTGGATCCAGGCGGTCGCCGGCGGCATGCAGCGCGGCGCGATGCTGTTCGTCGATTACGGCTACGCGCGCGCCGAGTACTACGCCGACGACCGGACCGACGGCACCCTGCGCGCCTTCTACCGGCATCGCATGCACGACGACGTGCTCGCCTGGCCGGGGCTGCAGGACGTCACCGCGTCCGTCGACTTCACCGCATTGGCGGAAGCCGGGCTGTCGGCCGGCTTCGACCTCGCCGGCTACTGCTCGCAGGCGAGTTTCCTGCTCGGCAACGGGCTGGCCGGCGTGCTCTCGCGCATCGAGCAGATCGGCAACGACGAGGAGCGCCTGCGCCGCGGCAACGAGGTCAAGCGCCTCACGCTGCCGAGCGAGATGGGCGAACGCTTCCAGGCGATGGGCTTCGAGAAGGACGTCGAGTTCGGCACGGCGTTCCTGGCCGGCGACCTCAGCCACCGGCTGTGAGCACCTCACGGCACTGGGCCTTCGCCGCCTGGATCGCCATGTTCGCGGCGATCGCCACCGGCTCGCTGCTGCCCGCGTCCGACCTGCCGCCGCCGGCGTTCGACGGCATGGACAAGCTCGAGCACCTGTTCGGCTACGCGGTGCTGTCGGGCTGGTCGGTGCCGCTCTTCGCCGCGCGCCGCGCGCGCGTCGCCGCGCTGCTCGCGGTGATCGCGTTCGGGGTCGCGATCGAGGGCGCGCAGGGCGTGTTCACGGCGACCCGCGAGCCCGACGTGCTCGACGCGCTGGCGAATGCGACCGGCGCGCTGCTCGGCCAGCTGGTGGCCTTCACGCGCTGCGCGAACGCGTTGCGTGCACGTGCGTGAACCGTCGCCGCGACGTCGGTCCGTGAAGCGAAAAATCGCGTGATAACCTCGGCCGCATGACGATGCGACACCCCGTGATGCGTGCGCTGACCTGCGCACTCGTGCTTGCCGCGGCCGCTTGCGCCGTGCCGCCGCCCCCCCGGACGCCCTCGACGCAGGCGCCGCCCGTGGCGCCGGGCACGCCCCCGCTGCCGCCGGCCGGTCCGCGCCTGCCGTTCGAGCAGGCGCGCGCGAAGTTCGTGCAGGACACCGCGCACGCCTACGGCATCGACCCGGCCTACATCGAGCGCGTGCTCGCCGGCGCCGAGATCCGCGATTCGATCATCACCGCGATGTCGCGTCCCGCCGAGGCCAAGCCCTGGCGCGACTACCGCCCGATCTTCATGACCGATGCGCGCATCAACGGCGGCCGCCAGTTCCTCGCCGACAACCGCGCCGACCTCGCCAGCGCCGAGGCGCGCTTCGGCGTGCCGGCCGAGATCATCACCGCGATCATCGGCGTGGAAACGAGCTACGGCGCCAACAAGGGCAGCTACCCGGTCGTCGATGCGCTCTACACGCTCGCCTTCGCCTACCCGCGCAGCGGCGACCCCGCCAAGGCGCAGCGCGAGAACCAGCGCGAGGCGTTCTTCCGCGGCGAGCTCGCGCAGCTGTTCGCGCTCGGCAAGGAAACCGGCTTCGACATCACGCAGCTGAAGGGCAGCTACGCGGGCGCGATGGGCTGGGGCCAGTTCATGCCCTCGAGCTACCGCGAGTACGCGGTGGACGGCGACGGCGACGGCAAGCGCGACCTGTTCAACGACAAGGCCGACGTGTTCGCGTCGATCGCCAACTACTTCGCCAAGAAGGGCGGCTGGGTGCGCGGCGGCACGGTGGCGGTGCGCGCGACGCACGACCCCGCGATGCCGGCGTTCGAGCCCGATGCGCTGGAGCCGATCTACACGCTGGCCGAGCTGCGTGCCCGCGGCTACCAGCCGCTCGCGCCGGTGCCGGCGGGCGCACCGGCCGTGCCGCTGCGCTTCGATGGCGCGAACGGTGTCGAATACTGGCTAGGCTTCCGCAATTTCTACGCGATCACCCGCTATAACATCTCCAAGCATTACGCGATGGCGGTGTACCAGCTGGCGGAGTCGATCGCCGGCCGCGAGGTCCCGCCGCTTCCTGCCGCCGCATCGGGAACCGCTCCGGCCCCATGAGAAAGATCGTCGTCGCGCTCCTGTGCGCAGGCCTCGCCGCCTGTGCGAGCGCACCGCGCCCGTCGTCGCCCCCCGTCGCTCCGATCGTGCAGGCACCTGCGCCCGTCGCGTCCACGCGCGACTGCAGCTGGTACCGACCCGCGGAAGAAGACCTCAGCAAGCGCGGGGACTACGTCGCCGGCGGCCTGTACCGGCCGTCCGAGAAGGACCGCACGCCGAGCGTCATCCCCGACATCAGCTGCATCCCCGAGCCGCAGGTCGTCGCGCTGCCGCGCTCGAAGGTGGGCAACAACCCGGTCTACCGCGTGCTCGACAAGGAGTACCGCGTGCTCGCCGACACGCACGGCTTCGCCGAGGAAGGCCTCGCCTCGTACTACGGCCAGAAGTTCCACGGCCGGCTGACGTCCAACCGCGAGGTGTACGACATGTACGCCTTCTCGGCGGCGCACAAGACGCTGCCGATCCCGAGCTTCGCGCGCGTCACCAACCTCGACACCGGCAAGTCGGTGGTGGTGCGCGTCAACGACCGCGGCCCGTTCCACGACGGCCGCGTGATGGACCTGAGCCTCGCCGCCGCCGTGAAGCTGGGCGTGTACCCCGCCGGCACCGGCCGCGTGCGCGTCGAGGCGCTGCAGCCGGGCGATGCCGCCACCGGCACGACGTTCGCCGCGGCGCCCGCGAGCCCCGCGCCGACGTCGACGCCGCTCGACGTCGCCACGCGCGACTACCGCTATTCCGCGCATGGCCGCGACAGCGCGACCGGCGCCCAGGGCTTCGAGGACTGGATGCAGCAGCGCGGCGTGCGGGTGGCCACCGGCCGCCCGACGATCGTGGCGTCGAACGACGCCCGCCCGCCGGCCGTCCCGCCGTCGCCGGGTGTTCCGGCGGCGCCCGTCGCCGCACCCGCCGATGCCGCGCTCGCGGCCGCGGCGCCGCTGCAGGCGTCGACCGCCGCATCGGCGGACGCGATCCGCGTGACGCCGCTGGCGCCGCCCGCCGCGGCCGCCGATTCGATCACGCTGCAGGTCGCTAGTTTCTCCACCCGCGACAACGCCGACCGCGCGCTCGCCACGCTGCGCGGCGCCGGCATCGCCGATGCGCGCCTGCTCGACGCGGTCGCCAACGGCCAGCCGATCTGGCGCCTGCGCATCGGGCCGGTACCGGCTGCGACCGAGGCGGAACTCGGCGCCCGGCTGCGCGGTCTAGGCTTCGCCTCGCCGCAGCGCGTCCGCGACTGACCGCAGCCCGGTTTCCCACGCGGCCGGCGGCGTCCAGAATGTCCGTCCACCGCACCGCCTTCCTGTTTCACCGCCGGCCCGCGCCGGCCCGGAGCCCCTCACCGATGAAGTCCCCCGCCCGCCTCGCCGCCGTGCTCGCCGCCGGCCTCACCCTGACGCTCGGCCTGGCCGTCGCGCAGACCGGCCCGGCGCCGAACAACCAGCCGCCGCCGGCGATCGACGAGCTGCCGATCCCGCCGCCGCCCACCGTGGACGCCAAGGCCTGGATCCTGATCGACTACGCCAGCGGCAACGTGCTGGCGGGCCAGAACTACGACACGCCGGTCGAGCCGGCGAGCATCACCAAGGTGATGACGAGCTACGTCGTGGCCGCCGAACTCAAGGCCGGCAAGGTCAAGCGCGACGACCCGGTCATGATGACCGAGAACGCGTGGCGCAAGGGCGGCGCCGGCACCGAGGGCTCGTACTCGGGCTTCGAGGTCAACAAGACCGCGCCGCTGATCGAGATGGAAAAGGGCATGGTCGTGCAGTCGGGCAACGACGCCGCCATCGCGCTGGCCGAGCACATCGCCGGCAGCGAGGACGCGTTCGCCGCGCTGATGAACCAGTACGCCAAGCGCATCGGCCTGAAGAAGACGCACTGGATGAACCCGGACGGCCTGCCGGCCGACGGCCACATCACCACCGCGCACGACCTCGCGCTGCTCGGCCGCGCGCTGATCCACGACTTCCCGGAGTCGTACTCGCTCAACAAGATCAAGGAATACACGGTCGGCCCGATCACGCAGACCAACCGCAACCGGCTGCTGTGGCGCGATCCGTCGGTCGACGGCATCAAGACCGGCCACACCGCAAGCGCCGGCTACTGCCTGATGGCCTCCGCCCAGCGCGGCGACCAGCGCCTGATCTCCGTGGTGATGGGCGAGCCGACCGAGCCCAAGCGCGTCGACGACAGCCAGGCGCTGCTGAACTGGGGCTTCCGCTTCTTCGAGACGCACAAGCTCTACGACGCGGCCAAGCCGATCTCCACGCAGAAGGTCTGGAAGGGCCAGCAGAACGTCGTCCGCCTCGGCCTGTCCGAGCCGATGCTGGTGACGCTGCCGCGCGGCCGCTACCAGCAGCTCAAGCCGGTGATGGACGTGCCGAAGTCGCTGGTCGCGCCCATCAAGAAGGGCCAGCAGATCGGCACCGTGCGCGTGATGCTCGGCGGCAAGGTGCTGGCGCAGCGGCCGCTGGTGGCGCTCGACGCCGTCGAGGAGGCCGGCTTCTTCAAGCGCCTCTGGCATGAGCTGCTGATGTGGTGGAATTCCTGATTCCCCTGCGTCACCGAGGGATCGAAGAAGCCGGCCGCGTGCCGGCTTTTTCTTGCCCGGGCCCCATGACGTGCGACCGATGAACGGCACCTTCACGGCCGCTATGCTTGCCCGCAGCACAGCCACAGGAACCCCGCCGCCATGACAGTCCGGACCGTCCCCTTCCTCCTCGCCGCCCTCGTTTCCGCCGCGTGCCTGCCGGCGACCGCCGCGAGCATCGACGAGACCCGCCAGCAACAGGCCGCGCAGATCCCGACCTGCGCGCGACCGCTGGGCACGCTCTCGGTGCTCGAGCCCGAAGCCGGCACGAACTGGTGGTCGGGGCAGCAGCTGCCCGCGCCGAGCAAGCTGATCAAGCTCTTCGTGAGCCGCTCGCGCTGCTTCACGCTGGTCGATCGCGGGGCCGGCATGGATGCCGCGATGCGCGAGCGGGAACTCGCGTCGGGCGGCGAACTGCGCGGCCGCTCGAACATCGGCAAGGGGCAGATCAAGGCGGCCGACTACGTGATGGTCCCCGACCTCGTGGCCGCCAACAGCAACGCAAGCGGCAACAACGTCGGCGGCCTGCTGGGCGGCCTCGTCGGCGGCCGCGCGGGCGCGGTGATCGGCGGCCTGAACTTCAAGAGCAAGACCGCGAACGTCGTGCTGACGGTGACCGACGTGCGCTCCTCCGAGCAGGTCGCGATGGCCGAGGGCAACGCGAAGAAGACCGACATCGGCTGGGGCGCCAGCGCGGGCCTGTTCGGCGGCAGCGTGCTCGGTGCGAATGCCGGCGGCTATGCCAACACCGAGATCGGCCAGGTGATCACGCTGGCCTACCTGAAGGCGTACACCGATATCGTCGCCCAGCTGGGCGGGCTGCCGACGAACGCGAGCGCCGCCAATGCGACGCAGGCGGTGACGGTGGCGAAGCCGGCGCGGCTGTTCTCCAGCGCGGACGGAAAGGGCAAGGTCGTGCGCCCGCTCGACGTCGGCATGATGCTGTACCCCACCGGCGAGAAGCAGGGCGTCATGTGGCAGGTCGAGGACGAGTTCGGCAACAAGGGCTGGGTTTCGTCGACGCTGCTCGAGCTGTCCCGATAGCCGGCCCGCGCGCCGCGCCGACGGCCGCCTTCGGGCGGCCGTCATCGTTTGCGGCCCCGCATTGGGTCGCGGCGCTGCCGTCCCCATAATCGGGGCATGGACATCCATTCCGACAATCCCGCGCACGGGTACCAATTCCCCGGCGAATTCGAACTGTCCGCCATGGGCCCGGCCGAGGCCGGCCTGGAGACCGAGCTGCCCCGGCGGCTCGTCGAGGCGGGCATCGACGTGATCCACGAGGACATCAGCTGGAAGCCCTCGTCGAACGGCAAGTACGTCTCGGTGCGGATCCGCTTCCGCGCGCGCGACCGCGACGAGCACGAGCGCGCGCACCAGGCCCTGCGCGACCATCCGGACGTGAAGTGGACGCTGTGAGCGACTGCGCGGTCGCGATGCCGGCCGCAGCCGCCGGCGTGCCGACCGCCCTGGTGCGCGACCTCGGCCGTCAGCCCTACGAGCCGGTCTGGCGCGCGATGCAGGCGTTCACCGACGCGCGCGACGAGTCGACGCCCGACGAGCTCTGGCTGGTCGAGCACGATCCCGTGTTCACCCTCGGCCAGGCCGGCAAGCCCGAGCACGTGCTGATGCCGGGCGACATCCCGGTGATCCACGTCGACCGCGGCGGCCAGGTGACCTACCACGGCCCGGGCCAGATCGTGCTGTACCCGCTGCTCGACCTGCGCCGGCTCAAGGTCGGCGTGAAGGACTACGTCTGCAAGGTCGAGCAGGCCATGATCGACACGCTGGCCGACTGGAACATCCACGCGGCACGGCGCGAGGGCGCGCCCGGCGTTTACGTCGGCGACGCGAAGATCGGCGCGCTGGGCATCCGCGTGCGCCACGGCTGCACGTTCCACGGCCTCGCCTTCAACGTCGCGATGGACCTGTCGCCGTTCCACCGCATCAACCCGTGCGGCTATGCGGGCCTGGCGGTGACGAGCATGGCCGACCTCGGCGGGCCGTCCGGGCTCGACGCGGTGAAGGCGCGGCTGGTCGCGCACCTGTCGGCGCAGTTCGGGCTGTCCACCGCCACGGCGGCGCCCGTCCTTCCCGCCCGCATCTGATCCGCGCTACCCCTAGCGGCCGGCACCCGAGCGTTCCACGCCGCCGGGACCGGCGTTCCCGCGCCGTTTTGGCGTTGGCCGCCGCGGCGCGGGACAATAGCCCCCCGGCCGCGTGCCGGATCTTTCCCCTTCGGCCGCCGCCATGAACGAGTCCGCTCCGCGCAGCATCCCCCTCGCCGTCGTCGATGCCGGCGCGCCCGCGCCGCTGGCCGAGGGCGTGAAGCAGCTGGGCGGCGACAAGATCGCGCGCAGCCCGGTGAAGTTCGAGGACGCCCCGGTGCTGCGCAAGCCGTCGTGGATCCGCGTGCGGATCCCGTCCGGCAACGCGGTGGCGAACCTCAAGGCGAAGCTGCGCGAGAACCGCCTCGTCACCGTCTGCGAGGAAGCCAGCTGCCCGAACATCCACGAGTGCTTCGGCCACGGCACCGCCACCTTCATGATCCTCGGCGAGGTCTGCACGCGCCGCTGCAGCTTCTGCGACGTCGCCCACGGCCGGCCGAAGCCGCCGGGTGCCGGCGAGCCGCTCAAGCTCGCGCAGACCGTGGCGGACATGGGCCTGCGCTACGTCGTGGTGACCAGCGTCGACCGCGACGACCTGCGCGACGGCGGTGCCCAACACTTCGTCGACTGCATCGCGGCAATCCGCGAGCATTCGCCGCGCACCAAGATCGAAGTCCTGACGCCGGATTTCCGCGGCAAGGGCCGCATGGACCGCGCGCTGGAGATACTCGCGACGAATCCGCCGGACGTGTTCAACCACAACATCGAGACGGTGCCGGACCTGTATCCGAACGTGCGCCCCGGCGCGGATTACCAGTGGTCGCTGACGCTGCTGCAGCGCTTCAAGGCGCAGCACCCGGACGTGGCGACGAAGTCCGGCGTGATGCTGGGCCTCGGCGAAACCATGGCGCAGGTGCAGGACACGCTGCGCGACCTGCGCGCGCACGACGTCGACATGGTGACGATCGGCCAGTACCTGCAGCCGACGCCGCACCACCATCCGGTGATGAAGTACTGGACGCCCGACGAGTTCAAGCAGCTGGAAGACTTCGGCTACGCGCTGGGCTTCTCGCACGTGGCCTCCGGCCCGCTGGTGCGCTCGTCCTATCACGCCGACCGCTCGGCGAAGGAAGCCGGCGTCGTCGAGACCGCCTGAGGCCGGCGGCCCGCACGCGGTACGCAGCGTCGCTCAGCCTGCACATCGTCTACGCGGCCGGCCGGCGCATAGTGGGGCCGAGGCCGCTGCCGCCGCTGGGTGACGACGTCCGCAATCCGGGCTGAACCGCGGGCGACGGCGCGCGCGATCGGGTTGCGCTTCGCCGGCCATCGCGTTCAGATGCGGAAAGCCCGTGCAACTTTCGGCACTGGGCCGCTGTCTCATCCGACTCCACCGTGGTACTCCCGGCGATTGGCCGGACCTGATCGGCGGCCCCACCGCCCGGATCCGATGAAGCTCAAGACTCCCCTGCTCGCCCTCCTGCTCGCCGCCCCGCTCGCGCTGCTCGCGCGGACCGACGGCGCGATCCCCAATGCCCCGACGCAGGACCAGGCCACGGCCGCCAAGCTGGTCTACGGCCTGCTGTCCGACAGCCGCTACGCCTACCGCCCGCGGGCGCTGGACGACGCGCTCAGCGCGGACATCTACAAGCGCTACCTCGAGGCGCTCGACCCGAACAAGCAGTTCTTCACCGCGCAGGACGTCACGAAGTTCGACGCGTACAAGACCCGGCTCGACGACGCGATCAAGAGTGGCGACCTCAGCCCGGCCTACGCGATCTTCGCCGCCTACCGCGAGCGCGCGCTGTCGCGTGCGCAGTACGCGCGCGACCTGCTCAAGCAGGACAACTTCGACTTCAGCACCAAGGACAGCTTCCGCTTCGACCGCAAGGACGTGCCGTGGGAGGCCGACGAGGCCGCGCTCAACACGGTGTGGAAGGAATCGGTGCGCAACGACTGGCTGCGCCTGAAGCTGGCCGGCAAGCAGCCCGACGAGATCCGCAAGACGCTGGACAAGCGCTACGCCAACCTCGTGCAGAGCATCGGCGAGCTCAAGGGCGAGGACGTGTTCCAGTCCTTCCTCAACTCGTATGCGAACGCGGTCGATCCGCATACCGACTACTTCACCCCGCGCACGGCCGACAACTTCAACCTCACGATGTCCAACACGCTGGAGGGCATCGGCGCCGTGCTGCAGAAGCAGGACGACGTGGTCGCCATCCGCGAGATCGTCGCCGGCGGCCCGGCCTCGAAGACCGGCAAGGTCAAGCCGGGCGACCGCGTGATGGCGGTCGGCCAGGGCAGCAGCGGACCGATGGAAGACGTGGTCGGCTGGCGCATCGACGACGTCGTCGCGAAGATCCGCGGCACCAAGGGCACCACGGTGCGGCTGGACATCGTGCCGGCGGAATCGCCGCTCGACGCCAAGCCGGTGCGCGTGAACATCGTGCGCGACCGCGTGCGCCTCGAGGACCAGGCCGCGAAGGCGGAGACCATCGACGTGCCGGCCACGAACGGCAAGCCCGCGCAGAAGATCGGCGTGATCAAGCTGCCGGCGTTCTACCAGGACTTCGACGCGCGCCGTCGCGGCGACAAGGACTTCGCTTCCGCCACGCGCGACGTGGCGAAGCTGCTGGGGACCCTGCGCGAGCAGAAGGTCGACGGCGTCGTGCTCGACCTGCGCAACAACGGCGGCGGCTCGCTCGACGAAGCGATCGAGCTCACCGGCCTGTTCATCGACGAAGGCCCGGTGGTGCAGGTGCGCGAGTCCGGCGGCCGCGTCACCGTCAACGGCGACGACGACAAGCAGATCGCGTGGGAGGGCCCGCTCGCGGTGCTGATCAACCGCGGCTCGGCGTCGGCGTCGGAGATCTTCGCCGGCGCGATCCAGGACTACGGCCGCGGCCTCGTCATCGGCGAGACCACGTTCGGCAAGGGCACCGTGCAGACGCTGCTCGACCTCGACCGCTGGCCGGCCAACGAAGCCGCGCGCTTCGGCCAGGTCAAGCTCACCGTGCAGCAGTTCTTCCGCGTGAGCGGCAGCTCGACGCAGCACAAGGGCGTGGTGCCGGACATCGCGTTCCCGGCCTCCGTCGACGCCAGCGAGTTCGGCGAGAGCACCTACGACAACGCCCTGCCGTGGGCGCGCATCGCCGCCGTCCCGCACACCGCCTACGGCGACTTCCGCCCGATCCTCACCACGCTCGAGCAGCGTCACGCGCAGCGCATCGCGAAGGATCCGGAGTTCCAGTGGTGGCAGCAGGACGTCGAGCAGTTCCGCAAGGAACGCGCCGACAAGTCGATCTCGCTCAACGAGGCCGACCGCCGCGCCGAGCGCGACCGCGAGGACGCCAAGCGCAAGCAGCGCCAGGCCGAGCGCGCCAAGCTCGGGCTCGCGCTGGATCCGCTGGCGGACGACGACGACGACGGCCTGCAGGCCAGCGAGCGCGACATCGCCAAGGACGCGCAGCGCGACAAGCTCGCCGAGAAGCGCCCGGATCCGCTGCTGCGCGAGGCGGCGACGATCCTCGGCGACGCGGTGGGCCTGCTCAATGCCGACCGCCAGCTCTCGGCCAAGGTGCTGCCGACCGCGCGCAGCCCCGGCCACTGGGCCGACTGAGCACGCATCGCAAGGAACGGATAGCGGGCGCCTTCGGGCGCCCGTTATTTTTGGGGCCATGAACGACGCCGCCACCAAGCTCGACCGCGCCCGCCGCCTGCTCGACGAGGGCGAGCCCGGGCTGCGCGAGCTGGCCGACGCGATCGGCTGGAGCCCGGCGCACCTGCAGCGGCGCTTCACCGCGCACTTCGGCCTCAGTCCGGCGGACTACCTCGCCCAGCGCAAGCTCGGCCGCCTGAAGCAGGCGCTGCGCGGCGGCGCCGACGTCACGACCGCGGTCTACGAGGCGGGCTACGGCTCACCGTCGCGCGTGTACGAGGCGGGCGCCGCGCGCCTGGGCATGGCGCCGTCGCGCTACCGCCACGGCGGCGCCGGCGAGGCGGTGCGCTGGTCGGTGATCGACACCGCCCTCGGGCGCGCGCTGGTCGCCGCGACCGAACGCGGCCTGTGCGCGATCGAACTCGGCGACGACGAGGCGCTGCTCGAGTCGCGCCTGCGACGCGAATTTCCGCGTGCGTCGCTGGAACGCGTCGACGAGGGCCGCGACGAGTTCCTCGCGCCGCGCCTGCGCGCGGTCGCCGATGCGCTGGCCGGCCGCGTGGCGGAGGTCGAACTCGATCTGGTCGGCACGGCCTTCCAGACGCGGGTCTGGAATGCGCTGATGCGGATTCCCAGGGGCGAGACGCGCAGCTACGCGGGCCTGGCGGACGAACTGGGCGCGCCGCGCGGCGCGCGCGCCGTGGCCCGTGCCTGCGCCGGCAACCGGCTGGCGGTGGTGGTGCCCTGCCACCGCGTGGTGCGCGGTGACGGCTCGCTCGGCGGTTACCGCTGGGGGCTGCCGCTCAAGCAGGCGCTGCTCGCCCGCGAGCGCGGCTGAACCGGGCGACCGGCGTCGCCGCGGCGGCGTGCCGCGCGTCGCGGCTCGGTCGGTGCCGCGCCGGGTTCGCGGCGGATGAGCGCCCGCACGAGCGACTCGCTCGACGGGTCCTCGCACACATGCTCGGCGGCCGTGGCGAGCAGGTCGCGGCAGGCGGACAGCGCGCGCTCGGCCTCCACCATCACCTCGGCGGCGGCCTGCGGGTCGTCCCGCACCAGCCGGCGGCCCATCGACGCGGCCACGCTGGCCGTGCTGACGACGTTGCGCAGCTCGTGCAGCCATCGCGCATGCGAACGGGCGTCGCCGAGCGAGCGGATCGGAGTGGCCATCACGGAAACGCTTCCCCGCCGGCGGTGCCGGCTTCACGCAGTGTCGACACACACCCTACCGATCGCACCCGCTGCCGCTCAACACGCGGACGGGCTACGGCCGTTAACGCAGCTGAAGCCTGCGCGCCGCGGATCCGACGCGTGGCCGAGCTCGCTGCCCCGCGCCGACGTGACCCGCCCGCGCGTCGCCGCGTCCCAGTCGCTACGCTGTGCGACCCGCCGCCCGCGGCCCTGACCGGAATCCCGATGAGCACCGCCGCCGTCCCGCGCGCGCCGTCCCCGCTTGCCGTCGCCTCGGCGCTCGGCTCGCTCTATGTGCTGTGGGGCTCGACCTACCTTGCGATCCGCTTCGCGCTGCAGGGCTGGCCGCCGTTCTTCCTCGGCGCCGCGCGCATGTCGATCGCGGGTGCGTTGATGTTCGTGGTGCTGCGCCTGCGCGGCGCGACGCCACCGACCGCGAAACAGTGGCGCACGCTCGTCGTGCTCTCGCTCTTCATGGTGCTGCTGTCGAACGGGCTGGTGAACCTCGCCGAGACGCAGGTGGGTTCCGGCCTCGCCGCGATCGCGGTGGCCTCGATGCCGCTGTTCGCGGGCGTGTTCGCGATGCTGCGCGGCCGGCATCCGTCGCGCGTGGAATGGGTCGGCCTGGTGGTCGGCTTCCTCGGCGTGGTCTGGCTCAACGCAGGCAGCGAGTTGCGCGGATCGACGCTCGGCCTGGTCTGCCTGACCATCGCGCCGATCGCCTGGGCCTGGGGCTCGATCTGGAGCCGCGACCAGGACCTGCCCGAGCCCTTCATGTCCGCCAGCGGACAGATGCTGGTCGGCAGCCTGTGGATGCTGCTCGCCGGCGTGCTGCACGGCGAGCGCTTCGCCGCCGTGCCGAGCCTGTCGTCGACGATGGCGATGCTCTACCTCGTCGTCGCCGGCAGCATCTTCGGCTTCACCGCGTACATCTGGCTGCTGCACCACGTGCGCCCCGCGCTCGCGACCAGCTATGCCTACGTCAATCCGCCGCTGGCGGTGGTCTTCGGCGCGTTGCTCGGCGGCGAACACTTCACCGCGCAGACGGTGGGTGCGATGGCGGTGATCCTCGCCGGCGTGGTGGTGATCACGCTGGCGAAGGCGCGCGGCGCGAAACCGGCGGAAACGCCGGCGGCCGCTGCTCCGAGCGAACCGCCGGCGTAATCCCGATCACTGCGCGCGTAGCGCGTCGGTCACTTCCATCCGCGCGGCACGCAGCGCGGGAAACAGGCCGCCGACCAGGCCGATGCCCAGCGCCCACTTCACGCCGGTCCATAGCAGCTCCGGCGAAACGCGGAACTGGAACACGACCTGGCTGAAGTTGTTGCCCAGCGTCGACACCGAGTGGCCGTTGAACAGCAGCCATGCGATCGCCGCGCCGATCGCGCCGCCGATCAGCGCGAGCAGCATCGTCTCCAGCATCACCGCGGTGACCACCGGCAGGCCGCGGAAGCCGAGCGCACGCAGGGTAGCGATCTCGCGGGCGCGGCCCGCCACCGCGGCGTACATCGAGTTGAGCGCGCCGAACGCCGCACCGAGTGCCATGATCGCGCCGATCACGCGGCCCAGGATGCTGAGGACCGTCGACAGGCGCTCGGACTGCTTGGCGTAGTAGTCGTGCGTGGTGAGCACGTCGAGCTTGAGCCGCGGGTCGCCGGCGAGCGCGGCCTTCAGGCGCTTGAAGCCGGTCTTCCCGTCGAGCTTCACGGTCACCGACTGGTAGGCCTGGCGCTGGTACGCCGGCCCGAGCACGTCGACGTCGGCCCACAGTTCGGAGTCGTGCGAGTCGCCCGACCGGAACACGCCGACCACGGTCCACATCTGGTTGGCGAGCTTCAGCGTGCGCCCGACCTCCAGCCCGCGGAACTGCGTCTGCGCGCCGCGGCCGACGACGATCTCGCGCAGGCCCGGGGTGAACCGCCGACCTTCGACGATCTTCAGCTTCGGTCGCAGCGCCCAGGCCAACGGCCCGACGCCGCGGAACTGCACGTTCGCATCGGTGCCGTCGGCGCGCGTGGGCAGGTTCACCACCTGCGAGAGCTCGGCCGACACCAGCGCGCGCCCGTCGGGACCGCGCGCGATGCCGTCGAGCGATTCGAGCAGCGGCACCTGGTCGCGCGTGATCACCGAGTTGGTCTCGGCCTGAGAGCCGCCACGCAACACGATCGCGGTGTCGTTGCCGCCGGTGCTGGCGAGCGTGGCGCGGAAGCCCTCGCCCATCGCGAGCATCGCCACGAGCACGCCCACCACGCCGGCGATGCCCACCACGACGACCGACGACGCGCCGAGCCGTTGCGGCAGCCCGGCGATGCCGACCTGCGTCGCCGCCAGTGCGAGCCGGCCACCGCGCGTGCCGAACAGCCAGCCGGCCATCAGCAGTGCCAGCGCGACCACCGCGAACCACGGCAGCACGCCCCACACCACCAGCATCGCGACGAGCAGCAGCCCGGTGCCGAGGTTTCCCAAGAATTTCCTGATGCGCATGGCGTTCTCCTCAGCGGCCCGCGAGGGCATCGACGATGTTCAGGCGCATGCCGCGCAGCGCGGGCAGCAGCCCGGCGAGCACGCCGAACGCGAGCATCAGCAGCAGGCCGGCGATCCAGCTCTCCGGCGGCAGGCTCGACGGCAGCTGGATGAAGCCCCCGCTGCCGCGCGTCACCACCTTCATCGCCAGCGGCGCGAACGACAGGCCGAGCAGCGCGCCCAGCGAGACCAGCAGGATCGATTCGCCGAGCACGAGTCCGAGCACGCTGCGATCGCTGAAGCCGATCGTCTTGAGCACCGCGAGCTCCGGAATGCGCTCCCGCACGGCCTGCGCCATCGTGTTGCCGGTGAGCAGCAGCAGGGTGAAGAACACCGCGCCCATGATCGCGGTGACGATCAGGCCGATGTCGCCGATCTGCTTGGCGAACGACTGGTTGAACGCTTCCTCCGTCTGCGTCTTGGTCTCGTGGTCGGAGTTCGCGCTGAGCGCATCGATCGACGTCGACACGCGGTTCGCCGCACCGGCGCTCGAGAGCTGCACGACGTACCAGCCGACGCGTCCCTTGACGTAGTCGTTGGCCTCGTCGAAGTAGTTCCAGTGGAAGAACAGCACCTGCTCCTGGCCCTTCAGCTTCTCGTCCTCGACGCGGAAGATGCCGTCGAGCTTCAGCGGCCAGTCGTTGCTGCCCTTGGTCGGGAAGATGGTCGCCTGCAGCGGGATCGTGTCGCCGACCTTCCAGCCGAACTTCTTCGCCAGCGCCTCGCCGACGATCGCGCCTTGGCGATCGGCCTCCCAGGCGCGCCGCTGCGCCGGCGGCAGCTGGAACTCCGGATAGAGGTCGAGATAACCCGGCCCCACCGAGAAGTTCGGGAAGAAATTCTTGGGATCGCGGTAGATGCCGCCGAACCACGCGGCGTACGACGACTTGCGAACGCCGGGGATCGACGCGATCTGCGAATCCAGGCTGTAGGGCAGCATCTGCGTGATCGACAGGCGCGAGGCCACGACCATGCGGTTCGCGCCGGTGACGCTTCCGGCCGAATTGAAGGCCACGCGTACCGAGTCGAGCATGCCGAACAGGAAGAAGGCGACGAAGACCGACAGCAGCGTGAGCAGCGTACGCGTGCGGCTGCGGAACAGCGAAGCCCAGATGAGGTGCAGGTATTTCATGACGACCTCTCCAATGCGGACGGCGACGCGGTCGCGCGTCCGGCCGTGATCAATGCGCGAGCGCCGGCTCGTCCACCAGCACGCCCTTGTCGAGGTGCACGGTGCGACGCGCGTGGTCGGCGGCCTTGGGATCGTGCGTGACCATCACGATCGTCTTGCCGTGCTCGCGGTTGAGCGTCTGCAGCAGCGAGAGGATCTCCTCGGCGGACTGGCGGTCGAGGTCGCCGGTCGGTTCATCGCAGATCAGCAGCTTGGGATCGGACACGATCGCCCGCGCGATCGCCACGCGCTGCTGCTGGCCGCCCGACAGCTCGTTCGGCTTGTGCTTGGCGCGGTCCGCCAGCCCGACGAGCTGCAGCGCGATCGCCGCGTTGCGCGCGCGCTGCGCGCCGTTGAGGCGCGTGAGCAGCAGCGGCAGCTCCACGTTCTTCTGCGCGGTGAGCGTGGGCATCAGGTTGTAGAACTGGAACACGAAGCCGACGTTGTTGCTGCGCCAGGTCGACAGCTGCCCGGCGCGCAGCGTGTCGATACGCTGCCCGTCGATGTCGATCTCGCCGCCGCTGGGCGTATCGAGGCCGCCGATGAGGTTGAGCAGCGTCGTCTTGCCCGAGCCCGATGGCCCCATCAGCGCGACGAAGTCGCCTTCGGGGATGTCGAGGTCGATGCCATGCAGCACTTCGACGCGTTCGGCACCGCGCTGGTACGTCTTGCGCAGGCCACGGATGCTGACGAGAGGGTTCATATGACGACTCCTGTCGGAACTGACGGAGGAACGGCGCGTCGCGCCGGGAAGGTTCAGGCGGTGCCGGTCGCAGCGACGGCGGCGCGGTCGCGCAGCAGGATCAGGATGGCGAACGCCGCCTCGATCGCGGCGCCGGCGGCCGCGCCGGCATACGGCGGCAGCCGCAGGTAGCCCGCCAGCAGCCCCGCCGCGAGCAGCGCGAACCCGCAGGCGCGGTAGACGCGCAGGCCGTACAGCGTCTCGAACACGAGATAGCGGCTGCCGATCACCAGCAGCATCGCCGCGAAGAACCATTCGGCGTGCAGCCGCGACGCGGCGTACGCGAGCGGGAGGCTCGCAATCATCCAGATGGTCGACGCACCAGCGAGCCAGGCGAGCGGGTTATCGCGACGGTGCATGCCCGAACGGCCCGCCAGCTTCGCGAACAGCATGCCGAGCGGATGGATGAACATGCCGCCAATCAGCAGCGTCCAGATCGCGTGCTGCGCATCGCCGCGCATCGCGACCAGCGCGGCCGCGGTCCACACCAGCGACGAGGCGAGCATGCCCGCGCCGCCGCCACAGTAGGCACGCCGCATGTCGGCCTGCATCGCATCCAGATCCATGTTCATGCCGCGCTCTCCGTGTTGCGGGGGAATGGAACCGGGCGGTTACTCCGCGCCGGCGTTGTCTTTGGCGATGCGCACGCGCGCACCGTCGGCGAGATCGGCCGGCGGATCGAGCACGACGCGCTCGCCGCCGGACAGGCCCGAGAGCACCTCGCGGTCGTCGCCGAGCGTGCGGCCGAGCTTCAGCGTGCGGCGCGCGACCGTGGCCTTGGCGTCGTCGCCCTCGGCGACGTACGCGACCGCCGAATCGCCCGCATCAACGACCGCCGCCGACGGCACGAGCACCGTCGCGCGCGGCGCGGCCTTCGGTGCCTCGCGCTCGAGGAAGCTCACGCGCACGCCCATGTCCGGCACGATGCGCGCGTCGCGCTGGCCCAAGCCCACGCGCACCTTCACCGTCGCCTTGCCGCGATCGGCCGTCGGGATGATCGCGATGACCTCGCCGGGAATCTTCCAGTCCGGATACGCATTGAGCGTCGACACCACCGGCATGCCCGGCTTGACGCGGCCGATGTAGGCCTCGCCGACGTCGACCTCGACTTCCAGCGAGTCCATGTCGACGATCGTGCCGATGCCGGTACGGGTGAATCCGCCGCCGGCCGACAGCGGCGAGACGATCTCGCCCGGCTGCGCGGCCTTGGCGATGACGACGCCGGCGAACGGTGCGCGCACCACGGTGTTGTCCACGCCCTGCTGCGCGATGCGCAGGCCCGCGCTCGACACGCTGGTATTGCGCTGCGCGGTCGCGAGCTGTGCGCGCAGGGCGTCGCGCTGCGCGATGGCCTGGTCGTACTGCGCCTTCGACACCAGTTGCTGACGCACCAGCGACGACAGCCGCGCGGCGTTCGCCTCGGCCTCGCGCAGCTGCGCCTGCACGCTGGCGATCTGGCTGCGCGCGGCGGCCACCTGCGAGGCGGCGAGCGCGCGCTGCGCGTCGGCATCGATCGGATCGAGCGTGGCCATCACGTAGCCGGCGTCGACATGCTGGCCTTCCTCGATCAGCACCTCGCGCACCTTGCCCGTCACCTTCGACGACACGGTGGCCATGCGCCGCGCGACGACGTAGCCCGTGGCATCGAGCACCGCGGCGCCCGTGCCCGGCGCCACCGCAGTGACCTCGGCCACGCGCACCTCGGGGCCACCACCGCCGCGCGTGAGCAGCCACGCCGCGCCGCCGCCGATCGCCAGCACGCCGATCGCGATGCCGATCCACAGGCCACGGCGGCCGGTCGGCGGCGGCGGTGCGCTGCGGTCGATGCGGAGTTCCTTCAGCAGGTCGGCGGACGTGTTCATCGCATTCCAGTACGACGGTGGGATGTCGCCAGCATGACCGTCCGGGGGGTGCCGGTCGACGGGCTGCTGCGACGTGGCGGCAGGTTAGACCCGGGCCCCGCCGGCGTCACCTGACGTCTGTCATGCGGAATGCCTGACAGCCGCGACTGCCGCGCGAGCCGCGTGGCGCGCATCGTGGCGCCACGTTCCCTCGGAGAGGCGTCATGGGTTCCACGATCACGATGTCCCCGCTGGCCCGGCTGGCCGGCGCACGCAAGCGCTACGGTGCGGTCGTCGCGCTGGACGGGCTGGACCTGGAGGTCCGCGGCGGCGAGGTGCTCGCACTGCTCGGCCCGAACGGCGCCGGCAAGTCGACGTCCATCGCGCTGATGCTCGGGCTCGCGACCGCCGACGAAGGCCGCGTGCAGCTGTTCGACCGCGACCCGCGCGAGCTCGATGCGCGCGCCGGCATCGGCGTGATGCTGCAGACGGCGGGCATCCCCGAGACGCTCAAGGTGCGCGAACTCATCGAGGTCACGCGCAGCTACTACGCGAACCCACGCAGCATCGCCGACTGCGTCGCGCTGGCCGGCCTGGACGGCCTGCTCGAGCGCCGCTACGGGCGACTGTCGGGCGGGCAGCAGCGCCGTGTGCAGTTCGCGATGGCGGTCTGCGGCCGGCCGCGCCTGCTGTTCCTCGACGAGCCCACCACTGGGCTCGACATCGACGCGCGCCAGAGGCTGTGGGCGGCGATCCGCGAGCTGGTCGCCGATGGCGTGGGCGTGGTGCTGACGACGCATTACCTGGAAGAAGCCGAGGCGCTCGCCGATCGCGTGGTGGTGGTCAACGGTGGCCGCGTGGTCGCGCAGGGCAGCGTCGCGCAGATCCGCGCGCGCGTTTCGCAGCGACGCGTGCGTTGCCGGTCGCGACTGGAGGCGGCGCGCGTGGCCGCGTGGCCGGGCGTGCAGTCCGCCGTGCACGACGGCGAGCGGCTGGAGGTCTGCGCCGAGGCCGTGGAAGCCGTCGTGTACCGCCTGCTCACCGAGGATCCGACGCTGTCGGACCTCGAGATCATCCGCGCCGGCCTCGCCGACGCCTTCGTCGAAATCACCAAGGAGGCCGCATGAACGCCGTCGCCCTGCCCGCCCGCGCGAACCGCGCCCGCGCCTACTGGCTGGAAACCCGCAACGAATTCCTGCGCCTGCTGCGCTCGCCGTCGTTCGCGGTGCCCACGCTGGTGTTCCCGCCGATGTTCTACACGCTGTTCGCGATCCTGCTGAACCACAAGGGCGGGCCGCAGGTCGCCACGCACCTGCTGGCCACGTACGGCGTGTTCGGCGTGATGGCGCCCGGCCTGTTCGGCTTCGGCGTGGCGATCGCGATGGACCGCGAGCGCGGTTTTCTGGCGCTCAAGCGCGCGCAGCCGGTGCCGGCCGGCGCGGTACTGCTCTCTCGCATGGCGATGGCGATGGTGTTCGCCGTCGTGATCTCGCTGCTGCTGATGGTGATCGGCATGACGCTCGGCCACGTGTCGCTCTCGCCCGCGCAGGCGGTGACGCTCGTGCTCGTCGACATGCTGGGCGTGCTGCCGTTCTGCGCGATCGGCCTGTACGTGGGCAGCATCGCCAGCGGCCAGGGCGCGCCGGCGATCATCAACATGATCTACCTGCCGATGGCCTTCCTCGCCGGGCTCTGGATGCCGCTCTCCATGCTGCCGCCGATCATCGCGAAGCTCGCGCCGCTGTGGCCGGCGCACCACCTGGCGCAGATCGCGCTGTCGGTCGTCGGCTCGACCAGCGACGGCCGCACCGGGCTGCACGTCGCGGTGCTGGCGGTGTACGGCGTCGCCTTCGGCCTGGCCGCACGCCGACGGCTGGCGCGCGGCTGAGGCCGCTGCGGCATCATGGCGGCGAACCCGAGGCCTCTTGCCATGACTCCGAACGCGCGCGTCGATGCCGGCCGGCCGCCCCTGCTGCGGCTGATGGAACCGGGCACCGGCTGGCTGAGCTGGCTCAACCTCGTGTGGTCGATCTGGATCTTCCTGGTGCCGCTGATGGACCGGAAGGCCTTTCCGCATTGGCTCGCCCCCACACTGGCGAGCTACGCGGTCTTCCTGCTGCTGTTCCACCGCGTGCATTACGGCGACCGGCGCTGGGTGCCGTGGGGCGCATTGGCGATGGCGCTGCTCGGCTTCGCGATCACGCCGCTCAATCCGGGCGCGCAGGGCTACGTCATCTACGCCTGCGCCTACGTGCCGTTCTGCCTGGTGCCGCGCCGCGCGATCGTGATGATGTGCGCCCTGCTCGCCCTGTACTCCGCGTACTGGCTGTGGCTCGGCTTTCCATGGCTGTTCGTGCTCAACGCGGTGATCGTCGGCCTCGTGGTGGGCCTGATGAACGTGCATTACATCCGTCGCAGGCAGGCCGACACCGCGCTCAAGCTCAGCCACGACGAGGTGCGCCGCCTCGCCGCCCTCGCCGAGCGCGAGCGCATCGGCCGCGATCTGCACGATCTGCTCGGCCATACGCTGTCGCTGGTCGCGCTGAAGTCCGAGCTCGCCGGCAAGCTGGTCGAGCGCGATCCCGCCGCGGCACGGCGCGAGCTCGACGAGGTCAGCCGCGTCGCGCGCGAGGCGCTGACTCAGGTGCGCAGCGCGGTCACGGGCATCCGCGCGGCCGGCCTGGGCGCCGAGCTGGCGTCGGCGCGGCTGCTGCTGGAGGCCGATGCGGTGGAGCTGCAGTACGCGCTCGCGCCGGTCACGCTGCCGCCGGAGATCGAGACCGTGCTCGCGCTCACCGTGCGCGAGGCGGTGACCAACATCCAGCGCCATGCGCGTGCGCGGCATGCCGAGGTCACGCTCTCGTCGACACCGCGCGAGGTGAAGCTCTGCATCGCCGACGACGGCCGCGGCGGCGCGATCGCGCCGGGCAACGGGTTGTCGGGCATGCGCGAGCGCCTGGAAGCGCTGGGCGGCAAGCTGCGCATCGAATCCTCCGCGGCCGGCACCCGGCTCGAGGCCTGCGTGCCGCTGCCGAAGGCCGCCGCGTCGCCGCCCGACGAAGGCCTTGGTGCCGCGGCCGCCTGACGTCGCGGGCCTGCTAGCCTTCGCGCGATGACGATGCGCGAGCGCTGCCGATGATCCGCGTGCTACTGGCCGAAGACCAGGCGATGGTGCGCGGCGCGCTCGCCGCCCTGCTCGCGCTGGAGCCCGACATCGAGGTCGTCGGCGCTGCGCCCGACGGCATCGCGGCCTGGCGCGAGGTCGAGCGCCTCAAGCCCGACGTGCTGGTCACCGACATCGAGATGCCGGGGCTGACGGGCCTCGAACTCGCGCAGCGCATCCGCCGCCACGAGCTGCCGGTGCGCATCGTCATCGCCACCACCTTCGCGCGCGCCGGCTTCCTGCGCCGTGCGCTCGACGCCGGCGTCGGCGGCTACGTGCTCAAGGACGCGCCGGCCGAGCAGCTCGCGAACGCGATCCGGCAGGTGCATCGCGGCGGCCGCGCGATCGATCCGCAGCTCGCGGTGGATGCGTGGTCGGAGGCCGACCCGCTCAACGACCGCGAGCGGCAGGTGCTGCGCCTGGCCGGCGAAGGCATGACCGGCAACGACATTGCCGCGCAGCTGCACCTCTCGGCCGGCACCGTGCGCAATTACCTGTCCGAGGCGATCGGCAAGCTCGGCGCGGCCAATCGCGTCGAGGCGTATCGACTAGCGCGGCAGAAGGGCTGGTTGTAGCGGCCGCGCGCGCTCGCGTCAGCAGACGCGCGGCGCTCAGGTCTTCGCGAAGTCCCGCAGCATCGCGTACACCGCGCGCAGGCCCTGCGCCTCGCCGCCGGCAGGGCGGCCCGGACGGTCGGCGTCGTTCCAGGCGTAGGTGTCCATGTGCAGCCACGGCTGGCCGGCGGGTACGAAGCGCTGCAGGTACAGCGCGGCGGTGATGCTGCCGGCCATGCGCGACGGGCCGCTGTTCGCGAAGTCCGCGATGCCGCTCGACAGGTAGCGCCAGTACGGCTGCCACAGCGGCATGCGCCACAGCGGATCGCGCGCCTCGTTCGACGCCTGCAGCAGCGCGTTCGCCTGGGCCTCGTCGTTGGCGTACAGCGCCGGCAGGTCGGGACCCAGCGCGATCCGCGCGGCGCCGGTGAGCGTGGCGAAGTCGATCAGCAGCGCGGGCGAGCCTTCGGCCGCGTGCACCAGCGCATCGCCGAGGATCAGCCGGCCTTCGGCATCGGTATTGTCGATCTCCACGTGCAGCCCGCTGCGCGTGGCGATGACCTCGCCGGGGCGCAGTGCATCCGGCCCGATCGCGTTCTCCACCGCGGGCACCAGCAGCGTGAGCCGCAGCGGCACGCGACGCGCCATGAGCAGTTCGGCCAGCGCGATCGCATGCGCGGCGCCGCCCATGTCCTTCTTCATATTGCGCATGCCTTCGCCGGCCTTGATGTTCAGGCCGCCGGTGTCGAAGCACACGCCCTTGCCGACGATGGCCACGTGCGGATGCGATGCATCGCCCCAGTCGAGCCGGATCAGCCGCGGCGCGCGGTGCGAGGCGCGGCCGACCGCGTGGATCGCCGGGAAGTTCTGCTCGACGAGGTCGTCGCCACTGACCACCTTGATGCGCGCGCCGTGCACCTCGCCGATCTCGCAGGCGGTGCGCTCGAGCTCGTCCGGCCCCATGTGCTGCGTCGGCGTGTTGACGAGGTCGCGCACGCGCACGATCGCCGCGAGCACGTCGCGCACCTCGTCGGGCAGCGTGTCGACGGCCAGGCGCGCCGGCGGGCGCGGCGCGGCGCGGTAGCGCGTGAAGCGGTAGCTGCCCAGGCCCCAGCCCAGCAGCAGGGCGTCGCGCGCGGGCTCGGGCATGTCGTGCGCGAGCGACCAGTCCCGCGCCGGCAGCGCGAGCGGCGCGTGCGCGTAGGCGAACGGATCCAGCGCGTCGCCGACGGCGAGCAGCGCGCCCGCCGGCTGGCCGTCGGCGCCGGGCAGCACGATGGCGGTACCCGGCGACGCGTCGAAGGCCTGCGCCTCGACCCAGCCACGCGCCGCGTCGGCCAGCGCCTCGCGCCATTGCGGCGCACGCGCGCGGTCGACCACGTGCAGCGGCAGCGCAGCCGTGGAAGCGGAGGCATCGACGAATCCGGTGGGCAGGTTCATGCGGTGGGGGTGTCCGTGGCGAGGTGCGCGTCGACCCAGTCGGCCAGCGCGGCGAGATCGGGAAGGTGCAGGTCGGGGCGGATGTCGTCGCGTGGCCAGCGCTCGCCGCGACGATCGATCCAGCAGGTGCGCAGGCCCGCGCGCGCGGCGCCGACGACGTCGGCCTCCACGTCGTCGCCCACGTGCAGCACGGCGGCCGGATCCACGCCGAGGCGCTCGCAGGCCTCGAGGTAGATGCTCGGCGTCGGCTTGGCCGCGCCGTGCTCGCGCGCGCCGAGCTGGAAGCGGAACAGCGGCATCAGCCCGATGCGGGTGAGGCAGGCATTGCCGTTGCTGACGGAGGCGAGCGGCAGGCGCGCGGCAAGGCGCTCCAGCGCGTCGACGGTATCGGGATAGTGTTCGACCTCGCAGCGCGCGGCGAAGTACGCCTCGAACGCGGGCTCCACGTGCGAGGCGGGCTCACCGGACAGCGCGAACATGCGCTCGAGCATGAGATGGCGTTGCGCGGTCATGTCGTGCGCCATCTCCGGGCGCTCGCGATCCACCTGCAACCGCAGCGCCTGCCGGCGCGGCAGCGGCCATTGCGTCGCCACCTGCGGCGTGTGCGCCGCGAGCCAGGCGTCGAGCGCGGCCTCGGCGCGATCGATGGCCGGCATGATCGGCCACAGCGTGTCGTCGAGATCGAGCGTGATGGCGCGGATTCGCGGAAGCATCGGTCGATTCTACCGGTCGCGCCGGTGGCGGCCCCTCACGGCCCGGGCGGCATGCGGGCCTCGAAACGCGCACCGCCGAGTTCGGCCGACGCCGACACGTGCAGCTCGCCGCGATAGGCGCGCACCAGGTCCTGCACGATCGCCAGACCGATGCCGTGGCCCTGCACGCGCTCGTCGCCGCGCACGCCGCGCTGCAGGATCAGCGCCACCTTGTCCGCCGGAATGCCCGGGCCGTCGTCGTCCACCGCGATCAGCAGGCCGGGGCGGCGGCCGTCGGCGCAGGCGATCGGCTTGACGGTGAGCAGCACGCGCGACTTTGCCCACTTGAACGCGTTTTCCAGCAGGTTGCCGAGCAGCTCCTGCAGGTCGCCGGCCTCGCCGTAGAACTGCATGTCCTCGTCCAGCTCGAACTCGCAGATCACGCCCTTGCCGGCGTAGACCTTTTCAAGGCTGGTGACGATCTGCTCGGCATGCGGCGCGATCGCGATCGGTTGCGCGAACAGCGCATGACCGCGGCTGGCGGCACGCGCGAGCTGGTAGGACACGATGTCGTTCATGCGCTGCACCTGCAGCCGCACCTCGTCGCGCAGCGATTCGGGCTGCGCGGTCTCGTCGTCGAGCTTGGAGCGGATCACCGCGAGCGGCGTCTTGAGCGAATGCGCGAGGTCGGCCAGCGTGTTGCGCTGGCGGTCGAGGTTCTCGCGCTCGCTCTCGATGAAGGCGTTGATCGAATCGGTGAGCGGTTCGAGCTCGCGCGGATGCTGCTCGCTCATGCGCGAGGCCTGACCGCGCTGCACGCGCTTGAGCTCGTCGATCACCTGCCGCATCGGCAGCAGGCTCCAGCGCAGGATCACGCCCTGCAGCAGCAACAGCAGCAGGCCCGCACCGCCGAGGTAGCGCCATAGCGCGGTGCGGAACACCGTCACCTGGTCGCGCAGCGCGTCGGTGTGCTCGTAGATGTAGATCGTGTACGGGAATTCCGCCGCCTTGTTGGTGTCGTCGCTCGACCAGATCAGGCCCATGCCGTAGCGGTAGACCTCGCCGGCGCGACCGTCGATCTCGTGCATCGCCAACGGACCCTCGAAGCGGCTCCGGCGCGCCGGCAGCAGCGGGGCGGGCGGCAGCCGCGGGCCCTGCGCCGATTCCGAATCCCAGTGGCCGTTCGGGAACACCACCTCGGCGTACAGGCCGCTGCCCGGGCGCTGGAAACGCGCATCGGGCGTGTTGAACACGACGAAGGTGCCGTCGCGCGCGAACTCGCCGTCGCGCGCCAGCGAAAGTGCGTAGCTCTGCAGGCGTTCGCGGAGGTGGTCGCGCGCGGTCCTGAGGAAGGCGCGATCGAGCGCATAGCCGGCCAGCGCGAGGAACGCGACGAGGAACAGGCTCGCCACCAGCAACTGGCGTGTCTGCAGCGAGCGCGGTTGGCCGATCCTCATCCGCCGATCATGCGCGATGCACGCGCGAGCGGCCACTGCAGGTCGCACCGCGTACAGCGCGAATTGCAGGAGGCGAAGGGAGCGTGCAGTCGTGGAAACCGCATGGGTTCAGCCGGACGGGAACGTCTGTCGCAGAGGACCGCAGACGGCCGCGCCGAAGGCCACGCGTGCGCGGGCCCGACGTCGGCGGGACAGGCTTATTCGCCGCTGCGCGGAATGGCGAAGCGATAGCCGCGGCCGCGCACGGTCTCGATCGGCTTGAGCTGGCCATCGGGATCGAGCTTCTTGCGCAGGCGACCGATGAACACTTCCAGCACGTTCGAATCGCGGTCGAAATCCTGCTGGTAGATGTGCTCGGTGAGGTCGGCCTTCGACACCAGCTCGCCGGCATGCATCATCAGGTACTCGAGCACCTTGTACTCGTAGCTGGTCAGGTCGACGTTGCTGCCGTTGACGTTGACCGTCTGCGCGGCGAGGTCGAGCACCACCGGGCCGCACTCGAGCTGCGGCTTGCTCCAGCCCGCGGCGCGGCGCACCAGCGCATTGATTCGGGCGAGCAGCTCCTCGACGTGGAACGGCTTGACCAGGTAGTCGTCGGCGCCCTGCTTCAGGCCCTCGACCTTGTCCTGCCAGCTCGACCGCGCGGTGAGGATGAGCACGGGGAATTTCTTGCCTTCCTGGCGCAGCGCACGGATGAGCTCCATGCCGGACATCTTCGGCAGGCCGAGGTCGATGATGCCGACGTCGAACGGGACCTCGCGGCCCATGTACAGCCCTTCCTCGCCATCCTGCGCCGCATCGACGGCGAAGCCCTCGCGCCGCAGGCGGGCAGCGAGGGTCTCGCGCAGGGGGGCTTCGTCTTCGACCAGCAGGATTCGCATTTTCCCAAGCTCCTAGGCAGCGCAGCGCTCGGCTCGGCTGGGGCCGGCCGGCTGTTCAGGTAGCTTAGCCATTGCCGCCGTCGTTGCGGCGTGTACGGCGGCCGCCGACGAGCGGCGGTCAGGAAACGGTCAGTCGTTGCCGCCGCGGGGCGGGTGACGCTGGGAATCCTCGGTGATCACGCGCACCCGGCCGGTCTGGTCCAGCACCTTGATGCGGTTCATGTCGCGGCCGTCGAAGGGCACGCGCTCGGCGCTGAGGATCTGCCCGCCCGTCGCACGCTCGACGCGCCGCACGGACTCGGCCAGCGAATGCTCGTCGGCCCGGCTCTCGTGGGTCATCACCGTGCGCGGCGCCTGCACGGGCGCGCCGCCCTTCCCACCGCCGGGCGGACCCGCAAGGGCGGCGCCGGTGACGAGCAACAGGGAAAGGGCAAGGAACGGACGACCAAAGGGCATGACGCGGCTCACTCGACGGCGACAGGGCACCGTGATGCGAAGGAATTCTTGGATCGAAGCGGTGAATCCGCTCTGAACTTTTGCTTCACACGCACGCATCCGTTCAGTCCTTCAGAAGATCTCGGCGACGCAGCAGCGCAGCGAACCACCGGCCGCTTCGATCGCGTCGAGGTCCACACTCTGCACCGAAAAGCCGGCCCGCGCGAGCCCGGCGCGCGTGCCTTCACGCAGGGCGGAAGCGGCGCGCGCGCTCATCCAGACACGCTGCGGATCGAGCGCGATCGAGTTGGCGACGAAGGCCGCGGCCTCCTCCGGCGACAGCGCGAACGCATGCGGCGCGTACAGCCGCGCGATCGCGTGCGCATCGTCGGCGTCGGCGAAACCGCCCGGCGCGTAGAGCATCGCGCGGCCGGCCAGCACCGCCAGCACCACGTTGGTGTGGTACTCGCCGGGCGCGAGGTCGAACACGAACGTCGCGCGCAGGCCGAATGCCTCGTGCATGCGCCGCGCGCCGTCCTCGTCGCAACGCTCCGACAGGCCGGCGAAGCCGAGCCCGCGCGCGCGATCGATCACCAGCGCGCCGGGGAGTTCGCAGGCATGGGCCTGCGTGGACAGGTCGACCGTCTCGTAGCCGAGCACGTCGCCGAAGAAGCCGCGGATGTCCGCGCGGCGGGTCTCGCGCTGGCGCACCTCGTGGCGCATGCGGCCGACGATGAGGCGACCCCGGCCGGCCACGCGCGCGGTGGCGAACGCGTTGTTGGGGAACGTCGCATCGGGCGTGGCTGCATCGCCGGGGAACGCGACGACGGGAAGACAGGTGGCGAGCGCGGCCTGCAGGCGGCGATGCGCGGCGAGCGCGGCGTCGGCGTCGTAGCCCGCGGCGTCGGCCATGTAGCGGTTGTCCTCGGCCGACTGCTCGGCGCGCGCGAAGCCTTCGGGCGTGACCAGGAACGCGCCGCGCGCGGTCGCCGGGCCGACGTCCGGCGCGCAGCGCATCGCGACCTCGAGGAAGCGCTCGCGGTCGCGCGTGATCATGCGGCGCCCTGCTCGGGCTGCGGCTGCGTGCAGGCCAGTGCGGTCTCGATCAGCGACACGTCCGCGCCCGGGCGGTGCGCGCCCTCGCTCAGCACCTGGCGGAACGCGCGGCCGCCGCGCTCGCCGAGGAACAGGCCGAGGATGTGGCGGGTGATGTGCTTGAGCGGCACGCCGCGGTCGAGCTGGCGCTGCACGTAGGGCAGGTAATCGCGCAGCAGCGCCTCGCGGGGGCGTTCGGGGCTGCCCGCCAGGCGCGCATCGAGCCGATGCAGCACGTAGGGGTCGTGATACGCCGCGCGGCCCAGCATCACGCCGTCCACGTGCGACAGGTGGGCCACGGCGGGCTCGATCGCGGCGATGCCGCCGTTGAGCAGCACCGTGAGCGACGGGCGCTCGGCCTTGAGCCGGTAGCCCCAGTCGTAGCGCAGCGGCGGGACCTCGCGGTTCTCCTTGGGCGACAACCCCTTCAGCCACGCGTTGCGCGCATGCACCACGAAGGTGGCGCAGCCCGCCGCGGCCACGGTGTCGATGAAGGCGAGGAAGGTGGCGAAGTCGTCGTCGTCGTCCACGCCGAGGCGGCACTTCACCGTCACCGGCACGTGCGGCCGCGTGCTGCCGCGCACCGCCTCGATCATCGCCGCGACGCAATCGGCCACCAGCGCCGGCTCGCGCATCAGGCAGGCGCCGAAGCGCCCGGCCTGCACGCGGTCGGACGGGCAGCCGCAGTTGAGGTTGATCTCGTCATAGCCCCAGTCCGCCCCGATGCGCGCGGCCTGCGCCAGCAGCGACGGCTCGCTGCCGCCCAGCTGCAGCGCCACGGGGTGCTCGCTGGCATCCATGGCCAGCAGCTTGGCGCGGTCGCCGTGGATCACGGCGTTGGCGTGCACCATCTCGGTGTAGAGCACCGCGCTGGGCGCAAGCACGCGGTGGAAGGCCCGACAGTGGGTGTCGGTCCAATCCATCATGGGGGCTACGGAGAGGGGCGCGGGAGGCGAACTATTCACCTCGCCATTGTAATTGGCGGCTTGCACGCACCGCCCGATGGCTTTGAAGGCGAAAAAAGCGGCACCGCTGGCGCTTTATTCGGCATCGATCCCACTTCACACGCCACGCGCGTCCCTGCCGCGCCGCTCTCGTGTCGCTTTGTGCGGCGCGTGTCCGGTTTCTTGCGGCACGCGTGCCACTTTTCCAGGCGCGCGCGCCCTCGAAAGGGGCATAGGTGGCGCTTCGAGCGCCTCACGTGGCGTAGAAAGCGCCACTACCACTCGTAAACAGCGCCTCGCGTGCCGCTTCAAGTGGCAGGTGCGTCGCTTTATGCGGCATCCATGGACTTTCGCCGATAAATAGCGCGCCTGTTTCGCTTACCGCAACCCGCCCGGCCTGCGGCAGTGGTACTGAACACCTGAGTTAAGCCGCGCCGCGAAGCGGC
>NZ_SMRQ01000014.1 GCF_004359965.1 Cognatilysobacter segetis | reverse complement strand
TCGACGCCGCGCGCGAGGCTGGATGCGCCGGTGTCGTGCTGGGCAAGGCCCTGCTGGAAGGCCGCTTCACCTTCGCCGAGGCGCTGGCCCGCGTGGAGGCCGCCGCGTGCTGAGCCGTCGCATCATCCCGTGCCTGGACGTCCGCGACGGCCGCGTGGTCAAGGGCGTGCGCTTCCGCGATCACGTCGACATGGGCGACATCGTCGAGCTCGCGCTGCGTTATCGCGACGAGGGCGCCGACGAACTCGTGTTCTACGACATCACCGCGAGCCCGGAGGGACGCAGCGTCGACCGTGGCTGGGTCGAACGCGTCGCGCGGCTCATCGACATCCCGTTCTGCGTGGCCGGCGGCATCCGCACGGTGGAGGATGCGCGCACGATCCTGCATGCCGGTGCCGACAAGATCTCCGTCAACACGCCGGCACTCGACCGCCCGGCGCTCATCGACGAGCTCGCTGATGCCTTCGGCGTGCAGTGCGTGGTCGTCGGCATCGACAGCCTGCGCGACGAGGACGGTGAATGGCGCGTGCGCCAGTACACGGGCGACCCGGCCCGCACGCGGGCGCTGGCGCGGCGAACGCTGGACTGGATCGCGGAGGCGCAGGACCGCGGCGCCGGCGAGATCGTGCTCAACTGCATGGGCAGCGACGGCGTGCGCGCGGGCTATGACCTCGAACAACTCGCGGCCGCCCGGGCCCTCTGCGCCGTGCCGCTCGTTGCATCAGGCGGTGCGGGCGAAGCCGCGCACTTCGTCGACGTCTTCGCGAAGGCCGACGTCGACGGCGCATTGGCCGCGAGCGTCTTCCATTCGGGAGAGGTGCGCATCCCCGCACTCAAGCAGCAACTGCGCGAAGCCGGCATCGAGGTTCGCCGTGACTGATCCGATCGTGTTCGATGCGGCGGCCATCGACTGGGCCAAGCAGGACGGCCTGCTCGCCGCCGTGGTGCAGGACGCCGACACGCTGCGCGTGCTGATGCTGGGCTACATGGACGCCGATGCGCTCGCGCACACGCTGGCCACCCGCCAGGCGACGTTCTACAGCCGCTCGCGGCAGCGCCGCTGGACCAAGGGCGAGACCAGCGGCAACGTGCTCGACGTCGTCGATCTGCGGCTCGACTGCGACGGCGATACCGTGCTGGTGCTCGCGCGGCCGCGCGGGCCGACCTGCCACCTCGAGCGCGAGAGCTGCTTCCCGGATGCGCCGGGCGACTTCCTGGCCGGCCTCGATGCGCTCGTCGCGCGTCGCGAGGCGGAGCGGCCCGCCGGCAGCTACACGACGAAGCTGTTCGATGCCGGCGTGCGCCGCATCGCGCAGAAGGTGGGCGAGGAGGGCGTCGAGACCGCGCTGGCGGCGGTCGCGCAGGACGAGCCGGCGCTGCTCGGCGAGGCCGCGGATCTGCTCTACCACCTCGTGGTGCTGCTGCGCGCGCGCGGCTTCTCGCTGCAGGACGCGGTCGCGGTGCTCCGCGCACGGCACGCGCCGGCGGAGCGCGCGACGGCCGGCTGATAGGCTTCCGCGATCCGCAGGAGCCCCGCATGCACCGCTTCGCCCTCGCAGTCTGTCTGTCGTTGATCGCCATGGCCGCACCGGCGTGGGCCGCGTGTCCCGGCGCCGTGTACGAGGATCGCAACGCGAACGGCGTGCGCGACGCGGGCGAGGGCGGTCTGGCGGGCATTCGGGTTTCCGATGGCGTGGAGATCGCCGTGACGGATCGCGCCGGTCGCTTCCGCTTGCCCGACGTGGCCGGGCGCACGCGCTTCGTGATCAAGCCCGCGGGCTTCTCCGTGCCGCGGCCGGCGGGCGGCCTCCCCGCCTTCTGGCGGCACGCGCCGTACCCGGAGGCACCCGTGCTGCGCTACGGCGGCCTGCGGGGAGCGGGGGAGGCCTGTCCGTCGTTCGGCCTGCGACGTGTCGCGGCGTCCGACAGCGGCCTCGAGGTGCTCGTCTTCGCCGACCCGCAACCGAAATCCGCCGTCGACGTCGACTACTACCGGCGCGACATCGTCGAGCGCCTTCACCCCCAGCCGGAGGGGCGCTCGACCGCCGACCTCGGCCTGACCCTCGGCGACATCGTCAACGACGACCTGTCGCTCTATCCCGCGATGAACGCGGTGACCGGGACGCTGGGGACGCCCTGGCTGCACGTCGCCGGCAACCACGACGTGGACCCCGACGCCACGCGCGACGAGGACGCGCTGCTGACCTTCCGCAACACCTACGGGCCCGACACCTTCGCCTGGGAGGAACGACAGGCGGACTTCGTGCTGCTGGACGACGTGATCACGCGGCCGGGCCAGAAGCCCGCCTACGTGGGCGGCCTGCGCGAGGACCAGTTCGCCTTCCTCGAGCACTACCTGCCGACGCACGACCCGAATCGCCTGCTCGTGATCGGCGTGCACATCCCGTTCTTTCCCGACGGCGGCGAGACCTTCCGCCCTGCCGATCGCGAGCGCCTGTTCGCGCTGCTGAAGGAGGTGCCCAAGGTGCTGCTGCTGAGCGCGCACGGCCATGTGCAGCGGCACGTCCTGCACGCCGCCGCGACCGGTTGGTACGGCGCGACGCCGCTGCACGAGTACAACCTCGGCGCCGCCTGCGGTTCGTACTGGTCGGGTGCGAAGAATGCCGATGGCATCCCGGATGCCACGATGGCCGACGGCACCCCGAACGGCTGGGCGCGCCTGCATGTCGGCGACGACGGCCGCTACGCGCTGAAGTGGCAGCCCGCGGGCCTCTCCGCGAACGAGGGCGCGTTGACGACCGCGATGCGCGTGCACGCGCCGCGCGTGCTCCGACGCGGCGCCTACCCGGCCTGGGGTGTCTACGCGAACGTCTGGATGGGCACGCCCGACGAGCGCGTCGAGTTCCGCGTCGACGGCGGAGCCTGGCAGCCGATGCAGCGCGTGGAGCAGCCCGATCCGTGGCTGCTCGCCGAGAACGTGCGCGATGACGACGCGACGGCGCTGCGCGGCTACGACCGCTCGCCCGAGGCGCAGCCGTCGACGCACCTGTGGCGTGGCGCCCTGCCGACGGCGCTCACCGCCGGTACGCACCGCGTCGAGGTGCGCGCGATGGACCTGTGGCAGGGCGAGCAGCGCGGCGCCACCACGTACCGTCTCGACGACGCACCGTGAGCACGTCGCCGGACGGCCTGCCGGTCCTGGCGTTCGGGGACGCCGCGGCCTTCGAGCGCTGGATCGAATCCGCGGCGGGCGCGGGCGGCCTGTGGCTGCGGATCGCCAAGGCCGGTCGCGGCATCACGTCGGTGACGTATGACGAGGCGCTCGACGTCGCGCTCTGCCACGGCTGGATCGACGGGCAGAAGCGCGCCTTCGACGAAGACTGGTTCCTGCAGCGCTTCACGCCGCGCCGGCCGCGCAGCCTCTGGTCCAGGCGCAACGTCGAGAAGGTCGAAAGGCTGCTCGCCGAGGGCAGGATCCGGCCCTCGGGCCAGCGCGAGATCGATGCGGCGAAGGCCGACGGCCGCTGGGACCGGGCCTATGCAGGCGCGTCGGCCCGCGAGGTGCCGGAGGAACTGGCCGTGCTGCTCGCGGCCGACCCCGATGCGCGCCGCGCATTCGACGCGCTGTCGGCGGCGAACCGCTATGCGGTGTGCTGGCGCGTGCAGACCGGGAAGCGCGCCGATACGCGCGCGGCGAGGGCGCGCCATTTCGTGGACATGATCCTGCGCGGCGAAACGCCGCACTAGGCGCCGTCAGGCGCCGATTTCGGAAAACGATTCGACGCGCCGATGGCCATGCGTCGCCTCGCCCGTGCGCGGCTGTGCGTAATCCTCGCGGCGGTCGACGAGCACGGTCTGCAGGCCGGCGTCGCGCGCGGCGTCGAGTTCCTCGACCACGTCGGAGAGGAACAGCATGTCGCCCGGCGCGATGCCGACCTGCTCCGCGATGCGCGCGTAGCTGGCCGCGTCGCGCTTGCCGCCGATCTCGGTGTCGAACCAGTTGGACACCAGCGACGTCAGGTCCCCGGCGTCGCTATGCCCGAAGAAGAGTTTCTGGGCGGGCACGCTGCCCGAGGAATACACGTTCAGCGGCAGCCCCGCGCCATGCCATTCCCGCAGCGCCTCGGCCGCGTCGGGGTACATGTGGGCAGTGAAGTCGGCATTGCGGTAGCCCGCGCTCCAGATCATGCCCTGCAGCGCCTTGAGCGCCGTGTGCTTGCGGTCCTCGTCGATCCAGCCCTGAAGCACCTCGACGATCGTGCCATCGCCGCAGATGCCGCCTTCCTCGGTCGCCACGGCGTCCAGCCAGCGACGCACCTCCGGCTCGTGGCCGTGCTCGCGCACGAAGCCGGGGAGGGCGCGGCGGGCGTAGGGAAACAGCACGTCCTTCACGAACGAGATGCTGCTGGTGGTGCCTTCGATGTCGGTCAGGATCGCGCGGACGGGCATGGGAACTCCGTGTGCAAAGCGGCAGGCCCGGCATGCCGGGCCTGTCGGGAAACGGTGGGACGGGCGGGGCTCAGCCCGCGGCGTCCCTCTCGAAGCGGGGGAAGCGCTGCGCGATGTCGGTGCCGGTGAAATGCCCGACCCAGCCGTCCGGCTCGGTGAAGAAGCGGATCGCGACGAAGCTGGGCTCCGGCCCCATGTCGAACCAGTGCAGCGTGGAGTCGGGCACTGAGATCAGGTCGCCTTCCTCGCACTTCATCTCGTAGACCTTCTCGCCGACGTGCAGCGTGAACAGCCCGGACCCAGCGACGAAGAACCGCACCTCGTCCTCCTTGTGGAAGTGCTCGTCGAGGAACTTGCGGCGCATCTCCTCGCGGCTCGGGTGCTCGGGCGAAATGCTGACCACGTCGACCGTCTTGAAGCCACGCTCGGCCACGATGCGGTCGATGTCGCTGCGGTAGGCATCGAGGATGATGTCGGGCTCGTCGCCGGGCTGGATCGGCTTGCTGGCCTCCCAGCGCTCGAAACCGACGCCGATCGGCGCCAGCTCGCGTGCGATGGCGTCGACCTCGGTCGAGACGAACTCGGGCGTGTCGGGCGTGGACTCGTGGAAGATGCGCAGACGGCTCATGGCGCGCTCCGGTGGTCGGTTAGAGGGATGCGGACGAGGTGCCGAAACGTCGCAGCTCGAGTTCGCAGGCGAGCAGGAATTCGAACGCTTCGAGGTGGCGTCGGGCGTCGGCCATGTCACGGCCCCAGGCGTAGAGGCCGTGGCCGTCGATCAGGTAGCCCCAGAGCGGACCCGCGTCGAGCAGGGACTCGACCCGCGCGGCGAGCTCGGGCATGTCCTGCGAGTTGGGCAGCACGGGCAGGTCGATCGCCGCCTCATGGGTGGTGTTGCCGCTGAAGGCCTTGAGCAGCTCGTAGCCGGCCAGCCGGATGGCACCGTCGCGCGCATACAGGCGCGAGGCGACGGTCTGGTTGATCGAATGCGTGTGCAGCACGCAGCCGACATCAGCGAAGCGGGCGTAGAGCTGCGTGTGCAGAAGCGTCTCGGCGGAGGACCGGCGGTCGGTCGCCACCGGGCGGCCCTGCAGGTCGACGACCATGATGTCGTCGCGCGTCAGCCGGCCCTTGTCGCGGCCGGAAACGGTGATCGCGACGTGCGCCGCGTCCATCCGCTCCGAGAAGTTGCTGCTCGTGGCGGGCGTCCAGCCGCGCTCGGCGAGTTCGCGCACGTTCGTGGCGATCTCGTCGGCGCAGGCCGCGAGCCGCTGCGGGTCGTAGGGGAGGGAGGCACTCATGGCCGCCAGTTTAGGGCAGGCGGCGTGCCCGCCATGCATGGACGACGGCACGGCGGCGTGCCGACCACGGAACACCGGCCGCGAAAACGAAGACGGCGCGGTTGCCCGCGCCGTCGAGTCCCGCATGCGACCGGTTACTTGTGGATATCCGGCAGCGGCTCCTCGTGGAGCTCGATCGGCTCGCCATGCGCGAGATGGCTGCGCTGGCGTGCGAACAGGAAGTAGCCGATGAGCCCGATCACGGCCCAGATGCAGAAGAACATGATCGTCGGGTTCCAGCCCAGGCTGAAGAACAGCAGCACGCAGCCGGCCATCGCGAGCGGGCCGACGACCCAGATCAGCGGCGTGCGGAACGGGCGCGGACGGGTCGGCTCGGTCTTGCGCAGGATCATCACGCCCGCCGCCACCATGAAGAACGCGAACAGCGTGCCGGCGTTGGAGATGTCGGCCAGCGCGCTCACCGGGAACAGCGCGACGAAGATGCCGGTGATCCAGGTCACCACGTGCGGGGTGTGGTACTTCGGGTGCACCTTGCTGAAGCGGGCCGGCATCAGGCCGTCGCGCGACATCGTGAACAGGATGCGCGTCTGGCCGAACATCATCATCAGCACGACGGACGGCAGCGCGAGGATCGCGGCGCCGGCCACCAAGTCGCCGACGCGCGGCCAGCCGATGTTGCGCAGCACGAACGCCAGCGGCTCCTTGCTCTGCGAGAGCGCGCCGCCCGGCTGCGCGCCCATGGCGCCGACCGCGGCGTAGGCCACCAGCAGGTAGAACACCGTGCAGACGCCGAGCGAGCCGATCAGGCCGATGGGGATGTTGCGGTTCGGATTCTTGGTCTCCTCGGCCGCGGTCGAGACCGCGTCGAAGCCGACGTAGGCGAAGAAGATCGAGGCCGCGGCGCCGAGCACGCCGACGCCCGAGAGCGGCGTACCCCAGCCGTTCGGCAGCATCGGCACGAAGTTCGCATGGTTCACGGCCGGGAACGCCAGCGCGACGAAGGCGGTGAGCGCCGCGATCTTGATGAGCACCAGGACCGTGGTGACCTTCGCCGACTTGCTGGTACCCACCACCAGCAGCCACGTCACCAGCAGCGCCAGCAGGAAGGCGATGAGGTTGAAGCCGCCGCGCACCGACGTGCCGTCCGGCATCAGGAAGGTGTCGAACGGCCCGGCCGTCAGTATCGGCGGAAGTCCCAAGCCGTGCGCGTACAGGAATCCGTTCGCGTATCCGGCCCATCCGACCGATACGGCGCCCGCCGCGACCGCGTACTCGAGGATCAGTGCCCAGCCCACCATCCAGGCGATCAGCTCGCCGAGGACCGCGTAGGAGTACGTGTAGGCGGAGCCCGACACGGGCACCATCGCCGCGATTTCGGAGTAGATCAGCGCCGTCAGCACGCAGACCGCGCCTGCGATGACGAACGAATACATCATGCCGGGGCCGGCCTTGTTGGCCGCGACCGCCGTGAGCACGAAGATACCCGTGCCGATGACCGCACCGATGCCGAGCATGGTGAGGTCGAACGCGCCGAGCTGGCGCTTGAGCGATCGCTTTTCCGCGGTCGCCAGGATCAGGTCGAGCGGCTTTCTGCGCTGGAACAACATTCAGGTGTTCTCCCCCGGGACGAAGACCCGGCGCTCGCGCACCGGGAACCCGGCGACCATAGCCGCACGCGCGGCCCGTGCACAAGTCACGCTCCCCATGAACGGGGATAATGCCGGGCCGCCGACACGAAGACGCCGCCGTATGGACCCCACGCCCGAATCCGAGACCCTCGCGCGCCTGCGCGCGGACCTTCAGGCGTACGCCGCGCGCTGGCCCGACGAGGCGGCGACGGTCGGGCATTTCATCGCGCTGCTGGACGAGCTTCCGTCGTCGCCGTTCCACCGCGAGCGGCTCGAGGGCCACTTTACCGGCTCGGCCTGGCTGGTCGACCGCAGCGGCGAACGGGTGCTGCTGACGCACCATCGCAAGCTCGGCCGGTGGCTGCAGCTGGGCGGGCACGCGGACGGCGACGTCGACCTCGCCAACGTCGCGCTGAAGGAAGCCGAGGAAGAGTCCGGCCTGCGTGACCTGACCCTCCAGCCGGGCGTGTTCGACCTCGACCGTCACTGGATCCCGGCGCGAGGCGACGTGCCCGCCCACTGGCATTACGACGTGCGCTTCGTGGTGCGTGCCGGTCGCGACGAGGCGTTCGTCGTCAGCGACGAATCGCTTGCCCTGGCCTGGCGCGATGTGCGCGAGCTGCGCGCGGACCCGGCCTCCGACGAGTCGGTGCAGCGGATGTCGCGCAAATGGCTGGCCGACGCGCCGCGCTGAGCGCGCGACGCGCCCTGCGGCCGGGCGTCGTCCGTCGTCTGACCGCGCGCGATCACGCGTCGCCATGAACGGACGAGGCCCGGTTTCCCGGGCCTCGTGTCGTCGTGCTGCGCGCCGGTCGATCAGTCCGCGCGGCCCGCGAATTCGCCGGTCGTCGTATTCACCAGCACGCGTTCGCCGTTGCCGATGTACTCGGGGACCATGATCTCGATGCCCGTCGACAACGTTGCCGGCTTCGGACGCTTGGTCGCGGTGCCGCCCTTGAGCTCCGGTGGCGTGTCGATAACCTCCATCGTCACGGTCTGCGGCAGCTGCAGGCCTACCGGCGCGTCGTCGATGATCTGCACGTAGCAGCCCGACAGGTCGGGCACGACATAGCCCGCCATGTCGCCGACGACGTCGGCGTCGAGCGTGTACGGCGTGTAGTCCTCGTCGTCGAGAAACACGAACGCGTCGCCGTCCTTGTACGAGAACGTCGCCTGGCGACGCGCGAGGTCGACTTCGCGCAGGTCGTCGTCGCCGTCGAAGCTGGCATCGAGCTTGTTGCCGCCGGGCACGCTGTACATGGTGAAGCGGAAGCGCACGTTGCCGCCGCGGCCCTGCGGGCTGCTGCGCTCGATGTCGCGGATCTGGTACACGCCGCCGTTGTGTTCGACGACGTTGCCCTTCTTGATGTCGTAGGCCTTCATTGCGGTTCCTGTTTACTTCGGCGCGAGGCGCGTCGCGCCGTCGAGGCGGATCGTCTCGCCGTTGAGGTACGTGTTGCCGAGGATGTACGCGGCGAGGTCGGCGAATTCCTCCGGCTTGCCCAGGCGCGACGGGAAGGGGATCGACGCCGCGAGCGACTGCTGCACCGACTCCGGCATGCCGTCGACCATGGGCGTCCAGAACACGCCCGGTGCGATCGTCAGCACGCGGATGCCGAAACGCGCGAGTTCGCGCGCCATCGGCAGCGTCATGCCGACCACACCGCCCTTCGACGCCGAATACGCGGCCTGGCCGATCTGGCCTTCGTAGGCCGCGACCGACGCGGTGTTGATGATCACGCCGCGCTCGCCGTCGACGCCGGCCTCGTTGGCCTGCATCACCTGTGCGGCGGCCTTGGCGACGTTGAACGAACCAACGAGGTTCACCATCACGGTCGTCTGGAACTGCGACAGCGGCATCGGGCCGTCCTTGCCGAGCACGCGGCCCGAGCCGAGGATGCCCGCGCAGTTCACCGCGACGTTGAGGCCGCCGAGGAACTCGTTCGCGGCGTTGACGTTGGCGACCACGCCCGTTTCGTCGGTGACGTCGGTGCGGAAGAACGCCGCCTTGTCCGCGCCGAGCTCGGCGACAGCGGCGGCGCCCTTGTCCTCGTTGACGTCGAATAGCGCAACGCGGCCGCCGTCGCGGACGATGCGCTGCGCCACGGCGAAGCCGAGGCCGGAAACGCCGCCGGTGATGACGGCGCGGGCGTTGGAGATCTGCATGGCGTTGTCTCGGAAAGCCGGAAAGGTCGCGATTCTACCGGCTCCGGGAGGGGCGGCCGACGCAGTGCGGCCACTGCGCCCGGTCCCCCCAGGCCCTTGCCTCGCGGCCTGCCGTGCCGGTTGACGTGCGACCTACGGTGCCGACCGCGGCTCGCGATACGGCACCCCGTCCTTCGCCACGAACACCGGCCTGCGCAGGTCCTCGATGTTCGCCGTCGGGTCGCCCTCGAACGCGGCAAGGTCTCCCCGCAGGCCGATCGCGATGCGGCCGATGCGGTCCTGCTGCTTGAGGATCATCGCCGCCGTCGACGTACACGCACGCATCGCGTCCACCGGGGTCATCCCGGCCTTCACCATCAGCGCCGGCTCGCGCCAGTTGTCGCCGTGGCGGAAGACGCCGACGTCGCTGCCGCAGCCGATCGTCACGCCCTGCGCCATCGCGGTGTGGAACGCCTTCAGCGATTCCTCGATCTTCGGCGTCGGCGCGGACTGGCCGGGCACGTAGTGGTTGAAGTAGGTCTCGGTCGCCTCGACCGCGGTCAGCGTCGGCAGGTAGGCGACATGGCGGTCGCGCATCAGCTTGAACGTCTGCGCGCTGCCGCCGTAGCCGTGCTCGATCGTGTCGACGCCCGCGTCGACAGCCATGCGCATGCCGGCGTCGGTCGCGGCGTGCGCGGCGACCGGGCGGCCCCCGACGTGCGCGGCCTCGACGATCGCCTTCATCTCGTTCGCGGTGAATGCCGGCTGCGCGCTGCCCTCGGGCCCGACGCGGTAATCGGCGTAGAACTTGATCCAGTCGGCGCCGCGGCCGGCCTGCTCGCGCACGGCACGCGTGGCCTCGTCCACGCCGCTGACTTCCTGCGCGCCGCCGGGCAGGTCGGCGTCGGGGCGGAACCCGCGCGGTCCGGGGCCGTAGCTGGAGGTCGCGACGATGGCGCGCGTTGACACGAACAGGCGCGGGCCGGCGACCGAGCCGTCGTCAATCGCGCGCTTCAGCGACACGTCGGCGAACCCGGCCCCTTCCGTGCCGAGATCGCGCAGCGTGGTGAAGCCCGCGCGTAACGTATCGCCAGCGAACTTCGCGGCCTGCAGCGTGCGGTACGCCTCCGGCTCCTTCAGCACCTGGTCGTTCCAGCTCGCCTCGTTGTAGGGGTGCAGGAACAGGTGCGAGTGGAGTTCGATGAGGCCGGGCGTGAGCGTCGCGCCGGGCAGGTCAATGCCTCGCGCATCGGCGGGTGCAGTGACCGATGCGGCTGGGCCGACCGCAGCGATCGCGCCGTCGCGCACGAGCACCACCCAATTTGGATGCGATACGCCTTCGCCGGTCCACACACGCGCCGGCGTGAGCAGCAGCGTCTCCGCGGACAGCGGCATCGCCGCGAGCGACGCCATGGATAGCACCGCACCCAGCAGATGCTTCATGTCACAGATCCTTGAGGTACCAGATGTCGCAGCCGCCGTGGCCCGTGGCGCCTATCGGCGCGTCGATGCGGCGGAAGCCGCTGCGCTCGTACAGGCGCATCGCGGCGTTCATGCCGGTGAGCGTTTCGAGGTAGCACGTGGTGAAGCCGAACTCGCGCGCCTTTTGGAGGCAGATGTTCATCACCGCAGCGCCGGCGCCGAGGCCGCGCGCGGTGGGAAGGAAATACATCTTGCGCAGTTCGCAGACGGACGCGTCGCCGCCTTCCAGCGGCGCCACCCCGCCGCCACCGACCACCTCGCCATTCACCTCGACGACGAAGTAGGCACTGCGTGGCGCACCGTAGGCGCGATGCATCCAGTCGACTTCCGGATCGTTGATCGCGAAGCCGGAACCGCAGGCACCGAACTCCGGCATGACGGTGCGGATGATGCGGGCGATGGCCGCGTCGTCGCGCGGCTCGATGGGGCGGATCGTGTACTCGGCGGGCTTCACTCGTTCGCTCCCTTCGCGCGGGTCACCTTGCTCGACGTCTCGCGGCCGAGCAGCGCGGCCAGCCAGCGGCCGGTGTCGACGAGCGCGTCGAGATCCACGCCCGTCGTCATGCCCATGCCGTGCAGCATGTAGACGACGTCCTCCGTCGCGACGTTGCCGCTCGCGCCCTTCGCGTACGGGCAGCCACCGGTGCCGGAGACCGCCGAATCGACGACGCGCACGCCTTCTTCCAGGCAAGAGAGGATGTTCGCGAGCGCCTGGCCGTAGGTGTCGTGGAAGTGCACCGCAAGCGCGGCCATCGGAACCTCGCCCGCCACCGCGCGCAGCATGTCGCGCGCCTTCGACGGCGTGCCGATCCCGATGGTGTCGCCGAGCGAGACTTCCTCGCAGCCCATGGCATGCAGCACCTTGGCGACGCGCACGACGTCCGCGATCGGCACCGCGCCCTGGTACGGACACCCCAGCACCGTCGACACGTAACCGCGGACGCGCACGCCGTCGGCCTTCGCGCGTTCCATCACCGGCGCGAAGCGCTCCAGCGATTCCTCGATCGAGGCGTTGATGTTCCTGCGGTTGAACGCTTCCGATGCCGCGGTGAACACCGCGATATGCGTGACGCCGACCTCGCGCGCGCGCTCGTAGCCCTGCAGGTTGGGCACGAGCACGGGATAGTCGACGCCGGCGCGGCGCGTGATGCCGCGATAGACGTCCGCGGCATCGGCGAGTTGCGGCACCCACTTCGGGCTGACGAAGCTGGTGGCCTCGACCACAGGAAGGCCGGTCGCGGACAGGCGATCGATCAGCGCGACCTTGTCGGCGGTCGCGATGATCGCCTTCTCGTTCTGCAGCCCGTCGCGCGGGCCCACCTCGACGATACGGACGGCGTCGCTCACGGCGCGGCCTCCAGCAGCACCAGCGCGGCGTCGGCCTCGACGAAATCGCCGGCCACGCCGCGCACCTCGGCGACCACGCCGTCGCGCGGCGACTTGAGGCTGAGTTCCATCTTCATCGCCTCCAGCACCATGACCTCCTGGCCGGTGGCGACGGCATCGCCGGGCTTCACCCGCGCCACGACCACGCGACCGGGCATGGGTGCGAGCACGCGGTCGGCGCCGCTCGTGGCCGCGTCGTGAGACGCGTCGTGCAACGCGGCGTCGGTGATCGACAGGCGCCTGTATCCGTCATGCACGGTCCAGACGCCATCGGCGCCGGTGGCGTCCACCCGCAGGGCGTGGCCGTCGATTCGTAGGCTCAGCGTCGTTCCATCGAGACGCGCGCCTTCGATCGCATGCACCCGGCCGCCGTGCTCGACCCGGAATCGCCCGTCGGCGCCGCCCGCCCGCAGCGTGACGCGTTCGCCGCGGTGCACGAAGGCCATTCGCGGCATCGCCGCCGTGCCGATGCGCCAGCCGTCGTGGTCGGCCCAGGGCGAGGTCGGATCGTTGGACGCGGCCGTGCAGCCGCGCGCGGCCGCTTCGCGCGCGATCAGCCGCGCCGCCACGGCGATCGGCAGAAGCCGCTCGTCCTCCGCCTGCGCCGCGCCGACGAATTCGTCGAGATGGCGGTCGAGGTAGCCGGTGTCGATCGTGCCGTCCACCACCGCCGGATGCCGCACCAGTCGTTCGAGGACCTCGATGTTCGACTTCGGTCCGACGATCGCGCACTGCGCCAGCGCCGTCCGCATGCGGGCCAGCGCCTGCGCGCGGTCCGCGCCGTGCACGATCAGCTTGGCGATCATCGGGTCGTAGAAGATGGTGACGGTGTCGCCTTCCACCACGCCGGAATCGACGCGCACGCCGTCGCCGTTACGCGGCAGGCGCAGCCGTTCGAGGCGGCCGGAGCCGGGCAGGAATCCCGCGTCCGGATCCTCGGCATACAGCCGCACCTCGATCGCATGGCCGCGCTGCGACAGGGCGTCCTGCGCGAGCGGCAGCGGCTCGCCCGCGGCCACGCGCAGCTGCCACTCGACGAGGTCCAGCCCCGTCACCATCTCGGTGACCGGATGCTCCACCTGCAGGCGGGTGTTGATCTCCATGAAGTAGAAGCCGCCGTCCTGCGCGACGATGAACTCCACGGTGCCGGCGTTCTCGTAATCGATCGCGCGCGCCGCCTGTACCGCGGCGTCGCCCATCGCCGCACGCAACTCGGGCGTCAGGAAGGGCGAGGGCGATTCCTCCAGCACCTTCTGGTAGCGGCGCTGCGCCGAGCACTCGCGCTCGAAGACGTGGATCGTGTTGCCGCGGCGGTCGGCGAAGACCTGGATCTCGATGTGGCGCGGCTTCTCGATGTACCGTTCGAGCAGCACGCGATCGCGGCCGAAGGCGTTGCGCGCCTCGCGCTGGCAGCTCTCGAGATTGGGCAGGAAGTTGTCGGACGTCCGCACGATGCGCATGCCCTTGCCGCCGCCGCCGTGCGCGGCCTTGATCATCAGCGGATAGCCGATGCGGTCGGCCTCGCGCTGCAGCAGATCGGGCGACTGGTCCTCGCCGGTGTAGCCGGGCACCACGGGCACGTTCGCGGCCTGCATCAACTCCTTCGCGCCCGCCTTGCTGCCCATCTTGCGCATCGATGCCGCGGGCGGCCCGATGAAGACGAGGCCCGCCGCTTCCACCGCGTCCGCGAAGTCCGCGTTCTCGCTCAGGAAGCCGTAGCCGGGGTGGATCGCCTGTGCACCAGTCTTGACGGCAACATCGAGGATCGCGTCGCCCCGCAGGTAGGACTCCTGCGGGCGCGGCCCGCCGATGCAGTAGGCCTCGTCGGCCTGGCGCACGTGCTGTGCGTCGGCGTCGGCTTCGGAATACACCGCGACGGTGCGGATGCCGAGCGCCCGGCAGGTACGGATGACGCGGCAGGCGATTTCGCCGCGGTTGGCGATCAGGATCTTGTCGAACATCAGGTGCACCAGGCCGGCTTGCGCTTGTCGAGGACCGCGCCGATGCCTTCCTGGCCTTCGGCCGAAACGCGCAGGCGGGCGATGAGGGCGGCGTTGTCCGCGTCGTGGCGGTCGCGGTCGGCATGTGAGGCGACGTCGCGGACGAGGCGCTTGGCCTCGGACGCCGCGACCGGGCCCGCCTTGAGCAGCAGCTCGACCTGGCGCTGCACGGCCGCGTCGAGCGCCGCTTCGTCGTCGACCACCTCGTGCAGCAGGCCGATACGATGCGCGGTCGCGGCATCGAACAGCTCCGCCGTGGCGAACCAACGACGCGATTCGCGCGCGCCGATGGCGGCGACGACGTAGGGAGAGATCACTGCCGGCAGCAGGCCGAGCTTGCTTTCGGTGAGGCCGAACTTCGCATTGGCGGTCGCGATCGCGATGTCGCAGCAGGCGACCAGCCCGACGCCGCCGCCGAACGCGGCGCCGTGGACGCGCGCGATCGTCGGCTTCGGCAGCTCGTCGAGGCGCCGCATCAGGCGGGCGAGGGCGAGTGCGTCGTCGCGGTTCTCGGCCTCGCTCGCGGCGGCCATGCCGCGCATCCAGTTGAGGTCCGCGCCGGCGGAGAACGAAGCGCCTTCGCCTTCCACGATCACCACCCGCACGGTCGGGTCGGCGGCGACGTGCTCGAGCGCGCCGGTCAGGGCGGCGATCACCGTCGCATCGAACGCGTTGTGCAGCTGCGGCCTGTTCAGCCGCAATCGCGCGACGCCGCCGTCGCGGAACTGGAGCAGGGGATGGCTCATGCCGGCATGCCCTCGGAAAGCCCGTGATCATAGCCGGTCGACCCGCGCCGGCCGGCCCGCGAGCGCGGCCGTGCGGGGCTGAAGCGCGGCCGACCGGTGCCGCCGGTGGAGGCGGGTTGCGGTGCTAGAATGAGAACAATTCCCATTTGGGCGACTCCACGTGAGACTGTCCGAACTCGACCGCCGTACCGGGGCGACCGTCGTCGCCGTGGACGACGCCTCGCCCAATGATTCGGTCGCGCGGCGCCTGCGCGAGCTGGGTTTCGTCGCGGGCGAACGGGTGGAGGTGGTCGCCGCCGGCCCGTTCGGCGCCGAGCCGCTGCTGGTGCAGGTGGGCTACACGCGCTTCGCGCTACGCCGTCGCGAGGCCGCGCGCATCGAGGTGCGGCTGGCGGAGACGGTGCAGCCCGCACGCGTGTCCCGCGTGCCCGAGGCCGCGCAGGCGTGAGCGCCGCCTCGCTGCGGCTGGCGCTGGTCGGCAATCCCAACTGCGGGAAGACGGCGCTGTTCAACCGCCTGACCGGCAGCCGCCAGAAGGTCGCCAACTACGCGGGCGTTACGGTCGAACGCAAGGAAGGCCGCTTCACCGCGCCGTCCGGCCGCGAATACGTGGTGCTGGACCTGCCGGGCGCGTACAGCCTGCAGGCCGCGAGCCTCGACGAGGCGGTCACCCGCGATCTCTGCCGCGGCTTCTATCCGGGCGAGCCCGCGCCCGACGTGATCGTGTGCGTGGTCGACGCCACGAACCTGCGCCTGCACCTGCGCTTCGCGCTGGAAGTGCGCGAGCTCGGCCGGCCGATGGTCGTCGCCGTCAACATGATGGACGTCGCGCGACGACGCGGCATCGAGGTCGATCTCGACGTGCTGCAGCGCGAGCTGGGCGTGCCGGTCGTGTCGACGATCGCGGTGCGCAGCGGCGGCGCGAAGGCGCTCGTGGACGTGCTGGATCGCGGCGGCGCGATGCAGCCGGCGTCGGACCCCAACACCGCCGGGCCGACCGCCGCCGACATCGACGCGCTGCACGCGCGCACGCGCGACATCCTGACCGCGGCGGTGCGCATGCCCCGGCGCACCGCCGCGATCGACGACGCGCTCGACCGCTGGCTGCTGCATCCGGTGTTCGGGCTGGTCGCGCTGGGCGTCGTGATGTTCCTGATCTTCCAGGCCGTCTACGCCTGGGCGACGCCGGTGATGGACCTGATCGAAGCCGGTGCCGCGTGGCTCGGTGCGAGCGTCACGGGGACGCTGCCGGCCGGACCGCTCACCAGCCTGCTGGCCGACGGGATCATCGCCGGGCTCGGCGGCGTCGTCGTGTTCCTGCCGCAGATCCTGATCCTGTTCTTCTTCATCCTCGCGCTCGAGGAGTCGGGCTACCTGCCGCGCGCGGCGTTCCTGCTCGACCGCACGATGTCGGCCGCGGGCCTGTCCGGTCGCTCCTTCATCCCGTTGCTCTCGAGCTTCGCCTGCGCGATCCCCGGCATCATGGCCACGCGCTCGATCCAGGATCCCCGCGACCGCCTCGCCACGATCCTCGTCGCGCCGCTGATGACGTGCTCGGCGCGACTGCCGGTCTACGCGCTGCTGATCGGTGCCTTCATTCCGCGGCAGAAGGTGCTCGGCGTTCTCAACCTGCAGGGGCTGGTGCTGTTCGCGCTGTACGCGGCGGGGATCCTGAGCGCACTGGCGGTCGCCTGGATCATGAAGAAGTGGCGGCGCGACAAGGGCGAGCATCCGCTGATGCTCGAGCTGCCGTCGTACCGGTTGCCGCACGCGCGCGACCTGCTGATCGGCCTGTCCGAGCGCGCTGGCATCTTCCTCAAGCGCGTGGGCGGCATCATCCTCGCGCTGACGATCCTGCTGTGGTTCCTGCTGAATTTCCCGGCGCCGCCGGCGGGCTACACCGGCGCGGCCGTGGACTACAGCTTCGCCGGACGCATCGGCCATGCGATGACCGCGATCTTCGCGCCGCTCGGCTTCAACTGGCAGATCTGCATCGCGCTGGTGCCCGGCATGGCCGCACGCGAGGTAGCGGTGTCCTCGCTGGCGACGATCTACGCGCTGTCGGCGGCTAACGACGTCGACGCGGCGAACGCGCTGTCGCCGGTGATCGCGCAGGACTGGTCGCTCGCGACGGCGCTGTCGCTGCTGGTGTGGTTCATCTATGCGCCGCAGTGCGTGTCGACGCTCGCGACGATCCGCCGCGAGACGAACTCGTGGCGGCAGGTGGGCATCGCGGCGGGCTACCTGTTCGCGCTCGCCTACCTCGCGTCGATGCTGACCTACCAGGTCGCGAGCCGGCTCGGAGGCTGACGTGGACGGGCTTGCGCTCCAGTACGTCGTCGTCGGCGCCGCGGTCGCCGCGAGCGCGCTCTACGTCTTCCTGACGCGCTTTCCGGCCACCGCGCGTCGCCTGCGCGGCTGGATCGCGATCAGGCTCGTCGACAGTGGATCCGCGACGCTGTCGAAGTTCGGCCGTCGCCTCGCGCCGAAGCCACGCGCGCAGGACGGCTGCGGCACCTGCGGCGGCTGCGACCCGCCGGGCTGACCGCCGCGGCTCCGGATCTCAGCGGCGCCGGCCCTTGCCGGCCGGCACCACGTTCGTCTCCACCGACACGCTGAAGCTGCGGCGCTGGTCGCCTTCGAGCGCGCCGACGCCGACCACGTGGCGATTCACTTCCTCGCCGCGCTCGTTGCGGATCACCAGCACCATCGTGTACTCGACCGCCTCGCCGGGCCGGTCCGCGCGCAGCGAGCCCTCGACGAAGAGCGACGTCGTTCGCTGCAGGTCGGTGCCGGCCGCCGCGTCGAAACGCAGGTGGTGCCGGCACCCCGGGCAGACGCTCGCGGTGTCGAGGATGGTGTTCCTGCAATGCGGGCAGCTGCGTGTCGCGCCCGGCATGCCGGGTCGGACGGCGCTCATGCGGCGCTGCCGGCCTCCGACGTCGACTCGGCCTTCGGCTTGCCGCCGGTGGCGGAATCGCCCCAACCGAACTCGACCATGCCGCGCATGCGCGCGCCGGCGGCCACGGTGACCGTACCGGCCTTGACGTCGCCGATCATCGAGCCGCTCTCGACGACCTCGACGCGCTGCGCCGATTCGACGTTGCCTTCGAGTTCGCCTGCGACGACCACGCGGCGCGCCTTGACGCCGCCGTTGACGCGCGCGCCGACCTCGATGGTCAGGTCGCCTTCGACCGCGATGTCGCCGGTGAACCGGCCCGCGATGCGCACGTTGCCGGCGCCCTGGATCTTGCCTTCGATCGAGATGTCGGACGCGATCACCGACTCCTTGGCCTCGCGGCCGACGGCGCGAGCCGACGGCGCCACGGCAGCGGGGGACGGCGCGACCGCGGCACCGGACGGTGCGAACGCGTACTCGTTCGGCGACGGATCCTTGCCGAGCGCGGAGTCGGTGGCGGCGGCGCCGTCGCGCTTGGGAGAGGTGTTCGGGAAGATGGCCATTGCGTGGGTCCCTCGGGGGCGGGATGGAAAGCCCGAGGCTATCACGCGGTATTGACGTCAAAACCGTGACCGGTCGCCCGACCCGACGCTCCGCGTCACATGCCAGAGGCGCCGTTCATTCCGGTCGGGATCGGTTCATGCGGCGACCGATCGCCGCGTCGCTTACATGCGGAACACGCCGAAGCGCGTGCGCTCCTCGATCGGCGCGTTGAGCGACGCCGACAGGCCGAGGCCGAGCACGCGGCGCGTGTCGGCAGGATCGATGATGCCGTCGTCCCACAGCCGGGCCGTCGCGTAGAACGGGTTGCCCTGCGACTCGTACTGGTCGCGGATCGGGCCCTTGAAGGCGTCCTCGTCCTCCGCGCTCCACGTCTTGCCGGCGCCTTCGAGGGCGTCGCGACGCACCGTCGCCAGCACGCTCGCGGCCTGTTCGCCGCCCATTACGCTGATGCGCGCGTTCGGCCACATCCACAGAAAGCGCGCGCCATAGGCGCGGCCGCACATGGCGTAATTGCCGGCGCCGAAACTGCCGCCGATGACGACGGTGAACTTCGGCACGTGCGAGCACGCCACGGCCGTCACCATCTTCGCGCCGTCCTTCGCGATGCCCGCGTTCTCGTACTTGCGGCCGACCATGAAGCCGGTGATGTTCTGCAGGAACACCAGCGGGATGCCGCGCTGGTTGCAGAGCTCGATGAAGTGCGCGCCCTTGAGCGCGCTCTCGGCGAACAGGATGCCGTTGTTGGCGACGATGCCGACCGGATAGCCGTGCAGGTGCGCGAAGCCCGTCACCAGCGTCTTCGCGTAGCGCGCCTTGAATTCCTGGAACTCGCTGCCGTCGACGATGCGCGCGATCACTTCGCGGATGTCGAACGGGCGGCGAGCGTCCTTGGGCACGATGCCGTACAGGCTGTCGGCGGAATACAGCGGCTCGCGCACCGGCACGGATGCGACAGGAAGCACCTTGCGACGGTTGAACGAACGCACGATGTCGCGGGCGATCTGCAGCGCGTGGTCGTCGTCGAGCGCGAAGTGGTCGGCGACGCCGGACACGCTCGTATGCACGTCCGCACCGCCGAGCGCTTCGGCGTCCACGACTTCACCGGTCGCCGCCTTCACCAGCGGCGGGCCACCGAGGAAGATCGTGCCCTGTTCCTTGACGATGACGCTCTCGTCGCACATCGCAGGCACGTACGCGCCGCCCGCGGTGCAGCTGCCCATCACCACCGCCACCTGCGGAATGCCGAGCGCGGACATCCGCGCCTGGTTGTAGAAGATGCGACCGAAGTGCTCCTTGTCCGGGAACACTTCGTCCTGCAATGGCAGGAACGCGCCGCCGGAATCGACCAGGTAGATGCAGGGCAGATTGTTCTCGAGCGCGACTTCCTGCGCACGCAGGTGCTTCTTCACCGTCATCGGGAAGTACGTGCCGCCCTTGACCGTCGCGTCATTGGCGACGATGACGACTTCCTGGCCCATCACGCGACCGATGCCGCAGACCATGCCCGCGGCGGGCGCCGCATCGTCGTACATGCCCTCCGCCGCCAGCGGCGCGATCTCGAGGAAGGGCGAGCCCTCGTCGAGCAGGCTGGTGATGCGATCGCGGGCGAGCAGCTTGCCGCGCGCGGTGTGCTTCTCGCGCGCCTTCTCGCCACCGCCGTCGGCCGCACGCGCGAGCCGTGCACGCAGTTCGTCGACCAGCGCGCGATGGTGCGCGGCGTTCTCCTGGAAATCGGCGGAGCGCGGGTCGAGATGCGATTCGATGACGGGCATGGCAGGCGGCGGCGAACGGGACGCGCGATCAAACCACATGGCGGGCGAGGGGGCCAGTCGACCGCGCCACGCGAGCGTCCGTGCGGACACGGATTGAACGTAGAGCCCACGCCGGCGTCTCGAGTGATGCGTGGCGTGCACATCCGAAAAGAAGAAGGCCCGCTTGCGCGGGCCTTCGGTACAGCGTCGAGCGAAGAGGATTACTTCTTCGCTTCGGCAGCGGCGGCGTCGGCCTTGTCGGCGACGTCCTTGGCAGCGGCAGCAGCGTCGTTCGCGGCGTTGGCGGTCGCGTTCGCGGCCGTGGCGGCGGCGTCGTTCGCAGCGGCGGCGGCGGTGTTGGCGGCGTTGTCGACGGCCTGGCCGGCCTCGGCAGCGGCTTCGCCCGTCGCGGCAGCGGCGGCGTCGACGCCCTCGGCGGCGGCATTGCCGGCAGCGGCGGCGGCGTCGGCAGCCTGCTCACCGGCGTTCTGCGTGGCAGCGGCGGCCTGGTCGGCCTCGTTCTGCGCGGTCGGGGTTTCGTTCTTGCAGGCCGACAGCGAGAGGGCAGCGGCAACGAGGAGCACGTAGAGCTTGGTGTTCATGGCTTTCTCCAAAGGAGTTGTCTGAAAAGTATGTCACTGCAGTCAGGCAACGCCACTGCGCGCATCGCTCGGCGGGAGCGGGCTAGTCGTTCACTGACCTATGGAAAAAGCCGCCGGAAGACCGACGGCTTTTCCCGATGCTACACCAGCAATCAATCGGAACTGATTACTTGGTCGACTCGGCCGGGACGGCAGCCTGCGCGGCGTCCTTGGCAGCGTCGGCAGCGTCGGCAGCCTTGTCGGCGGCGTCGGCGGCGTTGTCAGCCTGCGCGGCGTTCGGCGCGGCGGCAGCGGCGTCAGCCGAGGTCGCGGCGGCGTCGGCAGCCGAAGCAGCCGTGTCGGCAGCGGCCTGAGCGGCAGCGGCTTCGGTGCCCGTGCCGGCGTCGGCAGCGGCTTCCTGGGCGGCAGCGGCGTCCTGCTGCGCGTCGGCGGCGGAGTTCGCAGCCTGGTCCTTGTTCGAGCAAGCGGTCAGAGCCAGGCCCAGGGCCAGGGCGAGCAGCGCCTTGTTGATGTTCATGGGATCTATTCCTCGTCGTTGGTTTGGCAACGCGCAACTGCGCGCCCTAAACATGATGACAAGCGGCTGCGGCATGTCAAGCGATTGCTTGACGAGCGGCTTATCACGAATCTTTAACTTCAAATGATTTCGATTGCAATCGCCGTGGCTTCACCGCCGCCGATGCAGAGCGATGCCACGCCCTTGCGGGCGCCGCGCGCCTGCATCGCATGTAGCAGGGTCACGACGAGTCGCGCGCCGCTCGCGCCGATGGGGTGTCCGAGGGCCAGCGCACCGCCGTTGACGTTGAGCTTTTCCTGCGGGATGCCGAGGTCCTTCATCGGCGCCATGGCGACGCACGCGAACGCCTCGTTGATCTCGAACAGGTCCACGTCGTCGACGGTCCAGCCCGCCTTCTCGAGCACGCGGCGCGTGGCCTCCACCGGCGCGGTGGTGAACCACTCGGGCGCCTGCGCATGGCCCGCGTGCGCGACGATGCGCGCCAGCGGCTTGGCGCCGAGGCGCTTTGCCGTCTCGGCCGACATCAGGACGGCGGCCGCGGCACCGTCGGAGATCTTGGACGACGTCGCCGCGGTCAGCAGGCCTTCCTTGCCGAAGGCCGCGCGCAGCGACGGGATCTTCGCGGCGTCGATCTTGCCCGGCTCCTCGTCGGTGTCGACCACGACCTCGCCCTTGCGGCCCTTGACGGTCACCGGAACGATCTCGGCCTTGAACGCGCCCGAGTTCACCGCATCCTGCGCGCGGCGCACGCTCTCGGCGGCGTAGGCGTCCAGCGTTTCGCGGCTGTACTCGTAGGCGGAGCACGTCGCGTCGCCGAACACGCCCATGGCCTTGCCGTCGTACGGGTTGGTCAGGCCGTCATGGGCCATGTGGTCGAGGAACTCGGCCGAGCCGTAGCGGATGCCGGTGCGCGAGCCGTTGAGCAGGTGCGGCGCGTTGGTCATCGACTCCATGCCGCCGGCGACGACCACCTCGGCCGAGCCCGCAGTGATGAGGTCGGCGCCCAGCATGATGGCCTTCATGCCCGAGCCGCAGACCTTGTTGATGGTGATGCAGGCGGCGCCGTTGGGCAGGCCCGCGCCGAGCGCGGCCTGGCGCGCCGGGGCCTGGCCGAGGCCGGCGGGCAGCACGCAGCCCATGAGCACTTCCTGCACCGCGTCGGGCGAGATGCCGGCCTGTTCGACGGCGCCGCGGATCGCGGTCGCGCCCAGTTCGGGCGTGGGAACCCCGGTGAACTGGCCGAGGAAGGAACCGATGGCGGTGCGCTTGGCACCGACGATGACGACGTCGCTCATGGCGAACTCCGGGATCAGGAGGCCGGCGCGGTGGCCGGAACCGTCCGATTATGCGGCGCCGTGCTGCACTGCCGCAAACGGCGCCCCACCGGTCCGGAAGCGTTCGGAAACGTCGCTGCGACGTGAGGGGAAAACGCTCACGCCGCGCCCACGAAGGCGAACGCCAGCCGACCGATGCGACGCGCGCGAACCGGCCTTCGGCCCTGTAAAGCAGAAGGCCGCCCGGAGGCGGCCTTCGCAGCACCGGTGCAGAGGTCAATCGTTCCCGGCGAACAGCTCCCGCCCGATCAGCATGCGGCGGATCTCGTTCGTGCCCGCGCCGATCGCGTAGAGCTTCGCGTCGCGCAGCAGGCGTCCGGTCGGGTACTCGTTGATGTAGCCGTTGCCGCCCAGCGACTGGATCGCCTCCAGCGCGACCTGCACCGCGGCTTCCGACGCCTGCAGCAGACAGGACGCCGCGTCGATGCGCGAGCGGTGGCCCGCGTCGTAGTCGCGCGCGACCTGGTAGGCGAACGCGCGGCTGGACTGCAGCGCCGTGTACATGTCGGCCACCTTGCCCTGCATCAGCTCGAAGCAGCCGATCGCCGTGTCGAACTGCTTGCGCTCGCGCACGTAGGGCAGGGTGATGTCCATCGCGGCCTGCATCAGGCCGAGCGGGCCGCCGGACAGCACGAGGCGTTCGGTGTTGAGGCCCGACATCAGCACCTTGACGCCGTTGTGCACCTCGCCCAGCACGTTCTCCTGCGGGATCTCGCAGTTGTCGAAGACCAGCTCGCAGGTGTTGGACCCGCGCATGCCGAGCTTGTCGAGCTTCTGCGCCGTGCTGAAGCCCTTCATGCCCTTCTCGACGATGAAGGCGGTCATGCACTTGCTGCCGGCGTCCCTGCCCGCGGTGCGCATGTAGACGACCAGCACGTCGGCCTCGGGGCCGTTGGTGATCCACATCTTGTTGCCGTTCGCGATCCACGTGCCGTCGCGCAGTTCGGCGCGGCAGCTCATCGAGCCCACGACGTCCGAGCCGGCACCCGGCTCGCTCATGGCCAGCGCGCCCTTCCATTCGCCGGTGCACAGCTTCGGCAGGTACTTCGCGCGCTGCGCCTCGTTGCCGTTGGCGTAGAGGTTGCTGACGCACAGGTTCGAATGCGCCCCGTACGACAGGCCGACCGAACCCGATGCCCGCGAGATCTCCTCCATCGCGACCAGGTGCGCGAGATAGCCCATCTCGCTGCCGCCGTACTCGCCGGGCACGGTCAGTCCCAGCAGGCCCATCTCGCCGAGCTTGGGCCACAGGTCCTGCGGGAAGGCGTTGTCGTGGTCGATCTGCGCGGCGCGCGGGGCGATCTCGCTCTCGGCGAAGCGGCGCACCGCGTCGCGCAGGGCATCGATTTCCTCACCGAGGGGGAAAGGACGCATGCATCACTCCGTAATCTGTCGTCGAAATGCATGACGGGGCGCGAAGCCCCGTCATGTAGAAACCGTCGCGGCTCAGTGCCCGCCGCGGATGCGACCTTCGAAACGCGGCTTCGAGCGGCCCAGCGGCAGCTTGAGCTTGCCGAGCATCGCGATGCGCTCCTCGGCCATGCGGTCGGCGGCGCGGTAGGTCGGGATGCCGTCGCGGTCGGCGATCTCGTAGATGCGCGCGAGGTTGTGGTAGATCGTGCGCATCATGCGCATGGCGCGCTCGCGGTTGTAGCCGGTGATTTCCAGCGCCACGTTCATCACGCCGCCCGCGTTCACCGCGTAGTCCGGCGCGTAGACGATGCCCCGCTTCTCGACTTCGTCGCCGATGGCGTTGTTGGCGAGCTGGTTGTTCGCGGCGCCGCAGATGATCTTCGCCTTCAGGCGCGGCAGCGTGTTCTCGTTGACGGTGCCACCGAGCGCGCAGGGCGAGTAGACGTCGGCCGGCACGTCGTAGATCTCGTCGGTCGACACCGCCTCGGCGCCGAACTCGTCGACCGCGCGCTCGACCAGGCTCTTGTTGATGTCGGTGACGAACACCTTGGCGCCGCGCTCGCGCAGCAGCTTCACGTATTCCATGCCGACGTGGCCGAGGCCCTGCACGGCATAGGAGTAGTTGCCGACTTCCTCGTTGCCGAACTTGCGGTTCAGCGTGGCCATCAGGCCCTGCAGAGCGCCGTAGGCGGTGAACGGCGACGGATCGCCCGAGCCGCCGTGGACCTGGTGCACGCCGGTGACGTACTCGGTCTCGCGGTAGACGTATTCCATGTCGTTCACGTCGATGCCGACGTCCTCGGCCGTGATGTAGCGGCCGCCGAGCGAGTCGACGAACTTGCCGAACGCGCGGAACAGCGCCTCGGACTTGTCCTTCGACGGGTCGCCGATGATCACCGCCTTGCCGCCGCCGATGTCCAGGCCCGCCACCGCGTTCTTGTAGGTCATGCCGCGCGACAGGCGGAGCACGTCGTTCAGCGCTTCCTGCTCGCTCGCGTACGGCCACATGCGCGTGCCGCCGAGGGCCGGGCCGAGCACGGGGTTGTGGATCGCGATGATGGCCTTGAGGCCCGCGTCCTTGTTGTGGCAGAAGACGACCTGCTCGTGGCCGGTGGTGTCGAGGGTTTCGAAGATCATCGTCGGGCTCCGCGCCGGCGCCGACGAGCGCGCTCCGCGCGTTCCGGCCGACTGGGTTGGTTAAGTCGTTGAATCGAAGGGGAACGCGGGTCGTGTCCGGCGCGAAACGGCCCGGCACAGAAGCGGGATTTTAGCCCACCTGCGTGACGCGGCGCTCGCTTTGCCCGGGCGGGCGACCGGTCGCAGGCGTACGGACGGCGCTGCGGCGATGCCGTCCGCGCACGGCGGACAGGCGATCGGCCGCCCTGCGGTCACGTCGTTTGGCCGGCCCCGCGAAGCCCCGGTCGCGCCTCAGTACGCGCGGTAGGGCCGCTCCCGCAGCCACAGCGTCGCCACCCATTTCTCGCCGCGTTCCACCGGCAGGCCGGCATGCACCGCGCCCGGGTGGGGGCGACCCTCGGCGTCCAGGCTGTCGAACACCACGGCGCGCCCGGCCTCGGCCTCGACGCGCAGGTCGCGCGCCGGGAACTCGGTCGCGCCGCCCGCGGCCGGGGTGGTGAGGTAAGCGCAGATGGTGCGGCGGCGGTTGCCGGCCGACGGCCTGTCGCGCGCGATCGCCTCGGGCGGCAGGTCGTCGCGATGCGGGCGGTACTCCTGCCCGGGTTCGTACTGAAGGACGATCAGCTGTTCGGCGTCGACCAGCTCCATGCCCGCCGCGGCCGCCATGCGCAACTGCACGAGGCGCAGCGAGAAGTCCTCGAGCAGCGGATCGAACGACACGTCGCGGCTCGTGCGCAGCGACTGCTCGCCCGCGTCGGTGCCGTCCCGCGCATGCACGCGCGAGGCCTGAAGCATCGGCGCCGCGCTCGCCACCAGCAGCCGGCACTCGTCGACCGACAACAGCCCGTCGATCCGCGCGATGCGCGGCGACTCGCAGAGCACCACCGCATCCGGCGGGTCCAGCACCTCGTCGAGCGCCAGCGTCGCCGGCGGGCTCGGGCGACGGGGCGCGGCGGGCACGGCGATGATCTCCGGCAGGTCGGGGAAGCCGCCCTCGCGCAGTCGCGCCTTGAGCTGCGCGGCCGACTCGGGATGCGCGGTCACGCCCTCGCCGCGACGCACGCGCTCGGCGAGCAGCTGCGCGGCGATCGCATCGCCGCGGCCGGCGGCGTGGTCGAGCAGCTGGATCGCCATCGCCTGGTCCTGCAGGTTCGGCTTGCGGCCGAAGTGGATCGCCGCGGCGCGCAGCGCGGGCGGGTGCCCGGCCTGCACCGCGGCCAGCAGGCGCTCGCCGATGCGCGCATCGCGCGGCACCGCCGTGTTGCCCAGCCCGATCAGCGCGAGGAAGTAGCCCGCGATCGGCTGGCCCAGCGCCTCGGCGCGCTCGAAGGCCTCCACCGCGAGGTCGATGTCCGCCTCGGTGCCGATGCCGTACATCAGCATCCGCCCGAACTCGATCAGCGAGCCCGGGTGGCCGCCTTCCGCGGCCCGGCGATGCACCTCGAAGGCCTCCTCCATCTGCAGGCCCGCGACCAGTGCGATCGCGAGGCGGTAGAGGTCGTCGGGTGCGCCGGAGGCGGCGGCCGCGCGCAGCGCGGCGAGGTCGGTCGAATCGTTCATGCGGGGCAGGGTAACCGACCCTACGCGGGCCTCAGGCCCCGTACGGTCGCCTTGTTACAATCGGGACATCCTTAGAAATAGATGCGCGCGCCATGAGTTCGCCTGCCGACCGCCTGCCCGAAACCACCGCAACCGCCGCGGAAAACGCGTCGCCGTTGCGCTTCGTCACCGCCGCCAGCCTGTTCGACGGCCACGACGCCGCGATCAACATCATGCGCCGCCTGATCCAGGGGCAGGGCGCCGAGGTCATCCACCTGGGCCACAACCGCTCGGTGGAGGACGTGGTGCGCGCCGCGCTGCAGGAGGACGCCGACGGCATCGCGCTCTCGTCCTACCAGGGCGGCCACGTCGAGTACTTCAAGTACATGGTCGACATGCTGAAAGAGCGCGGCGCCGGCCACATCCGCGTGTTCGGCGGCGGCGGCGGCACGATCACGCCGGAGGAGATCCGCGAGCTGCAGGACTACGGCGTCGAGCGCATCTACCACCCGAACGACGGCATGCACATGGGCCTGGTCGCGATGATCGAGGACGTGGTGCGCCGCGCCGCGCACGCGCGCGTGGACAACCCGCCGCCGACGCAGAACCCCGACATCCACGACGAGATCGCGCTCGGCCGCATGCTCAGCGCCATCGAGGAAGGCCAGCTCGACGAGGCCCAGCTTGCGCACCTGCGCAAGCAGTGGCAGCTGGCCGGCAGCAAGACGCCGGTCGTGGGCATCACCGGCACCGGCGGCGCGGGCAAGAGCTCCGTCACCGACGAGCTGCTCAACCGCTTCCTCGCGCATTTCCCCGAGATGCGCATCGCCGTCATCTCCGTCGACCCCACGCGCCGCCGCACCGGCGGCGCGCTGCTGGGCGACCGCATCCGCATGAACTCGCTGCGCAGCCCGCGCGTGTACATGCGCTCGATGGCCACGCGCCGCCAGCACGCCGCCACCAACCTGGTGCTGCGCGACTGCATCGGCTTCCTCAAGGGCGTGGGCTACGACCTCGTCATCGTGGAAACCGCCGGCATCGGCCAGTCCGACTCGGAGATCGTCGACCTCGTCGACTTCCCGATGTACGTGATGACCTCCGACTTCGGCGCGCCGAGCCAGCTCGAGAAGATCGACATGCTCGACTACGCCGAGCTGGTCGTGCTCAACAAGTTCGACAAGCGCGGCGCCGAGGACGCCCTGCGCGACGTGCGCAAGCAGTGGAAGCGCAACCGCGTGGCCTTCGCGACCAAGGACGAGGACGTCCCGGTCTACCCGACCATCGCCAGCCAGTTCAACGACCCCGGCATCAGCTGGATGTTCGCCAACCTCTGCCGCCTGCTGCGCGAGAAACTGCAGCTGCCGGCCGACAAGTGGACGCCCGAGCTCGATACCTCCCTGCGCGAGCCCCGCGCCACCGTGCTGATCCCCGGCGCGCGCGTGCGCTACCTGGCCGAGATCGCCGAGCAGGGCCGCGGCATCAACCGCCAGATCGAGACGCAGGCCGAGATCGCCGACCGCGCGCAGTCGTACTGGCAGGCGCTCGAGTCGCTGGAAGACCCCGCGCTGCCGCAGGCGCTCGACCTCTACGGCGCCGACCACCTGCTCGGCGGCAACGGCCTCAAGCCGGTGGCCGACGTCGACGACGAGAGCGAGTTCAGCTACCTCGAGCGCGGCGTCGACCGCACGCTGCTCACGCTGCGCCAGCGCTACAACGACGCCGTGCAGTCGCTCAGCTCCGAGGCGCTCAAGCTGCTGCGCGAGTGGCCGGCCCGCCTGAAGTCGATCACCGACGACGTCAACGAGTACAAGGTGCGCGACAAGGTCATCGCGGTCGAAAACTACCGCGAGTCCCTGAGCCACCAGAAGATCCCGAAGATCGCCGCGCCCACCTACCGCGGCTGGGGCGACCTGCTCACCTTCCTGCAGAAGGAAAACCTGCCGGGCGCGTACCCGTACACCGGCGGCGTGTATCCGTACCGCCGCACCGGCGAGGACCCGATCCGCATGTTCGCGGGCGAGGGCACGCCCGAGCGCACCAATCGCCGCTTCCATTACCTCAGCCTCGGCCAGCCGGCCGCGCGCCTGTCCACCGCCTTCGACAGTGTCACGCTGTACGGCGAGGACCCGGCGCCGCGCCCGGACATCTACGGCAAGATCGGCAACTCGGGCGTCAACATCCCGACGCTCGACGACATGAAGAAGCTGTACTCCGGCTTCGACCTGTGCGCGCCCAGCACGTCGGTGTCGATGACCATCAACGGCCCCGCGCCGATGATCCTCGCGATGTTCATGAACACCGCGATCGACCAGCAGGTGGAGAAGTACCTGCGCGAGGACGAATCGCGCTGGCTCGCCGCGCGCACGAAGATCGACAAGATGTACGAGGGCCGCCACCGCCCGACGTACGAAGGCCCGCTGCCCGACGGCAACGACGGCCTCGGCCTGGGCCTGCTGGGCGTCACCGGCGACGAAGTCGTCGAGCCCGAGGTCTACGAGCGCATCAAGACCTACACGCTGCAGACCGTGCGCGGCACCGTGCAGGCCGACATCCTCAAGGAAGACCAGGCGCAGAACACCTGCATCTTCAGCACCGAGTTCGCCCTGCGCATGATGGGCGACATCCAGCAGTACTTCGTCGACCGCGGCGTCCGCAACTTCTACTCGGTGTCGATCAGCGGTTACCACATCGCCGAAGCCGGCGCGAACCCGATCAGCCAGCTCGCCTTCACGCTGAGCAACGGCTTCACCATCGTCGAGTACTACCTCGCGCGCGGGATGAACATCGACGACTTCGCGCCCAATCTGTCGTTCTTCTTCAGCAACGGCATGGACCCGGAGTACACCGTCATCGGCCGCGTCGCCCGCCGCATCTGGGCGCGCGCCATGCGCGAGCGCTACGGCGCATCCGCGCGCAGCCAGATGATGAAGTACCACATCCAGACCAGCGGCCGGTCCCTGCACGCGCAGGAGATCCAGTTCAACGACATCCGCACCACGCTGCAGGCGCTGTACGCGCTGTTCGACAACTGCAACAGCCTGCACACCAACGCCTACGACGAAGCCATCACCACGCCGACGGAAGAGAGCGTGCGCCGCGCCGTGGCGATCCAGATGATCATCAACAAGGAGCTGGGGCTGAACTTCAACGAGAACCCCTGGCAGGGCAGCTTCATCGTCGACAAGCTCACCGACATCGTCGAAGAAGCCGTCTACAAGGAGTTCGAAGCCATCAGCGAGCGCGGCGGCGTGCTGGGCGCCATGGACACCATGTACCAGCGCGGCAAGATCCAGGAAGAGTCGCTCTACTACGAGCACAAAAAGCACGACGGCTCGCTGCCGCTGGTGGGCGTCAACACCTTCCTCGGCAAGGACGGCCATAGTGATGTGGCCACAGAGATCGAGCTCATCCGCTCGACCGAGGACGAGAAGGGCCAGCAGATCACCAACGTGGCCGGCTACCAGGCCAATCGGAACGCACGGGCCGGGGAGGGCCTACGCTTCCTGCAGAAGACCGCCCGCGAGCGCCGTAACGTGTTCGAGGCGTTGATGGAGGCGGTGAAGACGCATTCGCTGGGGCAGATCAGCCATGCGTTGTATGAGGTGGGTGGGGAGTACAGGCGGAATATGTAAAACGGACGCCCGCGAAAGCGGGCGTTTCTCATTGCAAGTGCGCGGCACGATACAGTGCGCATGAACCGTGCGGGGGAATCGCGGCCACGCCAGGGCTCGCACCGCTTATAGACAGACAAAGGGGGGGGGTTAGATGTCAGATACTGAAAACTGGTTTGACGAAGCCGACGAGGGCGACTTCGAGGTGCAGATCGACGAATACGAGATCAGCGCCTCGCCAAACGACTTTAACGTTACAACTATCGTCAACTTCATCAAGTCAGGCGCGGTCAAGATCCCTGGCTTTCAGCGTCACTTCGTGTGGGATATCAAGCGATCTTCAAAGCTAATCGAATCGTTAATTCTTGGCTTGCCAGTTCCGCAGGTCTTTCTTTACGAAGAGAGCAAGAACAGCTTCTTGGTGATCGATGGGCAGCAGCGCTTGATGTCCATCTACTACTTTATGCAGCAGCGGTTTCCTCGCGTCGAGAAACGCGCCGAGCTACGGCGAATTTTCGACGAGAGCGGTGGGGCGATACCGGACGCTGTTCTCCACGATGACGAATACTTTGTTCCCTTTAAACTCAAGTTGCCCGAACGTCTCCCTGGCCAACCGAACAAGTTCAATGGGTTGAACTACTCGACACTCGGCGAGTACCGGGTAACCTTTGATTTGCGCACGGTGCGCAACATTATCGTGAAGCAGATTTCTCCAGACGGGGACGACTCTGCGGTATTCGAGATCTTCAACCGACTGAATTCCGGAGGCGTGAACCTGACGCCGCAGGAGATTCGCGCGAGCATGTATCACTCGAAGTTCTACGACATGCTCCAGCGCGCAAATATGAAGCCCGGATGGCGATCGATCGTAGGAACGGATGTGCCCGATCTGCACATGAAGGATGTCGAAGTGCTGCTGCGGTCCTTTGCGTTGCTAGTCAACGCCGAGAACTACGCGCCGTCGATGACAAAGTTTCTCAATTTGTTCTCCAAGAAGAGTAAGCAGAACGAGCAATCGCAAAATTACTATCTCGAGCGGCTATTCGATGAGTTTCTGAATATAACTGCGCATCTACCTGCGCGGTCATATATCAACGAGAGAAACAACCGATTCAACATCGCGCTGTTTGAGTCCTCATTCTATGCCGCTTGCCGAGGTGCGTTTGATCGTCGCGGCGTCGACGTGAAGCGCTTTACGCCCCAGCAATTGGCTCAGTTGAGAACGGATAAGGAGTTCGTCGGTGCTGCTGTGCAAGGCACCAGCAAGAGCGACAGCGTGGCAACACGCCTACGGCGCGCGTCTCTCTTGCTTGGGTGACCTATGTCCAGTGCCGTTGCTGCATTGAAAGAGGACGCAGACGGAATCAAGGCTGCTCTAGGTAGTGCCGGTGAGCTGTCGCTGATTGTTACAGCCGAAGATGTGTTGAGACGAAGCTTGCTCATAGCAGCCGCCTCTGCATTCGAACACGAATTGGGCAGGAGGATTGATGCTGTCTTCACCGAGCAAAACTGCAGCCCAGAATGTCTCGCCTTGATACGAACGAAGGCAATTAGTCGACAGTTCTATACGTACTTTGATTTTGACGGCAAGAATACAAATAAGCTCTTCATTGCCTTCGGCGGGGAATGTAAAGACCGCGCTTCGGCTGCTATCCGCGCCTCAGAAGAACTTAAGGCGGCCCAGGACGCGTTCCTTGAGATATGTCGCACGCGGAATGCAATGGTCCACACGAACTTTGCCGCGTTCACGATCGAGCTGAGCAGTGATGAGATCTACGACAAGTACAAGTTAGGGCTGAAGTTCGTCGACTTTTTCGAGGCCATGATCCGCGGGTCGAGCGGCGCCACCCTCGCTGTCCGAGAGTCCAATGGTGCGGACGGCGACGCCTCCGCCGACGTTGTCGATAGTCAAGAAGATGGGAGGGGTGATGCCGCAAGAACTTAGCGCTGGGCCTGTCACGCTGCTGCAGCTGTTGCGCAACGAGCGCGAGTACGTATCGCCACTCTTCCAGCGGCGCTACGTATGGACATCTAAGCAGATTGAACAATTGTGGAAGGATGTCGACGAGATTTTGGAAGGCCGGGAATCCGCAAGATTCCTCGGTGCCCTCGTCCTTGAAGTCAAGAGTTCCGGCGTAGCATTTCAGCCCGACTCTAGCTGGATCGTGGACGGCCAGCAGCGAATGACGACCCTCTACGTATCGCTGCTGGAGATTGCGCGTTTAGCTGAAGCAGGCGGCGACAGTGATCTGGCAGCTTCGATTTTTAGGCAGTACATTTTTAACCAGGACGGGGCGCATCAGAATCGACCGAAGTTGACGCCCACGCTCCCCGACTATCGCCAATTCAATGGGCTGTTCGATGGGCTTAGCGGCGTGTCGCCGCGGCTTAAGCCGGCGTTCGGCGATGAGGTTGGTTCGCTGTCGGTCGCCTACCGACACATTGCTCGTGAGGTGAAAAGGCGAGTTTTCCACGAGAAGGCGTATTCGCCTGAGCTCGCTCGCCTCGTATCCAGCGCACTTTTGCAGCGGCTCAAGTTTGTGCAGATCAATTTGGGTGATGCAGAAGATCCGCACCAGGTTTTCGACAGCTTGAATGCCCAAGGCGTACGTCTCGAGAACAAGGATCTGATCCGCAACATAGTCTTCCAGCGGCTGGCGGACGCGCCCGGGGACGCGGAGGCTTTGTATAACGGCCAGTGGCTCCCGTTTGAGCAGGAACTCGGCGCGCGTTTAGATGACTATTTCTTTCCGTTTGCCCTGATCGCCAAGCCGTCTGCTACGAAATCAACGCTACTCGCGACTTTGCGCGATCGGTGGAGTGCATTAGAGCCCTCCGAGATTCTCGCGGACCTAAAGGGTTACGTTCCGGCGTTCCTGGCGTTAGTAGAAGCGGACGAGTCGCGGGTAGCTCGATATGAGAGCGATGCGGTCAAGTTAGCCGTCCGCCGGCTGCAGCGAATGAATTCTCCCTCGTCGGTCCTGCCGTTCTCAATGCGCCTTTTGCGCGGTTACGAGAACGGGGAGATTGACGAGGCAAGTGCCGAGGGCTCCTTGCGGCTGATCGAGTCGTTTCTCGTCCGTCGCGCCGTTGCGGGGTTTGAGCCTACGGGGCTGCACGCGCTCTTTAAGGATTTGTGGTCTGAAACCAAAGGTAAGCCCGAGTTGGTTGTCGCCACTATCGACCGATCGGCGACGATCCAGTTTCCTAGAGATGAGCAGTTCGCCGAGGACGTTCGTACTAAGCCGCTATACGGTCGCCGCCTGGCGCGCTACGTACTGGCGGAGTATGAGCGTGGACTTTTGGGCGGCGACCCATTCCCGGAAATCGACTTGACGATCGATCATGTCATGCCACAGACGCTTACCACTGTGTGGAAGGGTGTTGTGTCTCAAGATGATCATGAGGCGCTAAAGGACACGTGGGCGAACCTCGTACCACTGAGCGGCGCGGCAAACTCGGAGAAGGGGCAGATGTCATGGGATGATGCCCGTGCCTACTTCCAGAGTGAGACTGTGTTCAAGACCACAAAGCGACTAGCCCAGGCCAATGACACTTGGGATGCAGACGCGATTCGGGCTCGGGCAGATTCCTTGGCGCAGTGGGCGGTGCAGCGTTGGCCTCGATCAATGAGCTGACAGGAAGCACGTTAGAAGTGCTGACGGAAGAAAAACGGGGATCTTAAAGAATGGGGGTCAAGCTCATTTCTTGAAATCGAACTTGACCCCTTTGATCGTTCATTAGTGCCTCGACCCGAGTTCTCCCTCGCAGGCCGGACGTCAGCTGCCGGAGCCGTCATCCTCGTCGTCCCCGTCGTCGTCGTCCGTCCCGCGCCACCGCACATGGCCATCGGCCGGCGCCGATCCCTCGACCTCGCGCTCCTCGATGCCCTCGACCGAGCGCCCGGCGCGGAGGGGAAAAGAGGGAAAAAGGGGGCAGGTTCATTTCCCAAATGAGCGGCCCGACTCTTTTGCGTGGGCGCCAACGTCTCTGCCACAGGCGCTCCCGCTCCGTCGCCCCAAAAAAGCGGGTCAGTTCATCTCTTAGAGATCGGACCGGGCCCCTTTGCTTTTGCGAACTACACACAGGTGAAGCATGGTCGGTGCAGTGCACGGGCAAACGCTTGAACTCTTCTTTGTGGACGGTCGCCCCGATGGGATGTTGACCGCGAGCATATTTAATTGGACCGGGCACATCTTGTTCGCTCCGCGAACGCAGTTGGCGCAGGCATTGCGTCGACCTGAGGCGTCGAGAACTGGCGTGTACTTGCTTTTCGGGGAGGACGTTTCAGGACGCGCGCTGCTGTACGTGGGCGAGACAGACGAGATTAGGGAGCGTATACGGACGCACGACGCTAAAAAGGATTGGTGGTCGCGCGCGGTATTCGTAACGTCGGCGGAAGGCGGCAGTCTCAACAAGGCACACGTGAAGTACCTTGAGGCGCGTCTAGTCGAGCGTGCCCAATCGGTGGCCAAAGTTAAGCTCGATAACGTCAATTGCCCTTCGCTTCCCGAGCTGGGCGAAGCCGCGCAGGCGAATATGGAGAACTTTCTCGACTACTTGCACATCGTTTTGCCGGCGCTGGGTATTGACTGTTTTACGGACGACAGGCGTCCGAAAGCCGTAGAAATTTCGCGAGGTCGGTCTGAGAGTTCTTCAACTTTGTTTGTTCTAGCGACGCCGAAGCACGGCCTAAGTGCTACTGCGGCCCTGATCGATGGAAAGTTTATTGTGAAAGCGGGCTCCTTGGCGCGCGGCAGCTGGGCTGGAGCAACGACTAGCGACAGCACGTACGGGCGGCTGTTTCGCGAATTGGTGCAAACAGGCGTGTTGCGTCCGCTAGGCGCTCATAACGTATTTGCTGATGATTACGCATTCGCTAGCCCAAGCGCAGCCGCCGCAGTTATTAATGGGCGACCGTCGAATGGAACTTTGGCGTGGAGGCGGCAGGGTACCGGACAGACGTATAAGGAATGGGAGGCGGAGACTCTGGATCTCAATCTGGCAGATTACGTATACGAGTCTTCTTTGGCGGACGCTCTTCAAGCAGAGGATGAGAGGCTCAACGACGCTGCCGCGAGTTAAAGGGGGAAACAGGGAAAATTTCGAAAGAGCGAAAAAGGGGTCACGCAACAAAAGGGGTCAGATTCATTTCTCGAGAAATCGGACCTGGCCCTTTTTCATCGCCCCGACCCGTCAGGCGCCGGCCTCGATGCGGCTGAGCGCCGCGCCGGCGGTGTCGCGCCAGGCGGGGCTGAACTGCCGTTGCGTCGCGGCGCGCTGCAGCGCCGAGCGCACCGATGCCTTGCGCGTGGACTACCGGTAGCCCTTCAGCACGGCGTCGAGCGCGGCGTCCTGGCGGCCGAGCTCGGCATAGGTCTGGCCGAGGTTGAGCCACGTGGCCGAGCGCGTCGGCGACAGGTCGAGCGCGGCCACGAAGCGCGACCGCGCGCGGGCATGTTCGCCCACCAGCATGTAGGCGTAGCCGAGGTTGCCCAGCATCTCGGCGTCACGCGGCTGCAGCGCGAGCGCGTGTTCCAGCAGCGGGATCGCGGCCTCGGGCCGACCGCCGTTGATCAGGGCGATGGCACGGGCATTGAGGCTGCGTGCGTCGCCGTCGATCGCCGTCGCGGGGGCGGCGGGCGCGCGCGGCTGGGTTGCGGTGTCGCGCGCGGGTTCTGACGTGACCTCACGCGGCGGCGCCTTCGCCGTATCGCGCGTGGTGGCGACCCGCGGCGCGCGGGCGTCGATCACGGGCGGCGCCGTGCGCGCGCTGCGGGCAGGTGCGGCGGGCACGGTGGCGGCGGGCGCGTCCCGACGCATGTAGGCGTCGGCCGCCGAACGTCCGGGGCCGTCGTCGCGCGGCACGTCGTCCTCCTGCGCGACGTCGGCGTCGTGCTCGACGGCCTCCGGCGACGGGGCCTCCACCACGACGCGCTCGGTGACCGCCGGCGTCGAACCGCCCGCGGCACCCGCCGTGCCCGGCGCGTCGGCGACGCGGAAGAAGTCGTCGGAACCGGACTTCGACGACTGGCAGCCGCTGGCGGCGAGTGCGGCCGTCAGGGCGAAGGCGAGGGCGAGCGGTGCGTGCGTGGTGCGAGGGGAGATGTCCATGCGCCCGACCGTAAGGATCGCGGAGTCGAGGGAGGGTTCAAGCGACGGGCCTGCGCGTCGTGCCGGTCGCGGAGTGTTCACAGCAAGAAGGTGTCAGGTTCATTTCTCTTTCGGGAATCGAACCTGCGCCGGGCCCGGCGCTCTTCACGTCGGCTGGGCGAAACCCAACGGAAACCGCGCGCGCGGCGGGGCATCCCGGCGGATTCGACAGGGCGTTGAGCCGGCCCGGCGCAGGGTCGTGCAATGCCCCGAACCACACCTCTCCTTCCGCGCGTCGTCGCTGTGCTGCTCGCGGCAGTGCTTTGCACGCCCGCGGTGGTCGATGCCAAACCCGGCAAGCATGGACATGGGCACGGACACGGACACGGTCACGCCAAGGCTTGGAAGCACGGCGGTTGGCAGCGCGGCCTGCGGTCTTTCCGTAGACCAGTGATCGAGCGCGTGGCGGCGCCGGCCGTCGCGCGTTTTCCCGTCCACACGTCCACCGGGCCGCGGACCACGTATCGGGCGCGATCGCCCGGCGGTGTCCGCACGTCGACCGCTACTCCGGTGTCCTCCAATTCGCGCAATGTCGCGCCGGTGCCGACGTCGACCGCCGCCTCCACGCAGAGAAACGCGGCGCGGAGCGCGGCTGTCGGCAGTTTCATGGCGGATCATCCGCCGCGTTGAGGCAAGCGCGAACGCAGCAAAGTGGGGCTGGGTTCGCGGTAAGGGAGTCGGGTTTGGTTGTCCCGCCGCGGCGGCAGCGCGGGCGGGCGGTGCGCTTGCGTCGTGATCGACCTGCCGTGATTCCGATCGACGTGGACGATTCAAGGGCACGCTCAGCTGGCCGTTAACGGACGCGACGCCGTCCCGGGGGCGGGGCCGACAGGGCCCCTCGACATGCTGAGCGCACTGAAAGACCTCGTGCTGACCCGCGATGCCAAGCAGCGCATCCGCCTCGCACATTCGGGCCTGGCGTCGGTGCTGCTGCTCGCGGCCGTGGCGGCGATGCATGGCATGGCCGCGTTCGGCGTCAATGATGGCAAAGGGCTGTGGCCTTGGACGGTAGTGTCAGTCACCGGCATCGTCACGTTGTTTGCGGCGATCCGGTTCGGCTGGTCCGCGCGTTTCAAGGATCCATCGCTGACGGTCGTGCAGTTGCTGTTCGCCGTGGCGTGTAGCGCGTCGGCCTATCGGATCGCAGGCGCCGGGCACGGTGCGCCGCTCCTGATGGTTTCGGTGGTGCTGATGTTCGGCATGTTCGGACTACGCGCGGTGCAGGCGTGGCTGATCGGCGGCTATTCGGTCCTGGCGTACGGCCTCGCCATGTATTCGGGCGTCCACGCGCGCCCCGACATCTACGACCCCCGCGTGCAACTCGCGTATTTCATCTGCCTGATCCTGTTCGTATGCGGGCTGACGGCGGTCAGCCAGCGAATCGCCGCCATGCGCGATCGGCTCCGCGCGCCGCGCGCGGAACTGGCCGAGGCGCTGGAGCGCATCAGCCTGCTGGCGACGTGCGACGACCTGACCGGGCTGCTGAACCGCCGCGCGATGTCCGAACTCCTCGAACGCGAACGACAGCGGTCGGATCGCGCGGGGCATGCGTGGTGCGTCGCCATCCTCGACATCGACCACTTCAAGCGCATCAACGACGTGCACGGGCACGCCGCCGGCGACGAAGCGTTGCGTGTCATCGCCCGCGTCTGCACGACGACGATGCGCAGCTGCGACGCGGTGGCACGCTGGGGCGGCGAGGAATTCGTGCTGCTGTTCCGGGACGTGGATCCGGCGCACGCCGTGGCCGTGGCCGAACGTATCCGGGCAAGCGTCGCGGGTTCACCCGTCAGTTTCGGGGCGTCGACGTTCGGCCTGACCGCGTCGATCGGCGTTGCGACCCACAGGCGCGGCGACGAGATCGCGCAGACGCTGTCGCGCGCCGATCGTGCGCTGTACACGGCGAAGGTCGCCGGTCGCGATCGCGTGCGGGATGCGGCAACGGGCTGATCCGGTCCGCGCCTATTCACGGCCGACGTGTCGCGAAAAGGGGACCGAGGCAGTCAAGCGGGTCATTGCTTTCGAAATCGGGCCTGGTGCCTTTGCCTTGTGAAGCCAACGACCTCACCGGCGCGACGGTAAGCGGACCGGCCTCGATCACGGCGCGGCCTTCCGGATCGAACCGGGCCACCGTTGTGTCGGGCGCTTGCGGATCGACGAAGCGGGCGTCGGCGTCCACCGCTCGGTCGACCAAGCGGCGGGCAGGAGGGCGGCGGCAGTGAACGTCTGCCCGGGCGCCGGAACGAACCGGCGCGTGGCTCGCGATGACTTTCGTCTCGGTCGGTGTCTGCAGGCAGCCGTTGACCGCCACGGTCATCGAAGAACAGCGGCACACGCGGTTAGCCCACGCATGGCAACGCCACGGTCGCGCTTGCCGTGCGCGGGAACGTGCGCCTAGATTGGGCCGGCGGATTGGCCGCCGTTATGGGAGCACGCCATGACACGCACGTACGTGGACTGTCGCGAGATGCCGAGCGGATCCGGATGCACCGTGGCGATCGCCGCCGACTCGGAACGGGAGCTGGAAGACGCCGCCGTGAACCACGCAGTGGCTGCACACGGCGAACATGACACGCCCGAGCTGCGCAGGATGATCCGCCGCAGCTTCCACGCAGGTTCGCCGCCGGTCGAGCAACCGCGCAGCGTCCGCGCCTGAGCGGCGTCGGCGAAGACAAGGGAAACGCAGGGGTCGGGTTCATTCCTCGAAGGAATGACCTGACCCTTTTGCGTTGCGCATCGCGCCGCTGCACACTCACCCCCGCTCCGTCGCCACCGGCACGGACCCACGCCACGGACCCGGCGGAGCAAGGACGCGCGGACATGAGTCCGCGTTCGCACACACGGAAACATAAGGAGATGGATGTGTCGCAGAACCTCATTGCCCTCAACGTCACCGACGCGCAGCTGCAGACGGCGCGCACCGCGCTCGACCAGATCGAGGCCGCGCTGCCGGGGCTGATCTCGATGGAAACCGGCGATCGCCGCGGGCTCATGCTGATGGGCCCGAAGTCCGAGGCCTTCGCGCGGCAGACGCTGCGCGTGCTCGAGCAGAACCCGAAGATCGTGCCGCCGAGCTTCGACCTGGCCGCGGCCCGCGCAGATCTCGCCGCGTTCGAGCGCCTGCAGCCGTTGCTGGAGCGCGTGGAGCGCCTGCAGCGCCGGCTCGACGACACCGTGGCCGCGCTCGGCAGCGACGTGATGGACGCCGCGCTCGAAGGCTATGGTCAGATCAAGCTGTCCGGCGGCGCGCAGGGCCTGGACGACCTGCGCCGCGACATCGGCGGGCGCTTCAAGCGCGCCGCGCGCAAGGCGCCCGAGCCGGCCTGAGCCGGCACGCGCGTCGGAAACGGAAGGCCGCCCTCGGGCGGCCTTTTTCGTGGGCGGGGCAGGGCGGCGGCGCTGCGATTCGGTACGTCGGCCACGGCGGCCGCGAGGTCCGGCACCTCGAACGTGACGTCGGCGACCTGGCGCGCGACGTCGGCCGCGTCGTGCACGACGTTCCGCACCCCGCGCGCCACGTCCACGACCTCGCCCGCGACGTCGGCGATCCCACGCGCGACGTCGCCCACGTCGCGTTCCACGTCGACGGCCCCGAACGCCATGTCCGCGACCTCGAGCGCGACGTCGCGGACCTCGTGCATGACGTCAATGACCTCGCGCACGACGTCATTGACGTCATGAGTGGAACGAACGCCGCGAAACGGCCGCCGGCGGCGCCCGGGCTGGCGCCGTGACCTTCGGGCTACAGACTTGGTGTGTTACATCACTACACTACCAACACGAACCGCCGGCCCCGTGCCTGAAACGACACCGGGGCGGCCGGCCGCACCGGCCCGACGCCAGCCGGCGACCGTCCGAACGCAATCACATCGCCCGACCGGCTCGGGCCACGACAGGGGAACGCACATGGGCAAGGGTCGTATCGCAGGAACATGGCTGCTGGCATCGGCGCTGTGGGTGACGGCGACGGCGCAGGCCGCCGAGGTGCCGGTGCCGCGCACGGGCTACACGCTGCAGGCCGACGTGCAGGGCGACGGGCCGACCACGGTGATCTTCGAGTCCGGCTTCGGCCAGGGCGGCGGCGTGTGGAAGGGCGTGATCGCCGGCCTCGGCGCGGACTGCCGCTGCATCACCTACGCTCGCGCCGGGCTCGGCGGCTCGGGCAGCGACGGCGCGGCGAAGACGATCGACGCGCACGTCGCCGACCTCGACGCGGTGATCGAGACGCTCGCACCCGGCCGCACGGTGGTGCTGGTGGGGCATTCCTACGGCGGCCTGCTCGCCACCGAGTACGCGCGGCGACATCCCGAACGCCTGCAGGGGCTGGTGCTGGTCGACCCGGCCACGATGGGCCAGCGCCACGCCTTCATGCAGGCCGATCGCGCCCGCGTGCAGGCCGACGACGCCACGCTGCTGTCGATGCTGCCGCCCGCACTGGCTGCGGACTACCGCGTGCTGATCGCCCAGCTCGATGCGCCCACCGCCGCCACGCCGACCGTGATGCCGGATGTGCCGGTCGCCCTGCTGACCTCGACGCACGTCGCGGCCGATCCGTTCGTGTTCGAGGAAACCGCGCAGGGCAAGGCGCTGTGGAAGGCGCAGCACGCGACGCTGTTCGCCGCGTTCGCGCGCGGCACGCATCGCTACGTCGCCACGGGCCACAACGTGCATCGCGAGGCGCCCGGCGCGGTGGTGCAGGCCGTGCGCGAGGTCGCCGGCGCACGCGAGGCGGCGGTCGATACCGCACGGCACTGATCCGGCGACCCCGGGTCGTCGACACGGACACACGGAGCAGGCAATGAGCGTCGAACTGGTACTGGAGTCGGTCGGGTTCGCCTATCCGGGCGGGCACCGCGCGGTGGACGGGGTGGGCATGCGGTTGGGCGCGGGCGTGGTCGGCCTGCTCGGGCCGAACGGGGCCGGCAAATCCAGCCTGATGCGCGTGCTGGCCACGCTCGCGCGTGCCAGCAGCGGCCGGGTGACCTGGCGCGGCGAGGACATCGCGCGCCGCCCTGACGCGCTGCGCGCCGAGCTCGGCTACCTGCCGCAGGACTTCGGCGTGTACGACGCGCTGTCCGCGCGCGAGTTCCTCGCCTTCCTCGCCGCGGTGAAGGGCCTGCCCGCGCGCCGCGTGGGCGGGCGAGTGGACGAGTGCCTCGCGATGGTCGGGCTGTCGGACGCCGCCGAGCGCCGCCTGGGCGGCTTCTCCGGCGGCATGCGCCAGCGCGTGGGCATCGCGCAGGCGCTGCTCAACGACCCGCGCCTGCTGATCGTCGACGAGCCCACCGTCGGCCTCGACCCCGAGGAGCGCGCGCGCTTCCGCCACCTGCTCGCCGAGCTCGCCGCCGATCGCCTGGTGATCCTGTCCACGCACATCGTCTCGGACATCGAGGCGAGTGCGGGCGAACTCGCGGTGCTGGTCGGCGGCCGGCTGCGCTTCCACGGCACGCCCGAGGCGCTGATGGCCGAGGCCGCCGGCCGCGTGTGGTCGTGGACGGTGCCGTCGGAGAAACTCGCCGACGTGCGCGCCGCGCATCGCATCAGCCGCGCGCAGCGGCGCAGCGACGGCGTGGAGCTGCGCGTGGTCGGCGAGCGCGCGCCGTCGACGGACGCGATGCCCGCGCAGCCCGACCTCGAGGACGCCTACCTCTGGCGCCTGCATCGCGCGCAACTCGCCGCATGAGCACGCTGCGCATCGTCGCCGCGATCCTCGTGGCCGACCTGCGCCAGCGCCTGCGCGCGCCGCGCAGCTGGGTGCTGCTGGCGGCGTTGGCCGCGCTGTCGTGGTGGGCGTTTCCGCCGGTGCAGGCCGACTACCTCACCGTGTCGCTCGGCGACGGCGCGCGGGCGCGCTATTCGAGCGCGTGGATCGGGCTGGTCATCGCGTGCATCTACGGCACGCTGCTCTCGCTCGCGGGCTTCTACGTGGTGCGCGGCACGGTGGTGCGCGACTTCGAGACGGGTGCGTGGCAGTTGCTGGTCACCACGCCGATGAACCGCGCGGGTTACGTGGTCGCGAAATGGCTGAGCCACCTCGCCGTGTTCGCGCTGCTGCTCGCGGCGGGCGTGGCGGTGGGCGTCATCGCGCAGGTCGTGCGCGGCGAGGTGCATGCCTTCGATCCGGTCGAACTGCTCAAGCCGATCGCGCTGCTCGCGGTGCCGCCGCTCGCGCTGGCCGCCACGTTCGCCGTGTGGTTCGACCTGGTGCCGTGGCTGCGCCGCACCGCCGGCAACGTTCTCTACTTCTTCGCCTTCGTGTTCCTCATGAGCGGCGGCGCGCTGCACGACAGGGGCCGCTGGCCGGGCGATCCGCCCGGCATGGTCGCCGTGGAGCGCGCGCTGTCGGGCATCGCCGGCGTCGGCAAGGGCGGGCTGAGCGTGGGCACGCAGGCGCTGGACGGCAAGGCGCCCGTGCTGTTCGACTGGACGCACTGGACGGTGGCCGCCGACATGCTGGCCGGGCGCGCGTTCTGGCTGGCGGTTGCGGTGGTCGCGCTGCTCGCCGCGGCGCCGCTGCTCGACCGCTTCGCCGCGCGTCGTGGCAACGCGCGCAGCGCGTCCACCGAGGGCCGCCGGCTGCGCTGGCTCGATGCCATGCTCGCGCCGCTGCGCGGCAGCGCGTTCGGCGCGCTGGTCAGCGCCGAACTGCGGCTGGCGTTGCGGCCGCGGCGCCGGCGCTGGTTCCTCGCGATGGTCGTCGTGTTCGGCGTGCAGTTGTTCGCGCCGGACAAGGCGATGGCGGTGGCGATCATCGCCGGCTGGATGCTGTCGACCGACGTGTTCGGCCGCGCCGTGCTGCGCGAGCACGACACGCGCACCGGCGCGCTGGTGTTCACCGCCTCCGGCATGCGCCAGCGCCTGCTCGCTGCACGCGTACTCGTCGCCGTGGGCCTCGCCTGGGCGGTGACGTTGCCTGCGCTGCTGCGCCTCGCCGTGCAGAACCCCACGGCCGCGCTCGCCGTGGCGGTGGCCGGTGCGTCGATCGCGCTATGGGGCCTCGCGCTCGGCGCGCTGTTCCGCAACGCGCGGCCGTTCGAACTCGCGCTGGCGCTCTGTGCCTACGTCGGCGTGCAGGGCGGGCTGGTGCTGCATGCGCTCGCCGACCCGGCCCGCACGGCCATGGGCCATGCGATCGCGTTGCCGCTGGCGGCGGCGCTACTCATCGCGGCATGGCGGCCGCTGGTGGCGCGGGCGCGGTAGGCGCGAAGCGCGGGAAACGGAGTGTCGCAAGCGAAGGTCGGGTTCGGTCCTGCGAATCGAATCGACCTGTGATGTGGGCCGGTGGGCGAGACGCGCTAGGTGCGGGATCTCGACGGCGGCCCGCGCCGGAATTGCCAGCTCGCCGAGGGTGATCGCGCGCTGTTGCAGGCGAAGCGCGAGCTCGACGTCATTCCCAGGCACGTGCGCGCGGACCATGCCGCGCAACAGGTCCTCGGCGAGGACGCGAGCGCCTCGCGGCGTCGCGCCGACGAAGCAGTCCGCCTGATCGAGGCGGGTACGCCGGAGATGTAGTTCCTCGCTGTCGATCGGCCTCCGCACCCGCACATGGCTCGGGCACGCGCGGAGCCGGTGGCCCTCCGAGGGTTGTCGCGACCGCGCGCATAGGACCGCCACGACCAGCGCCTCCGCACGCCCCGCACACCCCGCCCGCTACGATCCCGCTTCAATCACGTAGCCCTGGGGAATCTGGATGGACCGCGAATCGCTGGAAGCGCTGCTGGCGCGACACACGGAGAACCCCGCGCTGCGGGAGGCGCTGGTCGGCGCCCTGCTCGAGTCGAAGGTCGCGATTCCGTTGGACAAGGCGCTGGAGAACGGCACGCTGCCGGCGGATTTCAAGCCGCTGCGTCTGAACGCGGAGCAGGGCTTTCCGGTGGTCGCGGTCTTCACCGCGCCGGAAAAGGTGCATCCGTGGCTGGAGCAGCAGCCCGCCTACCAGCACTGCCTGGTGACGGACTTCAGTTGGGTGCTGCGCATCACGCCGCCGCCGTTCGGCATCGCGCTCAACCCGGGGTATCGCCATGCGCTCGCCCTGTCGCCGTCGGACGTGGCGACATTGAAACGCGAAATGCCCTGATCGCCGCGCGCGGCCCGCGCGTCAGGCGGCGCCCGGCGGGAACAGGCAGGCGAGGGCGATGGCGCCACCACCGCTCAGGACGACCGCGCACAGCCAGGCGAGCGCCATGCGGCCGTGGCGCGCCAGGCGCGGGTCGCCCAGGCGCGTGTGGCGACCGGTCATGAGGAAGTGCAGCGTCGAACGTCGGGTCGCGGGCGTGCTGCGCACGAAGGCGGAAGGCTGGCCGAGTTCTGCGTAGATGGCCGGGTGCGCATCGCGAAGGTGCGCGAACAGGCGCCGCAGCGCGACGAACCAGCCCGCGATACACGCGCAGGCGAGGCCGAACACCGCGGTCGCGACGTGCAGGGCCGTCATCGCGGTTGGCCCCTGTTGGGCCGCAGGTGCGGTCGCGTGGTCATCGATGCGCGCAGGGCATCGTGCGCAGTGCCGGCGTGGCGGCGTCCTCCCACGGAGCGCGGTCGAGCGCCTGGCCGTACCCCCAGACGTAGAAGAACGTCCGGCCGTCGTCGAGCCGACCCAGCACGTCGATATTGGTGTGGGAGACGTCGACCTTCGCCGTCTGGCTGACGCGCCTTACGTGCAGGCGGGTGCCCGCGGGCAGTACCTGATCGAGCGGTTTGATCGGCTGGGCGCTGATCTCGATATCCGCTCGCCCGCTGGGAAAGACCCGGACCGGCCGCAGCAGTTGAACGGTCGACGGCGCTTTCAGGGGCAGGCAGGCGTTGCCGAGGTCGTACTTCACGCAGGACGACGCCGCGCACGCGGTCAACGTGAGAAGAAGCGCAGCGCGCAGCCACGCGCGTCCGCGCACTCGCCTGACCCGCACGGCATGCGCGGCGGCTACCTTCGTTCGCGGGGGGAAGCAGTGATCGTCCATCGGGTCATCCCGTATCGGCCGCGGTGCGTTTGCGGTGTCCGCCGCAGGCCCTTCGAGGCATGCAGCCTACGGGCGGTGATGGCATCGATCCGCGAAGGGTCGCTGGCGGGGGAACAGGGCGCGCATGGCGTCTTGCGCGACCCGCCCCGGGCCCGTGCAGAATGCCCACTCCTTTCCAGCGGAGCTGTTCCGATGTCGAACGTCCTGCGCCTGTCCGCCTGCCTGCTCGTGACCTGCGCCCTCGTGGCCTGCAGCAAGACCGAACCCGCCACGCCGGCATCGGGGACCGACAGCGCGCCAGGCGCGCAGGCCGCGGCCGAACCGCAGAAGGCCGCGCCTGCCGCCGACGACGCGCACGTGGCCCTCGACATGGGCAAGGTGAAGTCCTGGATCGAGGCGCAGAAGAATCTCGCGGCCGCCGAGAAGGGCGACCCCTCGCTGGACGCGGCGCAGAACATCTCGGAGGAGGACGGCCCGAAGTACATCGCGCGCCTGGAAGCCAGCCCGAAGATCCGCGCCGCGATCGAAGCCGCGGGCCTGTCCGTGCGTGACTACGCCAACATCACCGAGACGCTGATCGGCGCGATGATGGCGCAGGGTGCCGTGGAGGCCGGGCAGCTCAAGACCATCCCCGACGGCATCGACCCGGCGTCCGTCGAATTCGTGAAGCAGCATGGCGCCGAGATCCAGGCGCTGATGAAGCAGGCCGGCGCGAGCGGTAGCTGATCGGCAACGAAGACGAAGCGGTTCGTGGGAAAGGGTCGGGTTCGTTTCGCACGAAATCGGATCTGACCCTTTCGCTTTGGATCACGCTGGATGCTGCGCGTCCTCATCTTCGACGCTGCCGCCTGACATCGCCCTTGCATCGAATGGAAAAGGCCGCCTCGCGCGGCCTCTTTCGTGGGTGGCTCCGCAAATGCGGCGCTCAGCGCGCTCGGATCACCTTCGTGCGGGCGATCGAGTCGTGCCAGCCGATCGCTTCGCCGTCGGTGGAAAACAGCACCGAGAACGGCTCGAACGGGATGAAGCGCGACAGCGTGCGGCCGATCGCCTGGCCGAAGGACGGCGCGCGGCCGTCATGGGTCACGACGCGCGTGCCGAAGATCAGCTTGCCCGGCGTGCGGCCGATCGCGCCCTCGAACCCGGCGTAGTACACGAGGAACATCGGGATCGAGATGAGGTAGGCCCGGTTGCGTTCGAGCGCCTGCTCGCCCAGCGCCAGGACCACGACGACGGCGACCACGCCGCACAGCAGGTAATAGAGGGCGTAGTCCGCCAGGAAGGTGCCGAAGCGGCGCCCCTTGCCGGCGATCTCGCCGGTGAAGTGCTGCGGCGATCGTGCGGCGACCGCGTCGCCCGCGGCGTACGGATTCGAGGTGTCCATGGTGCATCCCCTGTTCGATAGCGCGGGCGGCTTCCCCACCGCCGGATGCCCGTCAGGGTAGCGGGTCCACGCACGCGCGGCGGCGGCCGCGGTCGCGCGTGTCGGTCAGGCAGCTGAAGGCGGGTGGTCCGGCGGAAGGCCGGCTGCGCGTGCGGTGTCGGCGCGGCGTGGCGTTCGCTGCGGGATGCGCGCGCTGCGATGAACGAAGATGCGATGCACCGACGCCGCTCCGGGCGACGGACAGACCGGCACCGGCAAGCGGCCCGCTCGACGTGCCGCGCACCGGGAAAAACCTGAAGCTGGAGTGGACGCCGCGGTTTTCCCCCTCCACACGCACGGCCCAGCCGCGTTAGCCTTCTGGCGTTCCGCAAGCCGGGTGAAAAGGAATGAATGCCACCGTCGTCGGACTTGTGACGCCGCACCTGCTGCGCGTCGTCGACCTCGCCAACGATGCCGAGAAGGGCATCAACGTGGACTGGCACGTGCGCGGTGCCGTGACCACGACGATGAACGAGCTGGGCCAGCAGTTCAACGCGCCCACGCTGGTGGCCGCGTACATCGACGGGCTGGAGAATGCCGCGCGCCAGGCGCCGGCGACGCGTGCCGCATATGCGCGCACGCTGCAGTCCGCGGTGGCCGCGGCGCGCAATCCGCGCTGAGCGAATCGCGGGCGTCGTTGAACGACGTCATCGCGCCGATCCTCCGTTCATCGCGCGCTGTGTTTCGCGGCGAATCGCGCGACGTGCGCGGCATGCGGTCACCGTCGGCTAACGGCGGCTCTGCGAGGATGTCGTTGTCGCACTCCTGCGGCAGTACCAAGGAGAAGACACATGGACAACAAGCGCACCGATGGCATCGGCCATCAAGTGAAGGGCTCGGTCAAGGAAGCGACCGGCAAGTTGACGGGCGACCGGTCGCAGCAGCTCGAAGGCAATCTCGAGAAGAATGCCGGCAAGGTCGAGCGCAGCGTGGGCCGCGCCCAGAACGACGTGAGATCGAGCGAACGCGATTCGCGTCGCTGATGTCGCGTTGATCGGGAACGGGCGCGCTTCGGCGCGCCTTTTCCTTGTGCGGTGGTCGCGCCGTGTCGGCGGCTGCGCAGCGAACCGCGACGACGGGTTCGGCGCGACGTCGAAGCGGCCGCAGGGCGGTCGCCAAGACTGATGCGCGTCAACATCGCGCGCGCGCGGCGCGGGACGATGGCTGCCGATCCCTTCGGAGGCCCGGCGATGGACGACGCGACCCGCCGCAAGATCCTCGACCTGCTCGACGCGCACCGCATCATGACGTTGGCCACGCTGCGGCCCGACGGCTGGCCGCAGGCCACCACCGTCGGCTACGTCAACGAGGGGCTGGTGCTGTACTTCCTGTGCGGCCCCGACAGCCAGAAGGCGCGCAACCTCGCGCGCGATGACCGCGTCTCGCTGACGGTCGACCACGACACCCCGGACATCATGGCGATCACCGGGCTGTCGATGGCCGCGCATGCGACGCGCGTGCGCGATCGTGCCGAGGCCGAGCGCGTGCTGCAGCTGCTGCCGGGCAAGTACACCGAGCCTGCCACGCCACTGCCGTTCCCGATGCCCACCCCCGACCAGATCGCGATCTTCCGCGTCGAGCCCGAGGTGATCTCGGTGCTCGACTACCGGCTGGGGTTCGGGCACACGGATCTGGTGGACTGCCATGCGCCGGCCGCGCGAGCGACGACGGAGGCGGCGGCCCACTAAGGCGACGCGCCGTTTGGCGGCCGCGTGGCAGGCGCGCGCGGCGGTTTTTCGCCGCCGATGAGCGCGATCGCCCGGGCCGGCTGCCGCGAAGACGCGCGGCACGTCGGACAGGCGAGGGGACTCAGGCGTCGACCGTCGGAGAACGGCGGCATCGAACGCCGCCGCACCGCGCGCAGGCCCGTCGACGGTCCACGTCGCGTCGTGCGCACGAGCGCCGCGACCCCGCGCCACACGTGCCCGATCCCGGCCCGCCCTTGTACAGCGGGGGAAGCGAGTGGGTATCCTCGGTCGGCCGTCCAGCGGCGCTCATTCACCAGGGGAAACAATGGATATCAGCAACCTCGAGGCCATTCCCGGCCGTACCGTCGTGCGCCATCTCGGGCTCGTGCAGGGCTCGACCGTTCGCAGCAAGCACGCCGGGCGCGACCTGATGGCCGGCCTCAAGAATTTCGTCGGCGGCGAGCTGCGCGGCTACACCGAACTGCTCGAGGAATCGCGCCGCGAGGCCACCGAACGCATGCTGCAGCAGGCGCGCGCCACGGGCGCGAATGCGGTGGTCAACGTGCGGTTCTCGACGTCCAACATCACCTCCGGCGCGGCCGAGGTCATGGCCTACGGCACGGCCGTCGTGGTGGAGTGAGGTGGAACTCCTCATCCAACTGGGCATCTTCGCGACGCTGCTGATGATCGGCCTGGTCTTCGGCCGGCTCAGCGAGCGCCGGCACTTCAAGCGTCTGGCCGAACGCGAGGCCGCACTCCGCGACGTGCTGGTCTTCGCGGGCCGCACGTTGCCGCCCGACGCCGCGTTCGCGCGTACCGACCTCGTGAGTGGGTCGGTGGTGATCGGCGAGGACTACTTCAAGCGGATCGCTGCGATCCTGAAAAGCCTCGTCGGCGGCCGCCTGACGGTCTACGAATCGGTCATGGACCGCGGCCGGCGGGAGGCGATCGTGCGGCTGAAGGAAGACGCACGGCGACGCGGCGCGACGATGGTGATCAACGTCCGGCTCGAGACCGCGTCGCTCGCCGAGGACCGGTCGAAGAAGCAGCAACTCTTCTCCGCCGAATTCCTCGCCTACGGCACCGCGCTGGTCCCCGCACGCGACGCATGAGCTGGGAGAACCCGCCGGTTCCGCACGAGGTCAACGTCTCGCGCGAGAGCGTGCTGGCGGAGTTCGTGCGCCTCTGCGCAGGCCTGGCGCTCTGCGTCGGGATCGGCGCGGTCGTGCTGCACCTGACGGGCGGATGGCTCGCGCGCCGGGTGCCGTACCGGATCGAGCAGCGGCTGGTGGGCGCGAGCGTGATCGGCGCCGACATGCTGGGGCGCCGTGGATGGCGCGAGGGGTCGCCCGAGCGCGAGGCGGAACGCTACCTGCAGGCCCTCGCGGATTCGATGACGCCGGCGGGGACGCCGCACGTCGTCGTGCACCTGACGTCGAGCGACGTGCCGAATGCGTTCGCTACGCTGGGCGGCCACGTGGTCGTGGCGCGGGGCCTGTACCGGCGCATGCCGTCCGAGAACGCCCTCGCGACCGTCCTGGCCCACGAGATCGGGCACATCGTGCACCGCGATCCGATCGGCGCGATCGGCGGCGGTGCAGCGGTCGCGACACTTCTTGCGTTCGTGGGCGGCGATGCCGGCGACCTCTCGGCACCGGCCGCCGCCATCGTGCAGCTCGGGTACTCGCGCCGCGCGGAGACGGAGGCGGACGGTTTCGCGCTCGCGGCACTGCGCCGACGCTACGGCCACGCCGGCGGCGCGGCGGAGATGTTCGAGGTGCTCGCGCGCGAACACCGTGCGTCGCGATCGATTCCGGTTCCCGACCTCCTCTCGACGCACCCGGCCGACCGCACGCGGATCCAGCGGATGCGCGCGGCGGAAGCCGGACCCGGCGCTTCGACGCGTCGACCCTTGAAAGTGGTCCTGCGCTAGCACTCCCCGCCGGGTGCCACGCGATGCGCCATTGCGTAGCGACCGGCATCGACCCATGCATCGCCGCGGCCTGCGCTGCTCGCCGACGGCCCGGCAGCCCCGGCATGAAACCCGTTCGTCTTCCTTCGACGTCCGAGATCCTATGAACCGTTACGTCGTCGCTCTCACGGCCGTGTCTGTTCTCGCGCTTCCCACGGCATCGAACGCGCAGTCGACAGCGGAGGACGCCACCGCGTCGACGCCGGCCCCGGCCACGTGGACCTCCGACCAGCGCACCGATGCCGTGACGCGGACGCGCAACTGCTCCGTCTATCCATTGCGCACCGGCCTGTACCCGCTGTTCTTCCTCGACCGCAGCGGCGCGCTGATGTCGATCGAAGGCGCGGATGCCACGCCCATCGGCGTGACGCTGCAGGTCGACGACAACGCCGGGCTGGATGGCGGCTTCCCGGAGCCGTCGGAGGCGGTCGTCCGGACGCTGATGGACCAGGTGTACGCCGGCGGCGAACGGCTGCGCGTGTCGCGCGCGAAGATCGTCAAGGGAAAACTCGAATCGGTGGTGGACGACATCCCGCTGGCAGGCGCCGTTGCGCAGTTCGAGAAGTGCGCCGATTGGGTGTTCGAGCGGAAGTAGGGCGCAGCGCGGTCGAGTGGACGCCGACGGCAACGCGTGCGATGCAGCTCGATACCCGGCGTTCGCGTCCCGCACGCATGCGGAACCGATGCCTGTCGATCCGGGCACGGGAATGATGGATGCGTGCGCGGCGCGAGGGCGCCTTCTTCACCGCGAGCTTCGCGCGTGAACCTTATGGTCGTGGCGCGTCTGACAAGGCCGTCTTCCTCCACTACCGGGTGCTGCTCATGATGAACCGCATTTCCCTTCCCTCGACCGTCGCCACCGCCGTGCTGGGCATCGGACTGATGCTCTCCGGCGCGGCCAACGCCGCGTGCCGCCAGGTCGGCGACGTGTGGCTGTCCGGCGACTGCTCCCCGCGCAGCAGCAGCTGCGAGCGGAACGTCGTCGTGGGCTACGGCTACTACGGGAACGATGTCCAGCCGCTGCTGACGGTGGCGCTGTACCGCCGCACCTCGCAGAGCTGGAACTTCGTGCGCTATTACTCGATCCGGTGCTGACGGGTCGCGTCAGCCACCGCGCGTCGCGGCGCTGACGACGGCCGCACGTAACGATCCGGGCCGGGCCGTTTCCGAGGAAATGGCCCGGCCCTTCTCATTGCGGAACGACGAAATGCGCGACCAACTCATTGCGCCCGTCGTGCGCGCCGCGCCTCGTCGGCTTCAACGCCCCGGCTTGAGCACGACCTTCGTCCAGCCGTCCTTGCGCGCGTCGAAATTGCGGTAGCCCTCGGGCGCCTGCTCGAGCGGAAGTTCGTGCGAGATCAGGAACGACGGTGTCGCCTTGCCCGCGTGGATCAGGTTCATCAGGTGCCGGTTGTACTTCTTGACGCTGGCCTGTCCGGTGCCCAGCTGCAGGCCCTTGTTCCAGAACTCGCCGAAGTCGAACGCGATCTGGCCCTTCTTCGCGAGTTCGTCCGCGCCGCCGGGGTCCTGCGGCATGAACACGCCGACGCAGCCGATGCTGCCGGTCGCCTTCACCGTCTTCACCAGGTTGTTCATGGTGAGGTTCGGCACCTCGTGGCCCTTGCAGTTGAAGCACTGGTAGCCGACGCATTCGCATCCGCGGTCGGCGCCCTTGCCCTTGGTGAGCTCGAGGACCTGTTCGACGCCGCGCTGCTCGGTGTCGTCGACCGCGATCGCACCGATCTGTTCGGCGAGCGCGAGTCGGTCCTTCTGCGTGTCGACCACGATCACCTGGTACGCGCCGCGGATCATCGCGGAGTACGCCGCCATCAGGCCGACGGGGCCCGCACCGTAGATGACCACGCTCTCGCCCGGCTGCACGCCCGCCAGTTCGGTGGCGTGGTAGCCGGTCGGAAAGATGTCCGACAGCATGACGTAGTCGTTTTCCTTCTCGGCCGCATCCTCCGGCAGCGCCAGGCAGTTGAAGTCGGCGTAGGGCACGCGCAGGTACTCGGCCTGTCCGCCGTCGTACGGGCCCATCTCGGCATAGCCGTACGCGGCGCCGACGCTGCCCGGGTTCGCGCGCAGGCAGGCGGCGGTGTAGCCGCGCTCGCAGTTCTCGCAGCAGCCGCATGAGATGTTGAACGGCAGGCAGACGCGGTCGCCCTTGCGCACGCGCTCGACCGCCGCGCCGACTTCGATCACCTCGCCGAGATTCTCATGACCGAAGACCTTGCCCCTCTCGACGCTCGTGCGGCCCTCGTACATGTGCAGGTCCGACCCGCAGATGTTGGTGGTGGTGATGCGGACGATGACGTCGGTGGGCTTTTCGATCTTGGGGTCGGGACGATCCTGGATGCTGACGTCGCGGGGACCGTTGTAGACGAGTGCGCGCATGGGAATTCCTTTGGAAGGCGAGGGATCGCCAAGCGCCGGTGGTGCGCCGCGAGGCGGAGCGCCGCACGTTAGGCGCTCGAAAGTCCACGTCGTGCATAAGCGACGGCAACGTAATGGGGAGCGCGTTGCGTGCCTGGAACGCGTTCGTGCATCGGTCACGCGGCTGGTCGTGCGTTTGTCCGTTCGGGCGTTCGCGTTCGTCGCGCTCCTGCTTGTCGAGCGATGGCGGCTGCTTCGATCGCGCGAGCGCGCGTGTGTGCGACACAGCGGTGATCGCGCGGATGGCAGCGAACGGAGAGCGGCGTTCGCCTGCCGGCAGCGTTGCGAGGACGTGTCGTGCCGCCGGCGCAATGAGCGGTGCTCCGAGGCGGCCGCAGTCGACGCGTGTCCCCGTTCGAATCGCTGCCAAGAAGGGTTCCACCCATCCCGTTCCACCCGCGGTGCGATCGGCTGAAGCTGCGGTGCTGCGCCCGTGGCGATGCCACGTAGCAACTGCCGCACCTTGACGTCTGCCGGGCCGCCCGCCGGCGCTGGCCGAGCCCGCGTCGCTGCCGACGGCTCGTAAGCGTTGCCGCGACGGACCGCGAGCTCCGGGGGCGCATCGCCGGCCCGGGCCCCGCCCAATGACTTCAGGCACTGATCGGGTGATTCGGTCAGGTATTACGGTACATCTCGACGATGCGCCGCAGGTCAGGGGGACCCGTGCTCGAGATCACCGACCTTCGCCATGTCTACGCCAATGGAACGTGCGCGCTCGACGGCGTGACGCTTTCGATTCCGCGCGGCATGTTCGGCCTGCTGGGGCCGAACGGCGCCGGCAAGTCGACGCTGATGCGCACGATCGCCACGCTGCAGACGCCGACCGGCGGCGGTATCCGGTTCGGGGACGTCGATGTCGTCGCCGAGCCCGAGCGGCTGCGACGCACGCTCGGCTACCTGCCGCAGGACTTCGGCGTGTATCCGCGCGTGTCGGCCTACGACATGCTCGACCACCTGGCGGTGCTGAAGGGCATCGCCACGGCGGGCGAGCGCCGGCAGACGGTCGAGACGCTGCTGCAGCAGGTGAACCTGTGGGACGTCCGGCGCAAGGCGCTGGCCGGGTTCTCGGGCGGCATGCGGCAGCGCTTCGGCATCGCGCAGGCGCTGATCGGCAATCCCGCGCTGATCATCGTCGACGAACCGACCGCGGGCCTCGACCCCGAGGAGCGCAACCGCTTCCTCAACCTGCTCGCGGAGATCGGCGAGAGCGTCGTGGTGATCCTCTCGACGCACATCGTCGAGGACGTCGCCGACCTCTGCCCGCGCATGGCCGTGCTCGCCGCCGGGCGCATCCAGCTCGAAGGCGTGCCCGCCGAGCTCATCGAGCGCACGCGCGGCCGCATCTGGCGAAAGACGATCGAGCGGAGCGACCTCGAGCGCTATCGCGACGCGCATGAGGTCATCTCCACCCGTCTGTTCGCCGGCCGTACCGAAGTCCACGTGCTGGCGGACGCCGACCCGGGCGACGGCTTCGACGCGCTTCCCGGCGACCTCGAGGACGTCTACTTCGCGACGCTGGCGCGTTCGCGCCGCGCGGCCTGAGGACGACGCCATGCTCGGCAGGATCGCGGCCTTCGAGTTCCGCTACCAGGTCACCGGCCCACTGTTCCGGTCGGTCGCCGCGCTGTTCTTCGCTGCGGCGTTCGCCGACATGGCGGTGTTCAAGCTGGTCACGCCCGGCGGCGGCAATGTGCTGTTCAACAGCCCGCACGCCGTCATCGTGTCGCACCTCGTCGTCTCGCTGATGTTCGTGTTCGTCGCCGCGGCGTTCGTCTCCAACGTGATCCTGCGCGACGACCAGACGCGCTTCGGCGCCCTCGTGCGCACCAGCCGCATCACGAAGTTCGACTACGTGTTCGGCCGCTTCCTGGGCGCCTTCGCCGTGGGTGCGGTGATCGTCGTGATGGTCACGCTGGCCGCCTGGCTGGGCACGCTGATGCCCTTCGCCGACCGCGCCATGCTGGGGCCGAACCGCCTGTCCGGCTTCGCCTACGGCTACGGCGTGTTCGCGCTGCCCAACGCGTTCATCGCATCGGCGGTCGTGTTCGCATTGACCACCCTCCCGCGGTCGACCGCGGGCACGTTCGTCGGCGTCATCGCACTGCTCGTCCTGTACCTCGTCGGCCAGCGGCTGATGGAGAACCAGCCGCAGCTCGCGGACCTCCGCGTGCTGGCCGATCCGTTCGGCATGTCGGCGTACATGGCGGCGTCGCGGTATTTCACCGCCGCGCAGCTCAATGCGGGCGCCGTGCCGGTCAGCGGGCTGCTGGTGATGAGCCGCCTGCTATGGGTCGGCCTTGCGCTCGCCAGCCTGGCGGTCACCTACCGGCTGTTCCGCTTCGCCGAACCCGCGGCGTCCACGCATTCACGGCACTCGCGCGGCCAGGCCGCCCGCGCGGCGGTCGGGCCACCGGCGGCACGGACAGCCGTCGGCGCGCTGCCGTCGCCGCGCTTCGGCCGAACCACCGCATGGCGGCAGTTCGCGGCACGCGCCGCGCTCGAGGCACGCTTCATCCTGCGCAGCCCGGTCTTCCTGATCCTGCTGGCGCTCGCCTTCGTCACCACGCTGCCCGCCCTGCTCGGCGCTTCGGGCTGGATGGGCGTGCCGCAGTATCCGCTCGCCTCGATCGCCGTGCCGGTGATCGAGGGCAGCTTCGCGACGATCCTGATCATCATCGCCACCTACTACGGCGGCGAGCTCGTCTGGCGCGAACGCGAGCGCAACGTCCACGGGATCGTCGATGCAACGCCATTGCCGGCGTGGGCGCTGATGCTTCCCAAGATGCTCGGCCTCGCGCTGGTCCTCGTCGCCACGATTACGGTCGGCGCGGCCACCGGGCTGCTCGCGCAGCTCGTCAACAGCGGCGTCGAGCCCACGCCGGGCCGGTTCCTGCTGTGGTGCGTCCTGCCCATGGGCGTCGATGCGGTGCTGATGGCGATCCTCGCGGTGTTCGTGCAGACGCTGAGCCCGAGCAAGCACGCCGGCTGGGCGGTGATGGCGCTGTACATCGTGCTGCTGCTGTTCGGGCCCGCCGCCGGCCTCACGCATCCGATGCTGCTGTACGGGCGCGTGCCGCCGGTGCCGCTGACCGACATGGACGGCGCGGGCATCGCGTGGAAGGCCGCCTGGTGGTTCCGCCTGTTCTGGGTCGCGATCGCGGCGTTGCTTCTAGTCGCCGCGCAGGCGCTCTGGCCGCGCGGCAGCGACCGGCCGCTCCGCGAGCGGCTTGGAATGTTCCGCTCCCGCATCGCCGGGCGAACGCGGCTCGTCGCCGCGACGGCGGGCGCGGTCGCCGTCCTGGCCGGCGGCTGGATCGTCTACAACACGCTCGTGCTCAACGCGTTCGACGGCGGCGACCCCCGGCCGTACCTCGCGGCGTACGAGAAGCGCTTCTTCCGGTACGCGTCGCTTCCGCAGCCGGCGGTGCGGCACGTGGAACTCGACGTCGCGCTCGATCCGGATCGCACGCGTGCCGACGTGCGAGGCCGCTACCGGCTGGTCAACGAAACGCCAGGCCCGATCGACCGGATCCACGTGCGCCTGATGGACGCGGACGTCGACTTCGTCTCCGTCGACCTTCCGGGTGCGCGGCTGGAGACCGACGACCGCGAATTCGACTACCGCATCTACCGTCTGGACACACCGATGCGGCCGGGCGAGGCGCGCTGGCTCGCGTTCGGCACGCGCCGCGCGCAGGGGGGGTTCCGCGCGGGCGGTGCCGAGGCCGACATCGCGGGCAACGGCACCGATCTGAATTCGCTTCAGCTCACGCCGCGGATCGGCATGAGCGACGTCGGCCTGATCGAGGAACCGTCGGTCCGGCGCGAGTACGGGCTTCCGGCGCGCGCGCCGTTCCCGCGCCTGGACGACCTCGCCGCGACCTATGCCACGCCCGGAGGCGATCTCGACTGGACGACGTCGGACATCACGGTGTCGACGCGCGCCGACCAGATCCCGCTCGCGCCGGGGCGTCGCGTGTCCGAGCGCGTCGAGAACGGACGGCGCATCGTCCGCTTCGTTTCGGAACGTCCGATCAAGAACCAGCTGGCGATCCAGTCGGGCCGTTTCGCGGTGCGGCGCCAGGTCGACGACGGTGTCGACTACCGCGTCTACTTCGATCCGGCGCATGGCTGGAACGTGGAGCGCATGCTGCGCGCGATGCGTGCCTCCGTCGCGTACTACCGGCGCGCCTTCGGCCCGTATCCGGCGGAGGCCCTGCGCATCGTGGAGCGGCCCGACGCCGGCGGTGGCCAGGCGTTCCCGAACACGATCGCGGTCGGCGAGGCCATCTTCACCATGGACCTGCGCGACCGCACGCAGATCGACATGGTCAGCATGCTCACGGCGCACGAGGTCGCGCACCAGTGGTGGGGCCAGCAGGTACTCGGCGCGCGGATGCAGGGTGCGTCGCTGCTGTACGAATCGCTCGCCCAGTACTCCGCGCTGATGGTGCTGCGCCAGCTCGAGGGCGAGGCGATGGTGCGCCGATACCTGCGCTTCCAGAACGACCGCTACCTGAGCGGCCGTCGCGCCCAGGTGCTGCAGGAGCAGCCGCTGATCCGTGCGGGCCTCGACCAGGACTACGTGAACTACGGCAAGGGTGCGCTCGCGCTGTATCTGCTGCAGCAGCGGATCGGCGAAGACGCCATGAACCGGGCGCTGCGGCGGTTCGTCGCGCGCTACCGCTTCACCGTCGCGCCGTACCCGCGTTCCGTCGACCTGGTCGCCTACCTGCGTCAGGAAGCGAAGACGCCGCAGGACCAGGCGCTAATCACCGACCTGTTCGAGAGGATCACGCTGTACGACCTGCGTGCGGGCGCGCCGACGGTTCGCCAGCGCAGCGACGGCCGTTTCGAGGTCGAGGTGCCGGTCGACGCGACCAAGCGCTACGCGCGCGGGCTGGGCGAGGAAACCGAGGCACCGCTCGACGACCTGATCGAGGTGGGGCTGTTCACCGCGGACCCGGGCGACCCCGCCTTCGCGGCGAAGGACGTCATCCGTGTCGAGCGTCGGCGCCTGCACAGCGGCCGCCAGCGGCTGCGCTTCCTCACCGACCGGCGCCCGACGCACGCGGGCGTCGACCCGTACAACGCGTACATCGACCGTGACCTGCGCGACAACGTCGCGGCCGTGGCGCCTCGATGAGCGGGACGGCGTCGCGACCCGCCGGCCACTGATCGCGGATTCCGCCAGCCGCCCCGACTCACCGCGGCTTCGCGAATCCCGGCGTAGCGTCCGGTGCTTTCCCGAGGAGACGGCCATGAAGGTGCTGATGGTGCTCACGTCGCACGACCGCCTGGGCGACACCGGCCGCAAGACGGGCTTCTGGCTGGAGGAGTTCGCCGCGCCGTATTACGTGTTCAAGGACGCGGGCGTCGACGTCGCGCTGGCGTCGCCGCGCGGCGGGCAGCCGCCGCTCGATCCCAAGAGCGACGAGCCCGATGCGCAGACCGCCGCCACCCACCGCTTCCACGAGGATCCGGAGGCGCAGGCCGCATTGGCCCACACGATTCCACTCGCGGACGTGCAGGCCAGCGAGTACGACGCGGTGTTCTATCCCGGCGGCCACGGCCCGCTGTGGGACCTGGCCGAGGACCACGACTCGATCACGCTGATCGAATCCACCTACGGCGCCGTCAAGCCGGTCGCGCTGGTCTGCCATGCGCCGGGCGTGCTGCGCCATGCGAAGGGCCTGGACGGCGCGCCGCTGGTGCAGGGCCGCTCGGTCACCGGATTCACCAATACCGAAGAGGCGGCGGTGGGGCTGACCGACGTCGTGCCGTTCCTGGTGGAGGACATGCTCAAGGCGAACGGCGCGCACTACGCGAAGAAAGCCGATTGGGCGAGCCATGTGATCACCGACGGCAACCTCGTCACCGGCCAGAACCCGGCGTCCTCGGAGGAGGCGGCGAGGGCGGTGCTGGCGCTGCTCGGCGTGCGCTGAGGCGGTCGCGGGCGGGATCACGCGTGTTGCAGGCGCAGGTGATGTGCGCCGTGCGGTCGTGGGTGGGCGGGAACGCGTGACGCCCATGCCGCGACGCTGAGAGCCCCGCCCCGCGCACGTCGACCGAGCGCGTCGCTTGGCGCCCGCGCCTCGACGCGGCGGCCCTGCCGGCACCGCGGGTGCGTTTGGCCCTATAACGTCCGCACCCGACAACCGGACGCGCCGATGGCCCTCGTCTTCTACGGACACCCGTTCTCCTCGTACACGCAGAAGGTATTGATCGCGCTCTACGAGAACGACCTTCCGTTCGAGTACCGCGAACTGCAGCCCGGCAACGCCGCCATCGACGCCCAGTGGAACGCGTTGTGGCCGTTGAAGAAGATGCCCGTGCTGGTCGACGACGAGCGGACCGTGGTGGAAACCAGCATCATCATCGAGCACCTGCACCAGGCCCATCCGGGTCCCGTGCCGATGCTGCCCGACGACCCGGTCGAGGCGCTCGACGTGCGCTTCATGGACCGCTTCTTCGACCATTACGTGATGACCCCGATGCAGGCGCCGGTGGCCGAGGCGCTGCGCACCGACGGTCGCACCGAAGTGGCGCTGCGCGAGTCAGCGGCGCGGCTCGACATCGCATATGCCTGGCTCGAGCAGCGCCTGCAGGGCCGGACCTGGGCGGCCGGCGAGCGCTTCAGCCTCGCGGACTGCGCGGCCGCGCCGTCGCTCTTCTATGCCGATTGGGTGCATCCGATCGGCGCGGCGTTCCCCACGCTGCGCGCGTATCGCGAGCGCCTGCTGGCGCGGCCCTCGTTCGCGCGTGCGGTCGAAGAGGCGCGTCCCTATCGCGCGTGGTTCCCGTTGGGTGCCCCGGACCGCGACTGACGCGAGGCCCGGCGCAGCGGCTCGCCGCGTCCCCGCGCCCTCGAAGCAGCCCCGCGGCGCCCCGCACCCGCATCCTACGAACCAAAAAGAAGCCCGCGACGGATCGCGGGCTCCGGAACCGCCGCGGCCTCGCGGCCGACGGCCTGCGCTCAGCGCAGCAGGAAGACGTCGGTGACGGTGCCGGTCTTGGCGAGCACCACGCCGTTGATCTGGTCGAGCGTCACGCCGAGCGCGTTGAGATCGACGTTGAGGCCGTTGAGCAGGTTGACGTCGCCCACCGTCACGGTCGTGTTGTTGCGGCTGAGGATCGGGCTGTTGTTGAGCACGTTCTTCACCGCCTGCAGGTTGTTCAGGGTGTCGACCACGCGCACGTCGACGACGTCGTTGGCCGCGACCTGCGCGACCGCCGCCACCAGGCCGGAGGCGCCACCGCCCTGTC
>NZ_SMRQ01000013.1 GCF_004359965.1 Cognatilysobacter segetis | reverse complement strand
GCACCCGCGTTTCGAGAAGACGCCGATCATCTTCGTCACCGCGGTCAACGTGTCCGACATGGACCGCCTGCGCGGCTACAAGCTGGGCGCGGTCGACTACGTCATGGTGCCGGTGATCCCGGAGATCATGCGCAGCAAGGTCAGCGTGCTGGTCGAGCTGTACCGCAAGCGGCGCGAGCTGCAGAGCGCGAACGAGCGGCTCGCACGCGCCAACGAGGACCTGCGCGTCGAGAAGGCGCGCGAACTCGAGGTGCTCAACGACTCGCTGCGCGCCGCCAACATCGCACTCGCGCAACGCAACATCGAGCTGCAGGCGCAGATCGCCGAGCGCGAACGCGTGCAGGCGCACCTGCTCGAGCACGATCGTCGCAAGGACCAGTTCCTCGCCACGCTCGCCCACGAGCTGCGCAATCCGCTCGCCTCGCTGGCCAACGCGGTCAACGTCATGAAGCTCGGCGGCGGCGCGGGGCCCGGTCTGCAGGAGGCGATGGACCGGCAGCTCGCGCTGCTGGTGCGGCTGATCGACGACCTGCTCGACGTCGCGCGCATCAGCCAGGACAAGCTGGTGCTGCGCCCGGCGACCACCACGCTCGAAGCGGTGCTGCGATCCGCGGTCGAGAGCATCTCGCCGATGCTGCGCGCCACCGGGCATTCGCTCGAAATGCACGTGCCGCCGGTCGAGGTGCCGCTGGACGCCGACCCCGAGCGCCTGTCGCAGGTGTTCGCGAACCTGATCAGCAACGCCGCGAAGTACTCGGATGCGTCGCAGCCGGTGCGCGTGAGCACCGAGCGCGACGGCGACCACGTGCTGGTGCACGTCGACGACGGCGGCATTGGCCTGGCGCCCGACCAGATCGACGGCATCTTCGAGCCGTTCGCGCAGGTGGACACCTCGATCGAGCGCGCGCGCGGCGGCCTCGGCATCGGCCTGACGCTGGTGCGACGGCTGGTCGAGATGCACGGCGGCAACGTGGCCGCGGCCAGCCCCGGCCTGGGCCAAGGCAGCCGCTTCACGGTGCGGCTGCCGATGCGCACGACGCCCGCGGTGCCCGAGCCGTTGCCCGCGCCAGTGCCGGCCGCGTCGCCGCGTCGCGTGCTGGTGATCGACGACAACTGCGATTCGGCCGATACGCTGGCGATGATGCTGGAGATGCTCGGCCACGAGGCGCAGCGCATCTACGACCCGCACGCCGCCGAGGCGGCGGTGCTCGGCTTCGCGCCGGACGTCGTGTTCCTCGACATCGGCATGCCGGGCATCAGCGGGTACGACGTCGCGCGCCAGCTGCGCGCCTCGCCGCTGGGCCCGACGCTGACGCTGGTCGCGGTGACCGGCTGGGGCCAGCCCGAGGACCGCCGCCGCACCGCGGAAGCGGGCTTCGACCACCACCTGGTGAAGCCGCCGGAAATCGAGGCGATCTGCCGCATCCTCGGCGCGCTGCCGTGCGGCACGGGGGTGGCGTGAGCGAACGTCCCCTGTTCGAGCGGCTGGTGCACGACCTGAAGGGACCGCTGTCGCCGCTGCAGACCGCGGCCTACCTGCTGCGCCGGCCCGAGTTGCCGGAGGAACGCCGGGTCGAGCTGGCCGAGACCATCGAGCGCCAGTCCCGTCGCATGGCCGGCATGATCGAGGAGCTCGGCGACTGGGTGCGCGCGCAGGAAGGCCGCCTCGTGCATCGGCTGCGACCGGTCGAAGTGCAGATGCTGCTCGACCTGGCGGTCGGTGGCGTGCCGGGCTGCGCGACCGAACCGCAGCTCGCCCCCGAGCTCGACGGCGCGCACGTGGAAGGCGACGAGGCGCGGCTCGTCCAGGCGCTCGGCAGCCTGCTCGCGTTCGCGCAGTCGCGCGCCGGCACGGCGGCGCCCGGGCTGCATGCCTGGCGCGACGGCGCGCAGGTGCTGATCGAGGTCAGCGACGGCGGCGAATCGCCCGACAACGCCGCCGCGCTGCTGGTCGATCCGCTGCCCGAACCCTTTGACCTCGGCCTCGGCCTGCGGCTCGTCGTCGCCGGCGCGATCGCGCGCGCCCACGGCGGCATGCTCGACGCGCACGCACTCGCCCCGGGCCTCGCGTTCCGGCTGGCGCTGCCGCTGGCCGCATGAGGCATGCGATCGCGCTGCTCGTCGCGTCGCTCGCCTCGGGCTGCGCCATGACGGCGCCGCGCGACACTACCTCGCCCGAGGCCGTCGTGCAGCGCCAGCTCGACGCCTACACCCGCCACGATCTCGACGCCTTCATGGCGACCTACCGCGAGGACGCGAAGGTCTGGCGCATGCCGGCGACCGCGCCGGCGCTGGACGGCGCCGAGGCGATCTGCGCGTTCTATCGCGATGCGCGCTTCAACGTGCCGGCGCTGCATGCCGAACTCGTCGCGCGTACCGTCGTCGGCGGCAAGGTGGCCGACCACGAGCGCGTGACCGGGCTCAGGCCCACGGCGACCGAGGCGCTCGCCGTCTACGAGGTCGTCGACGGTCGCATCGCCAACGTCTGGCTCTACGCGCCGTAGACCGGCGCGGCGGGAGGTCTGCACTACCATGGTGCAATGACCCCCGCCGGCCCCGACCTCGACCCGCTCGCGACGCCGCTCGCGTGGGCCACCGTCGACGCCCGGATCGCCGGTTGCAACCTCGCGTTCGCGCGCTGGCTGGGTGTCGGCCAGCGCCGCCTGCTGGGCCTGCCGCTGCGTGCGCTGGCGCCCGACGGCGGGTTGGACGCCGCGCTCGACCGCGCCGCCGAGCCCGGCGACGCGCCGCTGCGCCTGCGTCGCCTCGGCCTGCGTTTCGCCGACGGCGCGGACCGCTTCGCCGATGCCTGGCTTACGCGCACCGACGAGGGCTGGCTGCTCGAAGCGCATCCGGTCGACGAATTCCCCGACGACGATCCCTCGCGCCTGCCATCGGCGCTGAGCGCCGCGCTGCGCGGGCTCGCCCACGAGCTGCGCAATCCGCTGGCCGGCATCAAGGGCGCTGCGCAGCTGCTCGGCCGCCGGCTCGATCCGCAGGATGCCGACGGCCACGCGCTCACCGCGCTGATCGACGAGGAAACCGCGCGCCTGACCGCGCTGCTCGACCGCCTGCTCAGTCCCGCGCCCGCCGCGCCGCATGCGCCGCTGAATGTGCACGGCGTGCTCGAGCGCGTGCTGCGGCTGGCCGAGTCGGACGCCGGCTGGGCGGTGCGGCTGGTGCGAGATTACGACCCCAGCCTGCCCGAGGTGGAGGGCGACGCCGACCGCCTCACCCAGGCGGCATGGAACCTCGTGCGCAACGCGATCGAGGCGGGCGCCTCGCAGGTCACGCTGCGCACGCGCGCCGAGCATGCGGCCCGCATCGGTGACGCCGTGCATCCGCTCGCGCTGCGGCTGGAGATCGCCGACGACGGCCGCGGCGTGCCGGCGGATCTCGCCGAACGCCTGTTCCTGCCGCTGGTGAGCGGGCGTGCCGAAGGCACCGGGCTGGGCCTCGCGCTGGCGCAGCAGGTCGCGCGCGAGCACCGCGGCGCGCTGAGCTACCGCTCACGCCCCGGGCATACCGTGTTCACGTTGCTGTTGCCGCTCGCGGAGCCCGTCGATGCCTGAGCCGCTGATCTGGATCGTCGACGACGAAGCCGCGATCCGCTTCGTGCTCTCTACCGCGCTGCGCGACGCCGGCTGGCGGGTGGAGGCCTTCGACGGCGCCGCCGCCGCGCTCGCCGCGTTCGATGCCGCCGCCGCATCGCCCGACCTGCTGTTCACCGACGTGCGCATGCCCGGTGACGACGGCCTCGTGCTGCTCGAGCGCCTGAAGCAGCGCCGCCCCGAGCTGCCGGTCGTGGTGATGAGCGCGTACACCGACGTGGCCAGCACGGCCGGCGCGTTCCGCGCGGGCGCGCACGACTTCCTCTCCAAGCCGTTCGATCTCGACGACGCGGTCGCGCTCGCCGCGCGCGTGCTCGGGCCGTCCGTGCCAGCGGCCGCGCAGCCCGACGAGCTGCCCGCGTCCAACGAAGCGCTCCTGGGCGCGTCGCCCGCCATGCGCGAGCTGTTCCGCGCGATCGGCCGCCTCGCGCAGGCGCCGCTGTCGGTGCTGGTCACCGGCGAGACGGGGACCGGCAAGGAACTCGTGGCGCGCGCGCTGCATCGCGAGTCGCCGCGCGCGGACAGGCCGTTCGTCGCGCTCAACACCGCGGCGATTCCCGCCGAGCTGCTCGAATCGGAACTGTTCGGGCACGAGGCCGGCGCGTTCACCGGTGCGACGCGGCGAAGCATCGGTCGCTTCGAGCAGGCGCACGGCGGCACGCTGTTCCTCGACGAGATCGGCGACATGCCGGCCGCGCTGCAGACGCGATTGCTGCGCGTGCTGGCGCAGGGCGAGTTCTTCCGCGTCGGCGGCCGCGAACTGATCCGCGTCGACGTGCGCGTGATCGCGGCCACGCACCAGGACCTCGAGGCGCGCGTCGCGAGCGGGCAGTTCCGCGCCGACCTCCTGCATCGCCTCGACGTCGTGCGCCTGCGCCTGCCGCCGCTGCGCGAACGGCGCGACGACATCCCGATGCTCGCCGCGCACTTCCTCGGGCAGGCCGGGCAGCGGCTGGACGCGCGCGCCAAGCACCTCGATCGCGATGCGCTGGCGCGGCTGCGTGCGCACGACTGGCCCGGCAACGTGCGCGAACTCGAGAACGTGTGCTGGCGCCTCGCCGCGCTGGCGCCCGCCGAACGCGTGACGCGCGCCGATGTCGACGCCGCGCTCGGCACGCCAGCGCCGTCCGCGCCCGCCGACTGGGAAGCCGCGCTCGCCGACTGGGCGCGCGACGCGCTCGATCGCGGCGACGCGCACCTACATGATGCGGCGCGCGATCGGCTCGATCGCGTGCTGCTCGACGTCGCGCTCGCGCGCACGCACGGTCGCCGTGGCGAGGCCGCCACGCTGCTCGGCCTCGGCCGCAATACCGTCACGCGCAAGCTCGGCCCGGGCCGGGCCACGCGCGACGACGGCTGAGCTTCACCGCCCCCGAATGCCTCCGTTCCAGACTGTCCGATTCCACGCAGGAGCCCCGCCATGAAGACCCTGATCGCCCTGACGTCCACCGCCGTGCTGCTCGCCGGCTGCGCGGCCCCCGCGCCGCGTGCCGACATGCCGGCCGCGTCCACCGTGTCGCCCGGCGTCGCGATGCCCGCCGTCGGCGCGGCGACGATCGCGCTCGCGCCCGCCTCGGGCTCGCTGGTCAGCGGTCGCCTGTCGGCGATGGCGATGGGCGGTGGCGTGCACATCACCGGCGATGTCGGCGGCCTCGCACCCAACAGCACGCACGGCCTGCACGTGCATGAGAAGGGCGACTGCAGCGCGGCCGACGCCGCCAGCGCGGGCCCGCATTTCAATCCGACGGGACGCGCGCACGGCGGCCCGGATTCACCCGCGCACCATGCCGGCGACCTGCCCAACATCACCGCCGGCGGCGATGGCGTCGCGCACGTGAACCTGCACGTCATGGGCCTGACGCTCGGCGGCGCGGCGTCGAGCAACATCCTGGGTCGCGCGCTCGTCGTGCACGCGCAGGGCGACGACTACGCCTCGCAGCCCGCCGGCAACTCCGGTGCGCGCATCGCCTGCGGCGTCGTGCGCGCGGGGCAGTGACGATGACGATGCCGTTGCGCGTGCGCGACGCGCATCCCGCCGACGCGCCGCTGCTCGCGCGCTGGGCGCGCACGATGGCACGCGAGACCGAGCACCTCGAACTCGATGCCGACACGGTGCTCGCGGGCGTCACGCGCGCGATCGGGGATGCGGCCAAGGCGCGCTATTTCGTCGCCGCGCGTGAGGTGCCGCTGGCCGGGGACGAGGTCATCGCCGAGCCGGTCGGCATGCTGATGGTCACGCGCGAATGGAGCGACTGGCGCTGCGGCCACTGGTGGTGGATCCAGAGCGTCTACGTCGCGCCGGCGCATCGCCGCGGCGGCGTGTTCCGCGCGCTGTACGCGCATGTGCACGCGCTCGCCACCGCGCAGGACGACGTGCTCGGCCTGCGCCTGTACGTCGAGCGCGACAACGCCGATGCGATCGCCACCTACGCCTCGCTGGGCATGCGCGACGCGGGCTATCGCATCTTCGAGGCCCCGGTGCGCGACGCGGGCTGACACCCGCGTCGTCCCGGACACGGCTCGTTCCACGCGCGCCTGCCGCTGCGGCGCGCGCTCATTCCGCCCCTGGATCGCGACGCCGAAGAGCCCTGCGCGCCGCGGCTGCGCTGGCTGAATACGGCTTCCCGTGCGGCCCGCACCGCCGCTTTCGCGCAGTGCGCGGCCGCTTGCACGGCGGGGCTGTGGAGGCCGTCACAGCTCGCCCGCGCCTCAACACCCGTTCATGTGAAAGCGGTGTGACGCCCGTAACCTCTACCGGCGACATGCGCGGCCGATAGACGTTTCGGGCCGCGACGAAACGGTCGCATCCAACCCCCTTCCGACGTGCCGGCAGGCGCGCGGACCGATTCGATCAGGAGTTTCGTGTCATGCAAGTCATGGGCGCCACGCTGCGCAAGATCACGCTCAAGGACGGGATGACCGCCCTGCTTTTCAGCCTCGCGCTGACGGCCGGCCTGGCGCTCGCGTTCAAGTCCAGCGGCAAGGACATGTGGCAGGCCACCGACGCGCTGATGCCGGTGTTCATCGGCGGCCTCGCGCAGGCCGCGGGTATCAGCCCGGTGCGCAGCCCCGGCCTGCTCGCGCTCGTCGCCATCGGCGCCGGCGTGGTGATGCTCGTCACCAAGCTCGCGCTCGGCCTGCTCTGAGCCGCGCGTGATCGACGACGGCCGCCCGAGGGCGGCCGTTCGCGTTGCGGCGCACGACGCCGCCACGCCTGCGCGGTGTCATCGCCTCCTCACCGGCCCTTGCCGTCGCGCCCCGCACGGTGGCGCGTCCCCGCAGGAGTGCCGCCGTGGCCCGACGCCCCACCAGTGCCGAACAACTCGCCCAACTGATCGAAGGCATCGACATCGCGATGCTCACCACCGTCGGGCCCGACGGCTGGCTGGTCAGCCGTCCGCTGTCGACGCAGGCCGCCGATTTCGACGGCGAGCGCATCTGGTTCTTCACCGAAGCCGACAGCCCCAAGATCGGCGAGATCCGCCGGCGCAAGAAGGTCAACGTCGCCTACGCGTCGAAGGACGCGAATACGTACGTATCGGTCGCCGGCGAAGCGCGCGTCAACCGCGACCGCGCGAAGATCGAGGCGCTCTGGAACGATGCGCTCAAGGCGTTCTTCCCGAAGGGCGTGGACGATCCGAACCTGGTGCTGCTCGAGGTCGAGGTGCGCAGCGCGGAGTACTGGAGCGGGCCGCGCACCGGCATCGGCAAGCTGCTCGCCTTCGTCGCCGCGCGCGTCACGAAGAAGGAAGAGCTGATGGGCGAGAACCGCATCCTGGACATGAAGCCGGGCGCCAAGAAGACGCTCAGGCCACCGTCCGACAAATCCGGCGGCGGGCGTTCGAAGGCGACCGTGAAGAAGGCCGCGGCCGCGGTGCTCACGCGCAAGCGCGGCGCCGGTCGCGCATCCACCGTGCACTGAAGGCTGCATCCGGACGGCGTCCCCCGCCGTAGCGACTGGGGATGGCCCGGCCGCGTCCGCAGGGCGCGCGTCGCATTCCAGTCGTGTGCGCCGGGCCGTTCCACCCATCCAACCGGAGCGAACGCCATGAAAGCACTGAACCTGATCACGCTGGTCCTCGTCATCGTCGGCGGCCTCAACTGGGGCCTGGTTGGCGCGTTCGACTTCAACCTCGTGGCCGCGCTATTCGGCGAAGGCTCGGCGCTGTCGCGCGTCGTCTACGTGCTGGTCGGCCTGTCGGCGCTGTGGCAGCTGGTGCCGCTGTTCCGCGGCGCGCAGGTGGGCGAAACGCGCGCGCAGGCGATGCGCTGATCGCTTGATCGCACGCGGCCGCGACGTGGCCGTCGCGGCCGCGCTTCAGGCGAGTGCGGCGAGGCAGTCGGCGTCGCGCTCGCAGTGCACGAAGTTCACCATCACGCCGTGCGCCTGCAGCACGGCGGCGAGCTGGCGCTGGCGCGCCTCGAAATGCGCATGCTGGCGATACGCGCGTTCGCGGCTGGCTTCCGAGGCGCAGTCCGTCTCCGGCGCATAGCGCTGCTGCCAGGCCTGCGTGGAGAACAGCGCGATGCGCGCTTCACCGTCGACGTAGCGGATCAGCGGCTCGGGCGGCGCGTCGAGCCAGGCTTCGGCGTCGGGCGCCAGCAGCGCGGTTTCGATCAGCGGCCACAGCGGCGCGAGGCCCGCGTGCTCGTACTGCAGCGAGGTCATCGCGGCGAGGTCGTGCACCGTGAGGTAGCGCGCGTGCTCGACCTTCAGGCCGAACATCGATTGCGCGGCGAGCGCGGTCGCCGCGCCGGCCATGCCACGCTCAAGGAGTTCGTGCTCGAACAGCTCGCCGACCGGCGCGACCTTCGACGGATCGCCGCCGAGCACGAACGGGACGAGCCGCAACGGGCCGCCCGCGAAATCCGGCGAGGGCGTGAGGTCGCCCGGCAGCTGTCCGTCGTGCGCGCCGAACGCGATCACCCGCGCGCGGCCCGCGCCCGGCGCGCGTGCGGCCAGCGCGTCGAGCTCGCGATGCAGCGGCCACCCCGAACGCAGCAGTTCGACCGGGTCGTAATGCGCCCCCACCGTCACCAGCTCGAGGTCCGCCGCGCCCGGCGCGAAGGTGGCGAGATCGCTCGCGATCAGCGTCGCGAGTTCGCCGGCCTGCGCCTGCGTCAGGCGATCGTCGCGCGCGGGCGCATCGCCGGCGAGTTCGAGCGCGAGCGCGCCCAGCACGTGGATCGCGGCGGCGGTGTCATGGGATTCGGTCATCAGTACGCTGGCGTTTGGTGGCGCTACACTCGCCGCATCATACCCACGGCGCCTGCGCGGGCCGTGTCGTCGAACCTTTGCGAGGTCGTCCATGCGCCAGTTCCGTCCCGTCGCCGTGCTCGGTGGCGTCCGCATCCCGTTCTGCCGCCAGAACACCGCCTACAGCGATGTCGGCAACCTCGGCCTGTCGGTGCGCACGCTGGGCGCGCTGGTCGAGAAGTACGGCCTGCAGGGCCGGCAGCTCGGCGAAGTCGCGATGGGCGCGGTGATCAAGCACTCGTCGGACTGGAACCTCGGGCGCGAGGCCGCGCTGTCGTCGGGCCTGTCGCCGCGCACGCCGGGCATCACGCTGCAGCGCGCCTGCGGTACGTCGCTCGATACCGTGGTGCACATCGCCAACAAGATCGCGCTGGGGCAGATCGACGCCGGCATCGGCGGCGGCTCGGACACCACCTCCGACGTGCCGATCGTCTACGGCAGCAAGCTGCGCCGGCGCCTGCTCAAGGCCAATGCGGCGAAGACCACCGGCGACAAGCTGCGCGCGTTCGCCGGCTTCTCGCCGGCCGAACTCAAGCCCGACTTCCCGGGCGTCGCCGAGCCGCGCACGGGCAAGTCGATGGGCCAGCACTGCGAGGACATGGCGAAGGAATGGGGCATTCCGCGCGAGGCGCAGGACGCGCTCGCCGTCGCCTCGCACCACAAGCTCGCGGCCGCCTACGAACGCGGCTTCTTCGACGATCTCGTGGTGCCGTTCCGCGGCGTGTCGCGGGACAACATCCTGCGGCCCGACACCTCGATCGCGAAGCTCGCCACGCTCAAGCCCGCCTTCGACCGCAGCAGCGGGCGCGGCACGCTCACCGCCGGCAATTCGACGCCGCTGACCGATGGCGCGGCGGCCTGCCTGCTCGCGTCGAACGACTGGGCGCAGGCCAGCGGCATCGAGCCGCTGTGCTGGATCCGCGACGCGCAGGTCGCGGCGGTGGATTTCGTCGCCGGCGAAGGCCTGCTCATGGCGCCGACGGTGGCGGTGGCCGAGATGCTCGCGCGCAACAACCTCGCGCTGCAGGACTTCGACTTCTACGAGATCCACGAGGCCTTCGCCGCGCAGGTGCTGTGCACGTTGCGCGCGTGGGAGAGCGAGGCCTACTGCCGCGAGCGGCTCGGCCTGCAGCAGGCGATGGGGTCGATCGATCCGGCGAAGATGAATCCGAATGGCAGCTCGCTCGCGACCGGCCATCCGTTCGCGGCGACCGGCGCGCGCATCGTCGCCACCGCGGCGAAGGAACTCGCGCTGCGCGGCGGTGGCCGTTGCCTGATCTCGATCTGCACCGCCGGCGGCATGGGCGTGGTGGCGATCCTCGAGCGCTGAGCGGGCGCGCTTGAACGAACGCCCGCGCCGTCCGAAGACGGCGCGGGCGCCCTCCCTCTACGCGAATTACTGCAGGCGGGTCGGCGCGCGCGGGTCCGGTGCGGGGCCGCGGGGGGCGAAGCGCGCACCGGACGGCAGTTCCACGAGGCCGTCGCCGCGCTCGCTGCGCAGCGCATTGGCATAGGCGATGCGCGCGCGTGCCTCGTCGCCCTGCGCGGCATAGCCCTGGCCGAGCAGCTCCCAGGCCTCGGCGCCCGCGCCGCGATCGATTGCCTCGTGCAGCGAGGCTTCCGCACCCATCCAGTCGCCGTGCGCGTACTGCAGGCGCGCGCGGCTGGCGAGCAGGCCGGGGCTGCGCGGATGCAGCGTCAGCCAGCGCTCGACGCGCGAGGCACGCTCGTCGAGGCGACCGATCGAAAGCCGGCCGTAGAGCCCGGCGAGCGAATCGTCCCACTGCGTGTCGAGCGACTGCTCGATCGCCTTCGCGGCCGCGTCGTCCCAGTGCAGGTCGGCGGCGCGTTCCGCGTAGGCGGCGACGATCGCGGGCTCATGGCGCAGCGCCGCGGGCAGTGCGTCCCACTGCGCGGCCAGCGCATTGCCGTCGGCCGCGTTGAGCAGCGCGCCGCGCGCCCAGCGCGATTCCAGGCGCGGCAGTTCCGACGCGGGGACCGCGTCGGCCTTGCGCAGCGCGCCGAGCATCCCGTAGGCCTCGTCGTGGCGACCGGCCTCGGCCAGCGCCTGCGCACGCAGCGCGAGACCGCGCGGCGGCAGCGGCTGCGCGTTCGGCGCATCGAGCGCGGCCAGTGCGTCGCCCGCGCGGCCGTGGGCCAGCGCGAGCTCGGCCAGCCCGATCGCGCGCAGCGTCGGGTGCGTGCCGGCCAGCCCATCCAGATGCTGCTGCGCCACCGCGGGCTCGCCGCGCGCGGCCGCCGCACGCGCGGCGTGGATGCGCGCGATCGCCAGCGTGTCGGGATCGTCGGTCGCGGCCAGGACGCGCTCGGCGCGGTCGAAGCGCCCGATGTGCATGTCCTCCAGCGCCGAGGCCAGCCGCGCGCGTTCGGCGCGGTCGCGGCGTCGCCGCAGTGCATGCGCGGGCGCGGTGACGAGGCGCGTGAGCAACCACAGGCCGGCGAAGATCGCGAGGCCCGCCGCGATCGCGCGCGGGATGGTGGTGGTGGTGTCGGTGCCGCCGTAACGCACCAGCACGAGGCCGGGTTCGGGCAGCAGCACCTGCGCGGCCAGCGCGACGGCCAGCACCACGACGGTCCAGAGCAGCAGACTGCGGATCAGGGACATGGGAGCCTCGCGGCAAGCGGCGATGGACCGAGTGTCCGCAGCCGACCGTGAGACGCCGTGAAAAGCCGCTTCAGCCCACCGGGCGGTTCAGCGCCGCGACAAGTTGCGCCGGCCGCGGCCCGTCGGCCCGCACGACGTCGGAGAAGCCGAGCCGGCGCGCGTGATCGGCCAGGCGCTCGCTCGCGGCGAGCACCCGCGCGCCGCGCAGTCGCGCGAGATCGGCGGGCTCGAGTTGCGACACGGCGAGGTCGAGCGCCTCGCCGCTGGAGAGCGCGATCGCGAGCCGGCCGGCGCCGCCGCGCAGCGCCCGCAGGCCGGCGCGCGGCAGCCCGCAGGGCTCGCGTGCGTACACGTCGGCCCGCAGCACGCGCGCCCCGCGCGACTGCAGCGCCGGCGCGAGGCGATCGCGACCGCCGGGTGCGGTGACGAGGCCGATGCGCTTTCCGTCGATCGAATCGAACACCGGCAGCGCGAGCGCGCCCTCGCTGTCCATGCGCGCGGGGCGCAGGACGCCGTCGACGCCCGCGCGCTTGAGCGCACGCGCGGTGCCGTCGCCGATCGCCACCGTGGTGCCGCGCGGGGCGAGCGGCATCGATGCGTTCGCCGCGGCCACCGCATTCGGGCTGGTGAACACCACGATGTCCGCATCGAGCGCATCGCGCAGCGCGTCGCGCGTGTCGGCGTCGTCGCGGTGCACGATTCGAAGCGGCGACAGTGCGATGACGCCGTGACCGGCACGCCGCGCGACGTCGCGCAGCCGCTGGTGCTGGCCGCGCGGCCGCAGCGAGATCACGTACCATCGCGGGCCGTTCGACAGGAGGTCGTGCATGGCGCGCAGCTTCGCATACCGGCCGGTGCATCCATGACGCACGACGACGCACTCGCGCACCTCGATGCGCACTACCCGAGCATGCCGCCGGTGCGCGCGCTGCAGCTGGCCATCGAATCGTTCGACGGCGAACGTCTGCGGCTGTCCGCGCCACTCGCCGCCAACGTCAACGACAAGGGCTGCGCGTTCGGCGGCTCGCTCGCCTCGCTGATGACGCTGGCCTGCTGGGGCCGCGTCTGGCTCGAGCTCGATGCCGCGGGTCTCGACTGCGACATCTACGTCGCCGACAGCCGCATCCGTTATCTCGCGCCGCTGTACGACGACCTGCACGCGCAAGCCGCGCCGGCGCCGGACGCGCGCTGGGACGAGTTCGTCGCGGCGATCCGCGCCAAGGGCCGCGGGCGCATCGAGATGGCCGCGCGCATCGACCTGCCCGACGGCCGCCCGGCGACCACGTTCGACGCCCGCTTCGCCGCGATCCTCCGGCCGGCCGGCTGAACGGCCGGCCCGCCGCCGCGCGGATCGGGACGCCGTCCGCTCGATCGCGGCCCCGGCTGGCCCTACGATCGGCCCACCTAGGGGAGATCGCCATGCGCCGCCTGCTGCTCAGCCTGTTGCTGCTGCTGTCCACGTCCGTCGCCTTCGCCGGCGCCCCGCAGCGTGCGCTGCCCGTCGCGCAGGACACCTGGGCCGCGGCGATCCGCTGGGGCGACTTCGAGGGCGCGGTGAACCTGCTCGACCCCGCGCTGCGCGCCAAGCAGGCGCCGACGTCGATCGAGGCGGCGCGCTACCAGCAGGTGCAGATCTCGTCCTACCGCGACCGCGGCGAGAGCGTGGACTTCAAGGCCGGCCAGGCCGTGCGCGACGTCGAGATCGGCGTGATCAACCGCAACACGCTCGCCGAGCGCACCGTGCGCTACCGCGAGACCTGGCGCTGGGACGCCCGGGCGCGGACCTGGTGGATCACCAGCGGCCTGCCGGACCTCTGGCCCAAGGACTGAGCCGCGCCGTCGATTCGCCGCGTGCGACAATCCGCGCCCCGTTCCATCGGCCGTCGTCCGTGACCTTCCAGGAAGTGATCGATTTCGCGGGCCGCCACGCGATGCTCGCCCTCGCGTTCGCCGGCCTGACCCTCGCGCTGATCTACACCGAGATCGCGCGGCTGTTCCGCCCGTACACCGCGCTCTCGCCCGCGCAGCTGACCGCGCTGGTGAACCGCGAGGACGCGGTGGTCGTCGACCTGTCGGCCAGCGGCGACTTCGAGAAGGGCCACATCGCCGGCAGCCGCAACGTGCAGGCCAGCGCGCTCGGCCCGGAGCACAAGCTGCTCGCCGTGGCGAAGGAGCGCCCGGTGGTGGTCGTCTGCCGCAGCGGGCAGGCCTCGGCCGACGCCGCCGCCAAGCTGAAGAAGGCCGGCTTCACCCGCGTGCACTGGCTCGACGGCGGCATCGCCGCCTGGCAGCAGGCCGGGTTGCCGCTGGTGAAGGGTCGCGGCTGAGCCCGCGGCCCGGCCGACCGCGCCGGGCCGGCGTGCCATAATTCCGCCCCTTTCGCATCGACACACGCGCCGGAGCGCCCCCATGACCGAAGAGATCCAGAACGACGCCGCGTTCGGCGCCACCGACGAGTCCGCGACCGGTCCGTCCTTCACCGTCGAGAAGATCTACGTCAAGGACGTCTCCTTCGAGGTCCCGAACGCGCCGGCCGTGTTCAACGAGCAGACGCAGCCGCAGCTGCAGATGAACCTCAGCCAGCAGGTCACGCGCCTCAACGACGCGGCCTTCGAGGTCGTGCTCGGCGTCACCCTGACCTGCACCGCCGACGACAAGCCGCTCTACCTGGCCGAAGTGAAGCAGGCCGGCGTGTTCGGCCTGGCCGGCTTCGACGCGCAGACGCTCGACGCCATGCTCGGCACGCACTGCCCGAACGTGCTGTACCCGTACGCGCGCCAGCTGATCTCCGACCTGATCCAGGCCGGCGGCTTCCCGCCGTTCCTGCTGCAGCCGCTGAGCTTCGAGGCGCTGTATGCCGAAGGCCTGCGCCAGCGCATGACACAGGGCCAGCCGGGCCTGGAGTCGTCCGAGGCGGCCGGCAACGCCTGATCCGCGATGGCGGAGACGGTTGAAATCCCGCGCGCGCCCCGGCGCGTCGCGGTCCTCGGCGCGGGCTCGTGGGGCACCGCGCTCGCCGCACTGATCGTCCGCAACGGCGACGACGCGGTGCTCTGGGGCCGCGATGCCGCGGTGGCCGCGGCGATCGACTCGACGCACGAGAACCCGCGCTACCTGCCCGGCGTCGCGCTGCCCGAAGGGCTGCGCGCGACCACCGACCTCGCGACCGCGATGGCCGGCGCCGACCTGGTGCTCGTGGTGGTGCCCTCGCATGCCTTCGCCGAAACGCTGCGGGCGCTCGCGCCGTTGCGCCCGGCGTCGGCGGGCGTGGCCTGGGCGACGAAGGGCTTCGAGCCCGGCAGCGGGCGCTTCCTGCACGAGGTCGCGGCCGAGGTGCTGGGCCCGGCGGTGCCGCTCGCGGTGGTCACCGGCCCGTCGTTCGCCAAGGAGGTCGCGCAGGGCCTGCCGACCGCGCTGACCGTGCATTCGGAGGACGCCGCGTTCGCGCAGGCGGTCGCCGAGGCGTTGCACGGCCCTGCCTTCCGCGCCTACACCGGCGACGACATGCTCGGCGCGGAGCTGGGCGGCGCGATGAAGAACGTGCTCGCGGTGGCCACCGGCGTCGCGGACGGCATGCAGCTCGGGCTCAACGCGCGCGCGGGGCTGATCACGCGCGGGCTCAACGAGATGCTGCGCCTCAACCAGGCGCTCGGCGGCAAGGCCGAGACGCTGATGGGGCTGGCCGGCCTCGGCGACCTGGTGCTGACCTGCACCGGCGACCTGTCCCGCAACCGGCGGCTGGGCCTCGCGCTCGGGCGCGGGCAGAGCATCGAAGCCGCGGTGCGCGAGATCGGGCAGGTGGTCGAGTCGGTGCAGACCGCCGACGAGGTCATGCGCCAGGCCGAGCGCGCCGGAATCGAGCTGCCGATCTCGAGCGCGGTGCGATCGGTGCTGCACGGCCAGCTCACCCCGGCGGACGGCCTGCGCCAGCTCCTCGCGCGCGAGCAGAAGCCCGAGTACCCGACGGGCCTGTTCGAGTAGCGGCGGATGCATGCCGCCGTCCCGACGCGGCGATGCCACGAAAAAAAGCCCGGCTCAGGCCGGGCTTTTCCGTATCGGTCACGTGCCGCAAAAAACAGGGCCCGACCGAAGCCGGGCCCCGCACTCACGATCCCAGGGGAGGGAGATCGATCGTGATCAGAACGAGATGCGCGGGCCGACGAACACCTGCGTGTCGCCGTCGGCGAACTTCACTTCGCCGTTGATGCCCCAGGTCGGGTTGAACTTCACCTGCGCGCCGACCTTGCCGTAGAAGTCGCCGTCGAAGTCCTGGTAGTCCTCGTAGCCCGCCAGCGCGTAGCCCTCGAGCATCGGGGTCATCGCGCCGCGCACGCCGGCCTCGACGCTGTAGCCGTTGCCGTCCACGCCCTGGCCGGCGTCGAACTTCTCGTAGGCCACGCGGGTGACCAGGTCGACCTTCGGGGTCAGCTCGCGGTTGTAGCCCACGCCCAGGCGCCACTGGTCGAGGCTCAGGTCCGTGTCGGTGATGTCGACCTTCGAGTAGCCGCCGAACACGTGGAAGTTCGGCGCGATCGCGCCCGAACCGTTGAGCGCCCAGCCGTCGGCATCGTTGTTGGTGCCGGTGTGGCCGGCGTCGACGCGCGTGTAGCCGCCTTCGACGTAGTTGTACGACACGCCCTCGGCCGCGGAGGCGGCGAACGGCAGGGCGGCGAGCAGGGTGAGGGCGAGCAGGGTGCGCTTCATGACGTGCCTCTAGTTATTGGAATGTTCGGTATCTGCGCCGGCCGCTCGGCGGCCGGAGGGCGAAGTATCCGGAACCGGGCCGAACGGTTCCTTAATCCTGAACCGTTGGGTTTAGGAACTTTCGTCCTCGATGTGCATCTTCGCCCGGCTGCACGGTCGGCTCACGCGCGAAGGGATTGGATCGTCGGTTCCCATCCGGAGATCGTCATGGCCCGTGTCCTCGTCCTGTACTACTCGTCCTACGGCCACATCGAGCGCATGGCCGAAGCCGTCGGCGACGGCGCGCGCGAGGCCGGCGCCCAGGTCGACATCCGGCGCGTGCCTGAGCTGGTACCCGAGGAAGTCGCGGGCAAGTCGCACTACAAGCTCGACCAGCCGGCGCCGATCGCCCAGGTGGACGAGTTGCCACAGTACGACGCGATCATCGTCGGCTGCGGCACGCGCTTCGGCCGCATGGCCTCGCAGATGGCCAATTTCCTCGACCAGTGCGGCGGACTGTGGGCGCGCGACGCGCTCAACGGCAAGGTCGGCGGCGCGTTCACCTCCACCGCCACGCAGCACGGCGGGCAGGAGACGACGCTGTTCTCGATGCTGACCAACCTGCTGCACTTCGGCATGGTCTGCGTGGGCCTGCCCTACAGCTTTGCGGGCCAGACTACGCTGGACGAGATCACCGGCGGATCGCCCTACGGCGCCACCACCATCGCCGGCGGCGACGGCTCGCGGCAGCCGTCGCAGAACGAACTCGACGGCGCGCGCTTCCAGGGCCGCGAGATCGCGCAGCTGGCGGCGAAGATCTTCGGCTGAGGCCGAGGCCGGCGCGACGCTCAGTCGCGCCGGTCGAGCGCGTGCAGCGCGAGCAGCGCCGCGAGGATCGGCAGGTTCTTCAGCACCGGCCCGAACGGATGCAGCCACAGCGGTGCGAGCGCGATGCTGATGATCGCGGTGTAGCCGACGATCAGCACGATCGCCGCGGCATACGCGGCGCGGCGCACGCGCGGCAGCAGCATCGCGAGGCCCAGCGCGAGGTCGAGCGTCGCACCCGTGTACAACGCGGCGTCCGCCGCCCGGCCGTACAGCCCGACCGCGGCGAGCAGGACGCGGCTGTCCGACACCGGATACAGCCCGAAGGACACCAGCGCGGTGACGACGAACACCAGCGCGAGGGACGCACGCAGCAGCGGCAGCGCCCAGCGCAGCTGCGCATCGCGACGCGCCATCGCGCGCAGCGGCGGCGGCACGAAGTCGCGCGCGGCGCGCGGCGTCCGGCCGAGCACGCGGGTGAGGCCATCGGCGGGCGCGCAGTTGCCGCGTTCGAGCATCGCGATGGTCTCGGGTTCGACCAGCGAGCCCGGCACGTGCTGCATCGCGCGCGCCGACAACCGCACCAGCGGCATCGGCACCGGGATCACGCGCAGCGGCCCGAGGCCGAGCGATCGGCGCAGCGTGTCCAGGTACGCGCGAAGCGTCATGCACTCGGGGCCGACCGCCTCGATCAGCCGCGGTGGCGACGCCGACTCGAGCGCCTGCACGATCGCGCCGATGACGTCGTCCAGATGCACCGGTGCGACGCGCTGCACGCCGCCGCCCGGCAGCGCGGCCACCGGCAACGTCGCGAGCATCAGGAACATGCCCGCGCTCGCGCCCTGCGGCGCGAACACCACCGACGGCTGCACGACGGTGGCCCGCAGCGGCAACGCGAGCAGGTGCCGGTCCGCCGCGCGCTTGGACAGGTGGTAGCGGCTCGCCGCGGCCTCGTCGGCGCCCAGTGCCGAGACCTGCACGACGCGCGGCACGCCGGCCTCGACGCAGGCATCGAACAGCGCGCGCGGTGTCGCGTCGTGCAGCGCGTCGAACGGCTGCGCGCGGCTTTCGCGCAGGATGCCGACGGCGTTCACGACCGCATCGACGCCAGCCAACCGCGATCGCCACGCGGCCGCATCGGTATCGCGCGCGAAATCCACCGCGACCGGCTCGAGCCCCGGCCATCGACGCTTCGCCGCGGCCACGTCACGCACGGCCGGCACCGGCACGTGGCCGCGCGCGAGCAGCGCGTCGACCACCGCGCCGCCGATGAAGCCCGTCGCCCCCGTCACCAGAATCCGCATGGCCCGCCTCCTGCCGGTGGTTACGTCGCGCCGTCGGGCGCGGATGCGCTCAGGCGCCGCCGGCGTAGCCCTGCTGGCGCCAGGCCTCGAACACCGTCACCGCGACCGCGTTCGACAGGTTGAGCGAGCGTACGCCCGGCCGCATCGGCAGGCGCAGCCGCTGCGCCTCGGGAAGCGCATCGAGCACGTCCGCCGGCAGCCCGCGCGTCTCCGGCCCGAACAGGAACGCATCGCCCTCGCGGTAGCGCGGCGTGTCGAAACGCGCCGTGCCGCGCGTGCTGAAGGCGAACACGCGCAGCGCATCGCCGTGCACGCCGCACAGGTGCGACAGCGCGGCGTCGAGATCCGCATGCACCTTCACGGTCGCGTACTCGTGGTAGTCCAGGCCGGCGCGTTTGAGCTGCCTGTCGTCCATGTCGAAGCCCAGCGGCTCGACCAGGTGCAGCCGCGCGCCGGTGTTGGCGCACAGGCGGATGGCGTTGCCGGTGTTGGGCGGGATCTCGGGCTGGTAGAGGACGACGTCGAACATGCGGCGATTATCGCCGCAGTGCGCGTGTCACCACGGCAGCGGCTTGCCCTGCCAGTCGAAGAAGCTGCCGGACCGCGCGAGGTCGAGGCCGTCGATCACGCGCAGCAGGCCGGCGACCGAATCGGCCGGCGCGACCGGCGCCTGCGCGCCGCCCATCTCGGTCTGCACCCAGCCCGGATGCAGCGAGACCACGGCGATGCGGCGATCTGCCAGCGCCGCGGCGAGCAGCCGCGTGACCATGTTCAGCGCGGCCTTGCTGATGCAGTAGGTCGGCGTGCCGAAGCGCGTGGTGTTGGCGATCGAGCCGAGCTGCGAGGTCATGTTGGCGATCTTCGCGCCGTCGGCCAGCAGCGGCGCCACGGCCTGCGCGAGCAGGAATGGCCCCATCGCATTGGTGCGGAAGCTGTCTTCAAGGTTCGCGGCGGGCACGTGGCCGAAGCGCTCGCCCGAATGCAGGATGCCGGCGTTGTTGACCAGCAGGTGCAGGCGTTCGTCGCCCAGCACCAGCGGCAGCTCGCGCGCGATCTCCACTTCGGCCTTCGGGTCCATCACGTCCAGCGGGAAGACGTGCAGCCGGCCGGGGTGTTCGGCCACGAGGCGGTTGAGGTCGTGGGCCTGCGCGGGGTGGCGCGCGGTCGCGACCACGTGGTCGCCGCGCGCCAGCAGCTGGCGGACGTACTCCAGGCCGATGCCGCGGTTGGCGCCGGTGACGAGGACATTGCGACGGGGCATGGGCGGTCTCCGCTGCGTGAAGCCTTCAGTCTAGGCCCCGCCCCCGGGCCGCCGCGCGAAGGCGCGCGGGACTTGTGGCCTAGAGGCGCGCCGGCCGCGCTCGGCTAGGATCGGCCGTTGGCCGGCAGGGAGCCGGCCCTTACCCAGGGGAGCCACCGCATGCATCCGAACCACGCCATCCGACGCCCGCGCGTCGCCGTTCTCGCCCTCGCGCTGGCTGCCGCCGCCGGCTTTGCCGTGCCCGCGCTCGCCGCGCCTGCGGCCCGGCCCGCCGCGGTCGACATCGCCTACGAGCAGTTCACCCTGCCCAACGGCCTGCGCGTGCTGGTGCACACCGACCGCAAGGCGCCGATCGTCGCGGTGAACCTCTGGTACCACGTCGGCAGCAAGAACGAGCCCGCGGGTCGCAGCGGCTTCGCGCACCTGTTCGAGCACCTCATGTTCCAGGCCAGCGAGAACCACTCCGGCGAGTATTTCGCGCCCTTCAAGCAGGTTGGCGTGACCGGCCAGAACGGCACGACCAATACCGACCGCACCAACTATTTCGAGAACGTCCCGACCAGCGCGCTCGACACCGCGCTGTGGATGGAATCGGACCGCATGGGCCACCTGCTCGGCGCGGTCACGCAGGCGGCGCTCGACGAGCAGCGCGGCGTCGTCCAGAACGAGAAGCGCCAGGGCGAGAACCAGCCCTACGGGCAGGTGTGGGACGTGCTCGGCAAGACCATGTACCCCGAGGGCCACCCGTACCACGCGGGCGTGATCGGTTCGATGAACGATCTCAACGCGGCCTCGCTCGACGACGTCAAGACCTGGTTCCGCACCTGGTACGGCCCGAACAACGCGGTGCTCGTGCTCGCCGGCGACATCGACCTCGCCACGGCGAAGGAGAAGGCCGCGAAGTACTTCGGCCACATCCCGGCCACGCCGACGATGGCGCAGCCGAAGGTCGACGTCGCGCGCCACACGGCCGACACGCGCTCGACCATGACCGACAAGGTCCCGCAGGCGCGCGTGCACCGCGTGTGGAACGTGCCGGCCTACGGCAGCGCCGAACTCGACCAGCTCAAGCTGCTCGCCGGCGTGCTCGGCGGCAGCGGCTCCTCGCGCCTGGATGCGCGCCTGCTCCATCGCGACAAGCTGGTCGACAGCGTCAGCGCCTTCGTGTCCGAGGCCGAGCTCGGCTCGAACTTCGGCGTGTTCGCCACGGTCAAGCAGGGCGTGGACCCGGCGAAGGTCGAGGCGATCATCGAGGAGGAACTCACGCGCCTGATCGCCGAAGGCCCGACGCAGGCCGAGCTCGACCGCGCCAAGACCGTGCAGCGCGCCGCGTTCGTGCGCGGCATCGAGCGCATCGGCGGCTTCGGCGGCAAGGCCGACGCGCTCGCGGAGTGCACCGTGTTCACCGGCAAGCCGGCCTGCTTCCGCGACACGCTCGCGAACTTCGCATCCGCCACCGTGCCGCAGCTCAAGGCCACGGCGCGCAAGTGGCTCGACACCGGCAGCCACACGCTGGTGGTGGAGCCCGGCGCGCGCGTCGCGTTGCCGGAGGCGCCGGCGGCGACGCCGAAGCCCTTCGCCCTGCCCAAGCCCGATGCACGCTTCACCACGCTCGCGCCGGGGGTCGACCGCGCCGTCGGCGTGCCGATGCCGCAGACCTTCCCCGACCTGGTGTTCCCGGCGCTGCAGCGCGCGACGCTGTCCAACGGCACCACCGTCGTGCTCGCCGAGCGCCACGAAGTGCCGGTGGTGCAGATGAGCTACCAGTTCAACGGCGGCTACGCGACCGACGTCGGCGGCAAGCCGGGCACCGCCGCGTTCGCGATGTCGATGCTCGACGAGGGCGCCGGCGCGCGCGACTCGCTCGCCTTCGCCGACGCGGCCGAACGCCTGGGCGCCAACATCGGCGTGGGCGCGTCGCTCGACGGCAGCAGCGCCTACCTCTCGGCGCTGACCGAGAACCTCGACGCGTCGCTCGCGCTCTACGCCGACATGCTGCGCCGTCCGCGCTTCGACGCCGCCGAGATCGATCGCGTGCGCGCCACGCGCATCGCCGGCATCAAGCAGGAGAAGGCGAACCCGAATTCGGTCGCGATGCGCGTGCTGCCGGCGCTGCTGTACACGGCCGACCATCCGTACGCCGCGCCGATGACCGGCACCGGCACCGAGGCGTCGCTGGCGACGATCTCGCGCGAGGACCTGCTGCGCTACCAGCGCGACTGGGTGCGTCCGGAAGGCGCGACGCTGGTCGTCGTCGGCGACACCACGCTGGCGCAGATCGTGCCGCTGCTCGAGCGCCACCTGGGCGACTGGAAGGGCGAGGGCGCCGCGCCGAAGCCGGTGGTGCCGGCGGTCGTCGCGCGGCCGAAGGCCACGCGCGTCTACCTGATCGACCAGCCGGGCGCGGTGCAGGCCAACGTGTTCGTCGGCCAGCTGATGCCCGCCACCACCGACCCCGATGCGACCAAGCTGGAATTCGCGAATGGCGTGTTCGGCGGCGACTTCACCTCGCGCCTGAACATGAACCTGCGCGAGGACAAGCACTGGTCGTACGGTGCGCGCAGCCAGGTGGTCAACGCGCTCGGCCCGCGTCCGTGGCTGGCGGTGGCGCCGGTGCAGATCGACAAGACCGCCGAGGCGATGGCCGAGATGCAGCGCGAGCTGGTGGCCTACGCGAGCGGCGCGCGTGCGCCGGACGCCGCCGAGGTCGACCGTATCCGCAAGCTCTCCACCCTGAGCCTGCCGGGCGCGTACGAGACCGCGTCGTCGGTGATGGGCACCGTCGCGGACATCGTGCGCTACGGCCGTCCGGACGATTACGTCGTGCGCCGCAAGGCCGAGATCGAGTCGCTGACGCCGGAGCAGGTCAAGGCCGCCGCCACCGCGCTCGATCCGAATGCGATGACGTGGGTGGTCGTCGGCGACCTCAAGCAGACCGAGGCGAAGGTGCGCGCGCTCAACCTCGGCGAAGTGATCGTGATCGACGCCGACGGCAAGCCGGTCGGCGGCGCGACCGCCGCGCGCTGACGTCCCGCCGCGCGTCGCCCCCGGGCGGCGCGCGGCATTTTCTTTTGCGGGCCCTGCCCGCTGCACCACCGGAGTGATGCCATGAGTTTCCGCCCCCGCAACGCGACCCTCGCCGTCGCGCTCGCCATCGCCCTCGCGGGCGTCGCCGCGCCCGTCGCGGCCGCCCCGAACGCCGCGACCGGCGTCGAGATCCCGTACCAGGAGTTCACGCTGCCCAACGGCCTACGGGTGATCGTGCACACCGACCGCAAGGCACCAGTCGTCGCGGTGAACCTCTGGTACCACGTCGGCAGCAAGAACGAGCAGCCCGGGCGCACCGGCTTCGCGCATCTCTTCGAACACCTGATGTTCAACGGCTCGGAGAACCACCGCGACGAGTTCTTCGGGCCGTTCGAGCTGGTCGGCGCCACCGACCAGAACGGCACCACCAATTCCGACCGCACCAACTACTTCGAGAACGTGCCCACCACCGCGCTGGACACCGCGCTGTGGATGGAGTCCGACCGCATGGGCCACCTGCTCGGCGCGATCGACCAGAAGACGCTCGACGAGCAGCGCGGCGTCGTGCAGAACGAGAAGCGCCAGGGCGAGAACCAGCCTTACGGCCGCCGCATCATCAGCAAGCTGATGGAAGCGATCTATCCGGAAGGCCATCCGTACAGCTGGTCGACGATCGGCTCGATGGCCGACCTCAACGCGGCCACGCTCGACGACGTCAAGACCTGGTTCAAGAGCTGGTACGGCCCGAACAACGCCGTGCTGGTGCTCGCCGGCGACATCGACCTCGCCACCGCGAAGCAGAAGGTGACGCAGTACTTCGGCGACATCCCGGCGACGGCGACGCTGCCGGACATGAAGACCAACATCCCCAGGCGCGCGAAGGACACGCGCGAGACGATCCCGGACCGCGTGCCGCAGGTGCGCATCTACCGCGCCTGGCCCGTGGCCGAGGCCGGCACGCGCGACTCGACGCTGCTGCAGATGTTCAGCCAGATCCTCGGCGGCAGCGCGACCTCGCGCCTGGACACGCGGCTGGTGTACGGCGACAAGCTCGTCGACAACACCGGCACCGCGCTGTGGAGCCAGGAGATCGCCGGCACGTTCATGGTGACGGCGGACGTCAAGAAGCGCGTCGAGCCGGCCAAGGTCGAGGCGGTGATCGACGAGGAACTCAAGCGCCTGCTGAAGGACGGCCCCACCGTGGCCGAACTCGAGCAGGCCAAGACCGCGGTGCGTGCGGACTTCGTGCGCGGCGTGGAGCGCGTGGGCGGCTTCGGCGGCAAGTCGGACGTGCTGGCCGAATGCGCGGTGTTCACCGGCAAGCCCGATTGCTACAAGCAGGACCTCGCCGTGCTGATGGCGGCGACGCCCGCGCAGATCCGCGACATCGGCCGCAAGTGGCTGGGCGCGGGCTCGCACACGCTGCTGGTCGAGCCGAGCGAGACGCCGGCCTCGTCGATCCCCGAACGCGTCGTCGCCGCGCCGGCGAAGGCGCCCGCGCCGCTGCCGAAGCCGGATCCGCGCTTCAGGACGGTGAAGACGGACGTCGACCGCGGCACCGGCGTGCCGATGCCCAAGGCGTTCCCGGAGCTCAAGTTCCCGACGCCGCAGATGGCCAGGCTGTCGAACGGCATGACCGTCGCGCTGGTGGAGCGCCACGAGATCCCGGTCGTGCAGATGTCGATGGAATTCCCGGGCGGCTACACGGCCGACGTCGGCAAGAAGCTCGGCACCGCCAGCTTCACCATGGGCATGCTCGACGAGGGCGCGGGCGACCTCGGTGCGCTGCAGCTCAAGGCGCGCGAGGAAGCGCTGGGCGCGGAGATCGGCGCGGGCGCGGGCCTCGACCAGGCCACGATCGGCCTGTCGGCGCTGAAGGACAAGCTGCCCGCGTCGCTCGACCTGTTCGCCGATGTCGTTCGGCGCCCGCGCTTCGACGCCGCCGAGATGGAGCGCGTGCGTGCACAGTGGCTCGCCAGCATCGCGCAGGAGAAGGCGCGTCCGCAGACCGCCGCGCTGCGCGTGCTGCCGCCGCTGCTGTACGGCGACGGGCATCCGTACGCGATCCCGTTCACGGGCTCGGGCACCGAGGCGTCGATCAAGTCGCTCACGCGCGAGGATCTCGTCGACTTCCATCGCAACTGGCTGCAGCCGTCGAGCGCGCGCATCGTGATCGTCGGCGACACCACGCTGGCGCAGATCCTGCCGCAGCTCGAGCAGCGCTTCGGCGACTGGGCCACGCCGGCCGACGCGCCGAAGCTGCCGTCGGTGCCGACCGTCGCGCGCCCGAAGGCGGGCCGCGTGTACCTGGTGAACCAGCCGGGCGCGATCCAGAGCAACGTCTACGTCGCCGAGCTCGTCCCGCCGACGTCGGACGCCGGCACGATCGACTTCGACTTCGCCAACGGCGTGCTCGGAGGCGAGTTCTCCTCGCGCCTGAACATGAACCTGCGCGAGGACAAGCACTGGGCCTACGGCTCGTACAGCGGCGCCAGCAATACGCTGGGCCAGCGCCCGTGGATCGCTTCGGCCGCGGTGCAGAGCGACAAGACGGTCGAGTCGATCAAGGAGCTCGAGCGCGAGATCGCCGACTTCGCCAGCGGCACGAAGCCGGCGACGCAGAAGGAGGTCGACAAGATCCGCGCGACCAACACGCTCAGCCTGCCGGGTGCGTACGAGACCGGGTCGGCGGTGCTGTCGCAGGTCGCGTCGAACCTGCGCTACGGCCGCCCGATGGATTACATCGTGCGTTTCGCGGAGCGCAACCAGGCGATGACGCCGGCGATCGTGAGGACCGCCGCGGGCCGCATCGATCCCGACGCGCTGACGTGGGTGGTGGTCGGCGACCTGTCGAAGATCGAGCAGGGCGTGCGCGACCTGAAGCTCGGCGACGTGCAGGTGGTCGACGCGGACGGCGAGCCCGCCGGCAAGTAAGCCGGCCGGTTTGTGCGGTTCAGACGCGCGGGGCGACAATCCCGCGCGTCTTCGTTTGTGGAGTGCCTGCGATGCCCCGGATGATCCGCGCTGCCGTTGTCGTGTCGATGCTCGCGCTCGGTGCCTGCACCTGGGTGCCGATGGAAACCGGGGCCGCGGGCGTGCGCGTGCTCGCGATGGGCGCGTCGACCGCGGGCTGCACCAAGCTCGGCGAGATCGAGGGCAACGTGACCGACCGCGTGGCGGTCTACCAGCGCAATCCGCTGCGCGTGCAGGAGGAGCTCGAGACCATGGCGCGCAACGAGGCGGTCGGGCTGGGGGCCAATACGGTCGTGCCGACCGAGGCCGCGCACGACGGGCGCCAGCGCTTCGTCGCGTGGCGATGCCCGCGCTGAAAGCGCCCCGGCCGGGCTGAACGGGGAGTCCGAATGCGGCCTGCGTCACCGTACGGCGGTGTGCGCTCTAGTGCCGCGCGCGTTAAGCTAGCGTGTTCCCGTCCGTTTCGAGTCGCGCCCATGCTGTTCCAACACGTCGCCATCGCCGGCCTCGCGCATATCGATGCGCCGCGCCGCCTCACGACGGACGAAATCAACGCACGGCTGCGACCCACGCTCGATCGCCTCGGCATCAAGACCGACGTGATCAAGGACATCGCGGGCGTCGAGGCGCGCCGCCTGTGGGACGGCCCGATGCTCGCGTCCGACGCCGCCACGCTCGCCGCGGTGAAGGCGCTGGCCGACGCCGGCGTCGAGCCCGAGCGCATGGGCCTGCTGGTGAACACGTCGGTGAGCCGCGACTACCTCGAGCCGTCCACCGCCTCGATCGTCTCCGGCAACCTCGGCCTGCCCGACACCTGCCAGAACTTCGACGTCGCCAACGCCTGCCTCGCCTTCATCAACGGCATGGACATCGCGGCGCGCATGATCGAGCGTGGCGAGATCGAGTACGCGCTGGTCGTCGACGGCGAAACCGCCGACCTCGCCTACGAGAAGACGATCGAGCGCATGACCCGCGCCGACGTCACCGAGGAAGACTTCAAGAACGAGCTCGCCACGCTCACGCTCGGCTCGGGCGCCGCGGCGATGGTGATGGCGCGCGCCGAGCTGGCGCCGGGCGCGCCGCGCTACCGCGGCGGCGTCACGCGCGCGGCGACCGAGTGGAACAAGCTCTGCCGCGGCAACCTCGACGGCATGGTCACCGACACGCGCCAGCTGCTGATCGAAGGCGTGAAGCTCGCGCAGAAGACCTTCCAGGTCGCGCGGCAGAAGCTGGGCTGGGTCGCGGAGGAACTCGACGAGTTCGTCGTGCACCAGGTCAGCAAGGTGCACACCGCGGCCTTCACCAAGGCGATGGGCATCGACCCGCGCAAGGTGCTGACCATCTTCGGCGAGCACGGCAACATCGGCCCGGCGTCGGTGCCGATCGTGCTGAGCAAGCTGCGCGAGCTGGGCCGGCTGAAGAAGGGCACGCGCGTGGCGCTGCTCGGCATCGGCTCGGGCCTGAACTGCTCGATGGCGGAAGTCGTCTGGTAAGCGGTACTTCTCCGCGATACGTGATCCCACCGGCCGCCTCGTGCGGCCGCGTGCTTTGAAGGCCCCGACGATGCGCGCGATCGATCCCGCCACGCTGCCCGATTATCCCTTCGCCCCCCAGCGCTTCGAGGTGCGGCCGGGCATCGCGATGAGCTACCTCGACGAGGGCCCGCGCGACGGCGAAGTGGTGGTGATGGTCCACGGCAATCCGTCGTGGAGCTACTACTGGCGCCATCTCGTGCTCGGGCTGCGCGACCGCTACCGCTGCATCGTGCCGGACCACGTCGGCATGGGCCTGTCCGACAAGCCGGACGACGGCGGTGGCGTGCGCCCGCCGCGCACGCCGTCGGCGCATGCGCGGCACTACGACTACACGCTGCAGTCGCGCGTCGACGACCTCACGGCGCTGCTCGCGCACCTCGGCATCACCGGCCCGGTCACGCTGGCCGTGCACGACTGGGGCGGGATGATCGGCTTCGGCTGGGCGCTCTCGCATGTGCCGCAGGTGCAGCGGCTGGTGATCCTCAACACCGCCGCGTTCCCGCTGCCGGCCGCGAAGGCGATGCCCTGGCGGTTGTCGCTGGGCCGCGATTCGCGCGTCGGCGCGTACCTGATCCGCCGTTTCAATCTGTTCGCCCGCGGCGCGGCGCGCTTCGGCACGACACGCCCGCTGGCGCGCGAGGTGCGCGACGCGTACGCCTCGCCTTACGACGGCTGGGACGACGCGATCAGCACGATCCGCTTCATGCAGGACATCCCGCTGGCGCCCGGCGACCGCGCCTGGCCGCTGCTCGAGCGGGTCCGCGCCGGACTGCCGTCGTTCGCTGATCGCCCGGCCTTCCTCGGCTGGGGCCTGCGCGACTTCGTGTTCGACCGCCATTTCCTCGAGGGCTTCCGTCGAGCGCTGCCGCAGGCGCAAGTGCAGGCCTTCGACGATGCCGGCCACTACGTGCTGGAAGATCGCCACGAGGTGCTGGTGTCCGCGATCCGGCGCTTTCTCGACGCGCATCCGTTACCGCAGCACTGAGCGTCGGCAGGACGCGGACGCGTCAGGCCGGCGCGTCGTCCTCGACGACCCGGGCCGTGGGCCAGTCCGCGGGCGTGAGCGGCGCCAGCCCGTGCATGCGCCGCGCGCGGTCGCACTGCGGATCGGCCGCGCCGTTCTCCCAGCTCGGCATCACCTCGCGACAGGTGCTCGGCCGACGCTCGTGGATCGTGCAGCGGCTGTAGCGCCCGACCTCGGCGTCGAGCGCGATGCAGCGCGGTACGCGTGCCCACGTGCCGCGCATCACCGCGCGGTGCGCGTCGAAGGTCTCGGTGAGCTCGCGCGGTACCGTGCCACCGAGCGCAGGCTCGGCCTCGGACCAGTGGAACGAGACTCGGAAGGCGGCGCAGCAGGCCCCGCAGGCCAGGCACGGATGCGACATGACGAGGGCAACGGAGGGCTCGACGCGCATTCTGCGAATCCGCGCGGCGGGCGCAAGCGGCCCGGAAGCGCCGGTTAAGCTGTGCGGCCCGTACGCCCCTGCTTCCAGATGGACGCCGCCTGCAACATCGCCGCCGCCCTGCCACGCCTGGCCGCCGAACGCGGCGCGCAGGTGGCGATGCGCTGCCCCGGCACGCGCGGTGCGGACGGGCTGGCGACGTACGACATCGCGCTGACCTATGCCGACCTCGACGCGCGCAGCGACGCGATCGCCGCCGGCCTCGCACGCCGCGGCATCGTGCGCGGCACGCGGACCGTGGTGATGGTGCGGCCGTCGCCCGAGTTCTTCCTGCTGATGTTCGCGCTGTTCAAGGCCGGCGCGGTGCCGGTGCTGGTCGATCCGGGCATCGACCGCCGCGCGCTGAAGCAATGCCTCGACGAGGCCGCGCCGGAGGCCTTCATCGGCATCCCGCTCGCGCACCTCGCGCGGCGCCTGCTCGGCTGGGCGAAACGCGCACGCGTCCGCATCAGCACGGGCACGCGCGCGTGGCTCGCCGACGACACGCTTGCGCGCGTCGAGGCCGACGGCCGCGGCGCGGGCCCGCAGCTGGCCGACACGCAGCCTGATGACATCGCCGCGATCCTGTTCACCAGCGGCTCCACCGGCGTGCCCAAGGGCGTGGTCTACCGGCACCGGCATTTCGTCGCGCAGGCGGCGATGCTGCGCGACGTGCTCGGCATCCGCGAAGGCGAGGTCGACTTCCCGACATTCCCGCCGTTCGCGCTGTTCGGCCCGGCGCTCGGGCTGACCTCGATCATTCCCGACATGGACGCCACGCGCCCGGCCAAGGCCGACCCGCGCAGGCTGCACGCGGCGATCGAACGCTTCGGCGTGCAGCAGCTGTTCGGTTCACCGGCGCTGATGCGCGTGCTCGCCGATTACGGCAAGCTGCTGCCGACGCTGCGTCGCGTCACCTCCGCCGGCGCCCCCGTGCCCGCCGACGTGGTCGCGCGCATGCGCATGCTGCTGCCCGACGAGGCCGGCTTCTACACGCCCTACGGCGCGACCGAATGCCTGCCGGTCGCGGTCATCGAAAGCCGCGAGCTGCAGTGCACGCGCGAGGCCACCGAAGCCGGCGCCGGTACCTGCGTGGGACGCGCCGTGCCGCCGAACGAGGTGCGCATCATCCGCATCGACGATGCTGCGATCGCCGAATGGTCCGACGACCTCGTGCTGCCCGTGGGCGCGGTGGGCGAGATCACCGTTGCCGGACCGACCGCCACGGACGCGTACTTCAATCGCGACGCGGCGACCGCGCTCGCGAAGATCCGCGAAACCTGCGCCGACGGCACGACCCGCACCGTGCATCGCATGGGCGACGTCGGCTATCTGGATGCGGAGGGCCGGCTGTGGTTCTGCGGCCGAAAGACGCATCGCGTGCGCACGCGTGATGGCGAGCTCTACACCGAGCAGGTCGAGCCGGTGTTCAACCCGCATCCCGACGTGTTGCGCACGGCGCTGGTCGGCATCGGTGCGCCGGGCGCGCAGGTGCCGGTGCTCTGCGTCGAGCTGCGGCTGGGCGTGGACGCCGCGCAGTGGCCGCGCATCGAGCATGAGCTGCGCGCGCTCGGGCGCGGGCATGTGCACACCGCCGGCATCGACCGCTTCCTGCGCCACCCGGCCTTCCCGGTCGACATCCGGCACAACGCGAAGATCGGCCGCGAGGCGTTGGCCGTGTGGGCGGCAACGAAGGTGGGCGCATGAGAATCCTGGTGACGGGTGGTGGCGGTTTCCTCGGCCAGGCGCTGTGCCGTGGCCTGCGCGCGCGCGGCCACGCGGTCGTGAGCTTCAACCGCGGGCATTACGCGGAGCTGGACGCCCTGCACGTCGAGCAGCGGCGCGGCGACCTCGCCGATCGCGACGCGGTGCTCGCCGCCGCGCGGGGCTGCGACGCGATCTTCCACACCGCGGCGAAGGCCGGTGCCTGGGCCCGCGATCCCCGCACGTTCTTCGATGCCAACGTCGCCGGCACGCAGCACGTCCTGGACGCCTGCCGGGCGCACGGCATCGGCCGGCTCGTCTACACCTCGACGCCGAGCGTCACGCACCGCGCCACGTGTCCCGTCGCCGGTCTCGACGCCTCGCAGGTGCCCTACGGCGAGCACCTCAAGTCGCCGTATGCCGAGACCAAGAAGATTGCCGAGCAGCGCGTATTGGCCGCCAACGATGCGTCGCTCGCGGTGGTCGCGCTGCGGCCGCGGCTGATCTGGGGACCCGGCGACAACCAGCTGCTGCCGCGCATCGTCGAGCGCGCGCGTGCCGGACGCCTGAAGCTCGTCGGCGACGGCCGCAACCTCGTCGATACCACCTACATCGACAACGCCGCCGAGGCCCATTTCGCCGCGTTCGAACACCTCGCCCCGGGCAGCGCCTGCGCGGGCAAGGCCTACTTCGTCAGCAACGGCGACCCGCGCCCGATGCGCGAAACGCTGACCGCGCTGCTGGCCGCTGCGGGCGCGCCGCCGCCGAACGGCACGATTCCGTTCCGCGTCGCCTACGCGATCGGCGCGGCCTGCGAAGCCGCCTGGAACGTGCTGCCGGTGCAGGGCGAGCCGCCGATGACGCGCTTCCTCGCCGAGCAGCTCGTGACCACGCACTGGTACTCGATGGCGCCAGCGCAGCGCGACTTCGGCTGGACGCCGCGGGTGTCGTTCGAGGACGGCCTGCGCGCGCTGCGCGAGGCCTGGCAGCGCACGCCCGCCTGACGGACGCGTGCCACGGCAGCCTTACGGCCCCCGCCCTACACTGCCGCGATGGACCCCCGCCGCTCCCCGCTGGACACGTTGAAGCCGCTCGCCGGCCGCGCGCTCGAGGCCGCGCTCAATCGCGCGCTAGCGCTCGATCCGGACACCCGCGACGGCCTGCACGCGCTCGACGGCCGCCGCCTGGTGCTGCGGCTCGCGACGCCGCCGGTCGCGCTGCAGGTCAGCGTCGACGGCGAGCGCCTGCGCGTGGGCCCGGTCGAGGGCGAGGCCGAGCCGGATCTCTCCGTGCGCGCCACGCTCGGCGGCCTGATCGCGCAGTTGCCCTTCATGCGGCGCGACGACGCGCCCGCGGTCGGCTCGCTGCGCATCGAGGGCGATGCCGACCTCGCGCGCCGCCTGCAGCGCCTGGCCGAGCGCTTCGATCCGGACTGGCAGCGCCCCTTCGTCGCCGCCTTCGGCGACATCGCCGGCGTGCAGCTGGCGCAGCTGTTCGCGAGCGCGCTGGGCGGCGCGAAGAGCGCCGTCGGCGTGATGGCGACCAACGCCGCCGATTACGTGCAGCACGAGTCGCGCGGCGTGGTCGGCCGCGACGAACTCGGTGCGTTCTACGACGACATCGACACCCTGCGCGACGACGTCGAGCGCCTCGCGGCGCGCATCGACCGCCTGCACGCAAGGCGCCGCGCGTGACGCCGTTGCTGCGGGCCTGGCGCATCGGCCGCGTGCTGCTGCGCTACCGGCTGGACTCGCTGCTCGACGGCACGCCGGCCGAACGCTGGCTGCGGCTCGCGCGCCCGTTCGTGCCGCGCGCGTCCGCCGAAATCGCGGCGCTGCCGCGCGGCGCGCGCCTGCGCATGGCGCTGCAGGCACTCGGCCCGATCTTCGTGAAGTTCGGGCAGATCCTCTCCACGCGCCGCGACCTCGTCCCGCCCGACATCGCCGACGAGCTCGCGCTGCTGCAGGGCCGCGTGCAGCCCTTCGACGGCGAACTCGCGCGCACGATGGTCGAGCAGGCGCTTGGCCGTCCGGTCGCCGAGGCCTTCGCGAGCTTCGACACCGTGCCGCTCGCGTCCGCGTCGATCGCGCAGGTGCATGCCGCCACGCTGCCCGTCAGCGGGCGCGAGGTGGTGGTCAAGGTGCTGCGCCCGGGCATCCGCCGCCAGATCACCGAAGACATCGCGCTGCTGCGCGCACTCGCCGGGGTCGTCGAGCGCACCCATCCGAAGGCCGAGAAGATCCGCCCGCACGCCGTGGTCGACGAGATCGAGCACACGCTCGACGCCGAACTCGACCTGCAGCGCGAGGGCGGCAATGCGAGCGTGCTGCGCCGCTTCTGGGAAGGCAGCGACGATCTCTACGTGCCGGAGGTGATCTGGTCGCACAGCGGCGACCGCGTGCTCACGCTCGAGCGCGTGCACGGCATTCCGTCGGACGACATCGCCGCGCTCGACGCGGCCGGCATCGACCGCCGCGCGCTGGCCGCCAAGGGCGTGCGCGTGTTCTACACGCAGGTGTTCCGCGACAACTTCTTCCACGCGGACGCGCACGCCGGCAACATCTGGGTCGACGTCGATCCCGCGCGCCGCGCGAATCCGCGCTTCATCGCGCTGGACTTCGGGATCATGGGCCAGCTCTCGGACGAGGACCAGTACTGGCTCGCCGAGAACTTCATGGCGATCTTCAACCGCGACTACCGGCGCATCGCCGAGCTGCACGTCGATGCGGGCTGGATGCCCGCGACCACGCGCATCGACGAGCTCGAAGCCGCGGCACGCGCGGTCTGCGAGCCGTACTTCACCCGCCCGCTGTCGGAAGTGCCGCTCGCCGAAGTGATGGTGAAGCTGTTCCGCACTGCGCAGAAGTACGAGCTGACGCTGCAGCCGCAGCTGATCCTGCTGCAGAAGACGCTGCTCAACATCGAGGGCGTGGGGCGGTTGCTCGATCCGCAGATCGACATCTGGGGCGTGGCCAAGCCGGTGCTGGAGAAGATCCTGCGCCAGCGCTACAGCCCGAAGCGGCTCGCGAAGGAATTCCGCGCGCGCCTGCCCGAGCTGGTCACGAACGCGCCCGAGATGCCGCGCCTGCTGCACGCCTGGCTGAAGCAGCAGGTGGAGGGCCGGCACGAACTGCGCATGCGCTCGGACGACCTCGCGCAGCTCGTCGGCGAGGTGCGCCGCATGCAGCGGCGCACCGTGGCCGCGATCCTCGGCACCGGGCTCATGATCGTCGCGGCCCTGCTGTACGCGCTGGATGCCGGCGGGCCGAAGCTGTGGTCGGTGCCGGCCGCGGCATGGATCGCCGGCGTGGCCGGGCTATGGGCGCTGCGCGCGGGATGGCCGCGGCGCTGAAACGAAAACGCCGGCAGGGCGCCGGCGTCTTCGTCATCGCGGTGGAGGCAACGGGCGAGCGACCCGTCGCGATGCCGCCTTACTTCGCCGTTGCGGCGGCCGATGACGCCTTCGCGAAATCGCCCGCGAGGTAAACGCTCAGCTTCGCCGGATCGATGTGCTGCTTCAGCGCCGCATTCACGTCCGCCACGGTGAGCGCCGCGAGGCGCGCGTCGAACTGCGCCTGGAAATCCATCGTGCGGCCGAGGTAGAGGTTGCGCGCGAGCGTGCCCGCCACCGTGCCGTCGGAGGCACGCGACTGCCGACGCTGCGTGAGCAGGCCGGAAACCGCGTCGCGCAGCTCGGTCACGGTGACGCCGTCGCGCACGAGCCGCGCGAGTTCCTCGCGCACCGCGGTCTCCACCTTCGCCGCGTTCTGCGGCGCGGCGATGGCCTGGATCGTCAGCGAGCCCGCGTCGTCGCGCCCGGTGGGGCTGGAGTCTGCGGAAAGCCCGCTGCTCACGCCGTAGCTCAGGCCTTCCTTGCCGCGGATGCGATCGCCCAGCCGCGAGCCCATCGCGCCGCCGCCGAGGATGTAGTTGGCGACCGCCAGCGCCGGGTAATCCGCGTCCGCCTCGTTGAGCGAGGTGTTGAGGCGCGCGATCACCACCGCGCTCGACTTGTCCGGCGTCTCGATCTGGCGGCGCTCCGGCGCGACGTCGGTGACGTGCGTGCCGATCGCCTCGTAGGCCGACGGCGACTTCCAGTTGGCGAACAGCGATTCGATCTGCGCGCGCATGGCTTTGGCGTCGAAATCGCCGACGACGGTGATCTCGCCCACGGACGTGCCGTAGAACTTCTCGTGGAACGCGCGGACGTCGTCGAGCCTGAGCGCCTTGATCTGCGCGAGCGAGGCCTCGAGCGAGTCGTGGTGCAGCGGATGGCCGACCGGCCACGGGTCGAAGTGCGTGGCGAGCGCGTCGCCGGCAAGCGGACCGGGCTCCTTCGCATTCGCTTCCATGCCGGTGATCGCCTGCAGGCGCAGCTGCTCGAACTCGGCCTCGTTGAAGGCGGGCTCGCGCAGCAGGCTCGCGGCGAGCGCCAGCGCCTCCGCCACGGTGTCGCGCTTGGAGTCGAGCGCGATGTTCGCGCCCTGCAGGCTGCCGCCGACGCCGCCGCGCGTGTTCAGCGCCTCGAAGCGCTGCGCGATCTGCTCGCGCGTGAGCGCCTTGCTGCCGCGCATCAGCATCGCGCCCGCGATCGACGCGGCCGGGTCCGGGCTCTTCTTCAGCGCTTCGACGTCGCCGAAGCGGAACGTCGCGTTCACGACCACCGTGTCGCCGCGCGTGTCCTTCGGTAGCAGCGCGACCTTCAGCCCGTCGCCGACGGTGAAGGTCTCGGTGCGCGCCTGGATGTTCCGCGGCGTGGGATCGAACGCTTCGCCGGCGGCCACCAGCGCGCGGCCGGTGAAGTCCTTGAGCACGCTGGCCGCGGAAGGCGCGACCGGAACGTCCACGCGGTCGGGCGCGTCCGTGGGCACGAAGCGGCCCAGCGTGCGGTTGCTCGGCTTGAAGTAGGTGCGCGCGACGCGGTTGACGTCGTCGACGCCGACGTTCGCGATGCGATCGCGGTCGAGGAAGAACAGGCGCCAGTCGCCGTCCGCCACCGCGCCGGTCAGGCCCATCGCGACGGCATTGACGTCGGACAGGCGCTTTTCGAACGCATTGGCGAAGCGCTGCTTGGCGCGGGCGACCTCGTCGGCGGTGAGCGGATGCTTCGCGAGGTCCTGCTCGACCAGGCGCAGCAGCTCGGCCTCGATCTTCGCGGCGTCGGCGTCCCTGGGTGCGGCGACGTAGAACGTGGCGAGGCCCGCGTCGCGCAGGCCGTCGGTACCCGCGCCGGCGCCGGCCGCCAGCTTCGTTTCCACCAGCGCCTTGTGCAGCCGGCCGCTGGGCGTGTCGCCGAGCACGTCGAGCAGCACGTCGAGCGCGGCGCTGTCGGCCGCGGTGGCGCCGGGCACGTGGTAGGCCAGCATCGCGAGGCGGATGTCGCCGCGACGGCGCACGGTGACCTCGTGTTCGCCGTCCTGCACCGGCTCGACGGTGTAGAACGCCGGCAGCGCCATCGCAGGCTTCGCGACCGGACCGAACGCCTTCGCGACCTGCGCGAGCGCCTTCGCCGGCTCGATGTTGCCGGCCACCACCAGCGTGGCGTTGTCAGGCCGGTACCAGGTGCGATAGAAGCCCTGCAGGCGCTCGATCGGCACGTTTTCGACGTCGCTGCGCGCCCCGATCGTGGTGTGGCCGTAGTTGTGCCACTGGTAGGCCGCCGCGCGCAGGCGCTCGCTCAACGCGCTGCCGGGGCTGTTGTCGTTGCGCTCCATCTCGTTGCGCACGACCGTCATCTCCGAATCGAGATCCTTCTTCGCGATGTTCGAATGCACCATGCGGTCGGCTTCCAGGCCGAGCATCCACGCGAGCGTGTCGTCATTGGCCGGGAACGAGCCGAAATAGTTGGTGCGGTCGAGCGAGGTGGTGGCGTTGTACGACACGCCGCGCTTCTTCATCTCGACGGGGATGTCGGTGTGCGTCGGCGTGCCCTTGAACATCAGGTGCTCGAGCAGGTGCGCCATGCCGGTCTCGCCGTAGTTCTCGTGCGCCGAGCCCACGCCGTAGGTGATGTTGACGGTCACCGTCGGCCGGCTCGGGTCCGGGAACAGCAGCACGCGCAAGCCGTTGGCCAGGCGGTATTCGCAGATGCCCTCGACGCAGGGGCCGGCGGTCGCGCCCTTGGGCAGCGCAGGCGCGGCCGCAGGCGCGGCGATGGCGGGCGAGAGGGCGAACGCGCAGGCGAGCGCGAGGGTGCGGATGCGATTCCGTGTCATGACAGTCCTGGATTGGGGCCGGCCTCCCCGGGCGCGGCTGCGCCATTCTGCCGGCGTGCGCCGCCGCATGCGACGCGGCCGGCTGAACAGGTGGACTAGTCGCCGAGCGCGGTGCCGCAGGCGTGCGCGGCGGCCCAGGCCCACTGGAAGTTGTAGCCGCCCAGCCAGCCGGTGACGTCGACCACTTCTCCGATGAAATACAGTCCCGGCATGCGCTTGGACTCCATCGTCGTCGACGAGAGCTCGCGCGTGTCGACACCCCCCAGCGTGACTTCCGCCGTGCGGTAGCCCTCGGTGCCGCTGGCGGTGATGGGAAAGCGCTGCAGCAGCGCGGCCATGTCGCGCAGTTCCTTGGGGTTGAACTGCTTCATCGGCCGGTCGGGCAGCCAGGCCTCGCACAGGCGCTGCGCGAAGCGCCGCGGCAGCACCTCGGCCAGCACGTTGTGCAACATCGCGGCGGGGTGCGCCGCGCGCTGCGATTCCAGGAAGGCGTGCGCATCGCGACCGGGCAGCAAGTCCAGCACGAGCTCGTCGCCGGGCTGCCAGTATGAGGAGACCTGCAGGATCGATGGCCCGCTCAGGCCGCGATGCGTGATCAGCAGCTGGTTGCTGAAGCTCGCGCCATTCGCTTCCGCGATCACCGGGAACGCGACGCCGCTGAGGTCGGCGAAGCGCTGCTGGTGCGTGCCGCTCAGTGTGAGCGGTACCAGGCCGGCGCGCGTCGGCAGCACCGTGTGACCGAACCGGCGCGCCAGTTCGTAGCCGAAGCCGCTCGCGCCCATGCTCGGGATCGACAGGCCGCCCGTGGCGACCACGAGTGCACGCGCCTTGAAGCCGCCCGCGGTCGTGTGCACGCGGAAGTCCCGCTCGCCCTCGGCCTCGATGCGGTCGACGCTGCAGGACGTCAGCACGCGCGCGCCCGCCGCCTCGCATTCGTCCAGCAGCATCTTCACGATCAGCTTGGACGACTCGTCGCAGAACAGCTGGCCGAGTTCCTTCTCGTGGTACGCGATGCGATGGCGTTCGACCGTCTCGATGAAGTGCCAGGGCGTATAGCGCGCCAGCGCCGATTTGCAGAAATGCGGGTTCGCCGAGAGGTAGTTCGCCGGCGTGGTGCCCGTGTTGGTGAAATTGCAGCGCCCACCGCCCGACATCAGGATCTTCTTGCCGACGCGGTTCGCGTGCTCGACCACGAGCGTGCGCTGCCCGCGGCGCGCGGCGGTGGCCGCGCACATCAGGCCGGCGGCACCGCCACCGATGATCAGGACATCGAGGTCTTGCATGGATTCGGCGCGGGCGCGGCGGATGAGCGGGCGCGCAGTATCGCCAGACCGCCCTGAATGCGCGACGGCGCGGTAGGGCCCCGTGCGCCCGGCCCGATCGCACCGGGCGACCGTCGCCGGTCAGAACGCGGCGCGCAGTTGCAGGCGCAGCTCGACGTCGCGCTGCCCATCGATCCCGGCGCGTGCGTCGGCCTGCAGATCGAAAGCGGGGGCGAACGCATAGCGCAGCCGCAGCAGCGCATGCGAGGCCGAATCGTCGCTACGCATGCCGGGCGCGGAGGCGTCGAACAGGCCCACCACCTGTGCGCTCACGCCGTCGCCTGTGTCGATGCGCCGGCGCGCGGTCTCCAGGCCGAGCCCGATCGAGGCCACCGGCGACAGCTGCAGGTCGGCCATCACCCCGGCGGCGAGCTCGCGCGACCGCACCGACGAAGCGCCGTAGGCGACCGGGAAGCCGCCGCCGGTCTCGGTGTGCGCCTCGATGTCGGTCCGGGACCATGCATAGGCGAGGTAGGGCGAGAGGCCCAGGCGCCCACGCCGGACGACGTCGGTCCAGTCGAAGCGGACGACCGCGGCGTCGAAGTCGCCCTCGGGCCGCGCGACGGAGACATCGGTGGCCGCGCCGTTGGCATAGCGGCGCTCCACCGTGCCGTCGAAGCGGCCGCGGTAGGCGGTGAGGCTGGCCTCGAGCCGGTCGAGCGGCACCGCCACGCCGAGCAGCGCGTAATGCCCGTCCAGATCGCCGCGGCCCGTCGGCGTGGTGCGCGTGGTGTCCATGCGCCCGACGCCGGCGGCGAGGCGCACAGGGCCGGTATCGAAGCAACCGCCGAGCTCCTGCGCGTCGACGTCGGGGCCGTCGTTGCGATAGCGCGTGCGGGACGCGGACACCCAGCCGCAGCCGCGGCGGCCGTCGAACCGTGCGGCGTTCCAGCCGCCGGGGCGGCGCGCCGTCGCGAGTGCGCCGGTCGACAGCAGCGCGGCGGAGTCGAGGGTCAGAAGCCCGGTCGCCGCGACGCCGGCGCGGAAGGTGTCGAGATCGGCGATGAAACCGCTGCCGGCGTCGCCTACGCGCGCGAGATAGGCATACCCGTTCGGCACGGAGCCGACGGGTGCGTCGGTGCGGCGGTAGGTCCCGATCACCACGTTGCCGTTGTAGTTGGTGTCCGTCGCGTTCGAGAGCACGACTTCCGGCGGCAGTCCCACGCCGCCCCCGGCGAGCCAGGCGGCCACCGACTGCATGCCACCCGCAGCCGTCCAGCGGAACGGCAGGCTGGCCACGAAACCGATCGGCGTGGAACTGGTATCGCCCACGACGACGTTGCCGTCGCCCGACACCGCCGTGGCCATCGAGCCCGTCTGTCCCGGCAGCGTGCCGAGCCCAACGATGCCGCCGCTCCGCGTCCAGCGGAACGCGACCGGGATCCCGTCCGCGAAGCCATGGCCGACCGCGACGTTTCCATCGAAGGAGATATCCGCCGCCGAGCTCATGGGCTCGTTGCCGACACTGCCCAAGTCGACCGCCACGCCCTCCGCGTCCCACAGCGTCGCGCGGAATACTCGTCCCCACCGCGGAGACGACGTCATGTAGCCGGATTCGCCCACGATCCAGCGTCCGTCGAAGGACGCGGCCGAAGCGCTCGCCGGCCCGTCGTCGAGCCCGACGAGCCTGCGCGTGCCACCGTCCACGGTCCAGGCGAAGGCGTCCTCGCCCGACGATCCGACGACGGTGGCGCCGTCGCCCGAAACGCCGAGCGCGCGGGTAGACCCGGGGGGATCGAGCCCCGGAATCTCCCGCAGCCCCTGCGCCGCAGTCCAGACGAAGGCCTGCGACGCCACTGGACCGCAGAAGACCAGGCAGCCGGTGTGGCCGTAGCCGACGACGACCCGTCCGTCCGCGCTTATTCCCGTCGCGATGCTCTCGCGGATGCCTATCCCACACCCTGGCTGACCGCAGTGTGTTTCGGACAGCTCGCCCGTGGCGTTCGATGGATAGCCGAGGCCGGTCGTAACGCCGTCCGACCACACGAACGCCTGCGCACCGCCGCCCGAATCCTGGAATTCGTGGCAGACGAGCTGGCATCCGCGAAAGGTGCGGAACGTCTGCTCGAGGTATCGCGCGGTGCCTGCGACCGAGGACCCGTCGGCCGACAGCGCGGTCGCGATCACGCTGTTGCTGCCGCGGCGCTCGCCCTCGACCCGCGGCGCGGTGTTCGGCAGCGACGTGCCGTAACCGGGAATGCCCGGGAGCGTCGTGAAGTCGGAAGGAGGGGCGACCTGCGCTCGCGCCCGCAACGGCGCGAGCAGCAGGACCATCGCGGCAGCAGTGCCTGCTGCCGTAACACCGGTTGAGAGACGCGACATCGTCCTGTCCTCGCGCGCCGTTTCGCGCGAGTCTAGGACGCCCTTAAAGGGGTGGCGTCAACGCCCTGTCAGCGCGGATGCGCAGCGCCGCCTACTTTCCGAGCGCCTCCCCGAACAGCTCGCGGATGCGCCGGTATTCGTCGTACCACGCGTCCGGATGCGTGAAGCCGTGGCGCTCGAGCGGGTAGGGCGCGAGCGACCACTTGTCCTTGCGCAGCTCGATCAGCTTCTGCGTGAGCATCACCGAATCGCGGAAGAACACGTTGTCGTCGATCATGCCGTGCGCGATCAGCAGGTGGTCCTGCAGGCCGGCGGCGTATTCGATCGGCGAGCTCGCCTTGTACGCGTCCGGATCGAGTTCCGGCGTGTTGAGGATGTTCGACGTGTACTCGTGGTTGTACTGCGACCAGTCGGTGACCGGGCGCAACGCGGCGCCGGCCTTGAACACGCCGGGCTCGCGGAACAGCGCCATCAGCGTCATGAAGCCGCCGTAGCTGCCGCCGTAGATGCCGGCATGCGCGCGGTCGGCCTGCTTGTTCGCGACCGCCCAGTCGAGGCCGTCCAGGTAATCCTCGAGCTCGGGATGGCCCATGTTGCGGTAGATCGCGGTGCGCCAGTCGCGCCCGTAGCCTTCGGAGCCGCGGTAGTCGAGGTCGAGCACGACGTAGCCCGCGTCGACCAGCAGGTTGTGGAACATTTGCTCGCGGAAGTACGTCGGATAGCGAGCGTGCACGTTCTGCAGGTAGCCGGCGCCGTGCACGAACATCACGATCGGATAGGTCTTGCCGGCGTCGAAGTTCTTCGGCCCGTAAAACTTGCCCCAGACGGTGCCGGCGCCGTGCTTGCTCGGCACCTTGACGATTTCCGGCTGGATGAAGTCGATCGCGCGGAACTTCGCGCTGCGCGTGTCGGTGAGCTCGCGCGCGGCGCCGCCGGACGCATCGACCACCGCGAGCTGCGGCGGCATGTAAGCCGACGAATGCCGCACCAGCAGCTTCGTCTCGTCCGGCGAGAGGCGGAAATCCTCGACGCCGTCGAGCGAGGTGACCTCGCGCACGTCGCCGCCGTTGGCATCGACGACGCAGACCTCGTAGTCGCCCGGCCAGTTGCGGTTGCAGTCGAAGAAGAAGCGGCGGCCGTCGCGCGTCGGCACGGGCGCGGACACTTCCCACTTGCCCGAGGTGAGTGCACGCGACTGGCCCGGCGCGTCGCTCACGTACAGGTGCGAGTAGCCGCTCTTCTCCGACAGGAACCACAGGCGGTTGCGGCCGTTCGCGCCCGGCAGCCAGCCGAAGTCGTTGAAGTTCCAGTTGATCCACGCGGTGTCGGTCAGCCGGTCGCGCGCCACGAGCTTCTTCGTGGCGAGGTCGACCTGCGCGATCCAGCGGTCCTTGTTGTCGACCGCGCGCACGAGCACCGCCGCGTCGCGGCCGTCGTCGCTCCAGTGGATCGCCGGGCCGGTGCCGTCGCCATCGGTCTCGATGCGCACGTCGCGCGCGCCGTCGAGTGGCTTCTTGCCGGCCTTCTTCCGTAGCGCGGCGAGCGGATCGGCCTTGATGCCCGGCAGGTCGTCGAACTTGAGCGGCGTCACTGCGCCCGTCGCCACCTCGACCAGCCACAGCGAATGCGCGGCGGGCGCGTTGCGGCCCACGCGCGTGCGGACTTCCTCGGTCTCCTCGTAGCCCGATTCGGTGACGTAGCGCGGCAGCTTGCCGGCCTGGCCGAGGTTGGCGTCCTTCGGATACGTCACCGCGAGCAGCCAGCGACCGTCGGGCGAGAGCGCGCTGTCGACCAGCTCGACGTCCTTGCCCAGGTACGCGGCCGGCGGTGCGGCGGTGGGATCGGCGCGACGCCACGCCTCGGCCTGCGCCTTGGCGGCCTCGCGCTTCTCGCGGTCGGTGCGCAGCGTGTCGATCAGGCGCAGCTGGCGCGCGCGCAGGTCGTCGTCCTTCTTCGCCTTGTCGGGATCGTCCTCGGTCTTGAGCGTGGTCGCCTGCGCGACGCCGCTGCCCGCGCGCCAGGCGAACCAGTCGTTGCCGGCGCGGAACACGAGCTGGCCCTGCGGGCCCCACTGCGGGCGCGATTCCTCCTCGGCGGTGCGCGTGACCTGCGTCAGCGCGCCGCTCTTCAGGTCGCGCACGAAGATGTCGCCACCGCGCGCGAACGCCATGCGCGTGCCGCTGGCGTCGACCACCGCGTCGTCGCCGTCGATCCCGGCGCGCGCGCCGCCATCGAGCTTCGCCGCCGCGCCGCCGGTGATCGGCTGGCGGAAGATGTCGCGGATCGTCTCTCCCTCGCGTTTCTGCGTGAAGTACGCGGACTGGCCATCCCACGACCACCAGGCCTGTTCGACGGCGTTGCCGATCCAGTCCGGATCGGCCATGGCCTGCTCGAGCGTGATGCGCGGCGCGGTCTGGGCGGAGGCGAGCGGGGCGAGGCCCGCGAGGAGCAGGGCGGTCAGGAGGCGCTGGCGACGCATCGAAAAGTCCGGAAATCGAAGTCGCCGGAGGGTAGCAGCCGCCGGCGCACGGCGGCTGTGGCGTCGGTCATTGCCCGGAACGGTCAGCGGCCCGTCGCGCGGCGGCGGCGTACGAACCCGTGCGCGTCGGGTCGTCGTAACGCTGGCACGGGTCGCGGGCGCACCGGCACGCGGCAGTGTCGGTGTGACGGGATGGCCACGCCGGCGGCCGCAGTGTACGGGCCCGGCGCAGGCGATGGCGGGCGCCCCGCCACAGGCGCACAATACGCAGGCGAATTGACGACGACAGATCGACGGGAGAGCCCTCGATGGATGCGCTGCTGCTGTCACGGATCCAGTTCGGATTCGTGATCTCGTTCCACATCATGTTTCCCGCCTTCACGATCGGCCTCGCCCACTGGCTGGCCTTCTGCGAATGGCGCTGGCTGAGGACGCGCGACAGCGTCTGGCGCGACATCTACTTCTTCTGGCTGCGCATCTTCGCCATCAGCTTCGGCATGGGCGTGGTGAGCGGCATCGTGATGAGCTTCCAGTTCGGCACCAACTGGGCCGTGCTCAGCGAACGCGCCGGCAACATCCTCGGGCCGCTGATGACGTACGAGGTGCTCACCGCGTTCTTCCTGGAGGCCACGTTCCTCGGCGTGATGCTGTTCGGCGCACGCAAGGTGCCGGAGAAACTGCATTTCTTCGCGACCTGCATGGTCGCGCTCGGCACGCTGATCTCCACCTTCTGGATCATCTCGGCCAACAGCTGGATGCACACGCCGGCCGGCTACACGCTCACCGCCGCCGGCGTGTTCGAGCCTGCCGACTGGTCGCAGATCGTCTTCAATCCGTCCTTCCCCTATCGCCTCGCGCACATGGTGCTCGCGGCGTTCATCACCACCTGCTTCGTGATCGGCGGCGTGAGCGCGGGTTACCTGTGGCGCCGCGAGCACGTCGCGCCCGCGCGCCGCATGCTCACGATGGCGGTGCTGTTCGCCTCGCTCGCGGTGCCGGCGCAGATCTTCGTCGGCGACCTGCACGGCTTGGAGGTGGGCAAGTACCAGCCGACCAAGCTCGCCGCGATCGAATCGCACTGGGACGCGGGCGAGCCCGGCGCCGGCGTGCCGCTGGTGCTGTTCGCATGGCCGGATCCGCAGGCCGAGCGCAACGATTACGAGGTCGCCCTGCCGCGCGTGGGCTCGCTGATCCTCACGCACAGCTGGGCCGGCGAGATCCGGCCGCTCACCGCGGTGCCGCGCGAGGAGCGCCCGCCGGTCGCGCCGGTGTTCTTCTCGTTCCGCGTGATGGTCGGCCTCGGGCTGGCGATGCTCGCGCTCGCCTGGGCCTCGACCTTGCAGCTGCGCCGCGGGCGCCTGGTCGAATCGCGCTGGCTGGTCAACGGCTGGCGCTGGATGACCTTCGCCGGCTTCGTCGCGCTGCTGACGGGCTGGTACGTCGCCGAGATCGGTCGCCAGCCGTGGGTGGTCTACAGCCTGCTGCGCACGGCGGACGCGGTGAGCCCCACCCTGTCGACGGCGAGCGTGGTCACGTCGATGGTCGCGTTCGTCGCCGCCTACGCCGTGATCTTCGGCGCCGGCATCTGGTACATCCGCAAGCTCGTGCGCCAGGGCCCGCTGCCGCACGATCCGGGCCCGGAAAGCGACGAGGGCGAACGACGGCCCAAGCGCCCGCTGTCCGTCGATTCGCCGTTCGAGGGCGAAGCGATCCGCGAGGCGCGCTCATGAGCGCGGCCACCGTCCTGCCCGTGGCCTGGTTCGGCGTGATCGGCTTCGGCGTCCTGATGTACGTGCTGCTCGACGGCTTCGTGCTGGGCCTCGGCGTCCTGGCGCCGTTCGCGCGCAGCGAGGACGAACTCGACCACATGATGAACACCGCCGCCCCGATCTGGGACGGCAACGAGACCTGGCTGGTGCTGGGCGGCGCCGGCCTGCTCGCGGCGTTCCCTAAGGCGTATGCGGTGATGCTGTCGGCGCTGTACCTGCCCGTGCTGCTGATGCTGATCGCGCTGATCTTCCGCGGCGTCGCCTTCGAGTTCCGTTTCAAGGCGACGCGCGCCAAGCGCTTCTGGGGCGCCGCGTTCGGCGCCGGCTCCACGTTCGCGGCGTTCGCGCAGGGCGTGATCCTCGGCTCGATCGTCGAGGGCATGCCGCTGCAGGCGGGCAAGTACGTCGGCGGCGCGTTCGGCTGGTTCAGCCCGTTCTCGATGCTGACGGGCGTCGCCGTGGTGTTCGGTTACGCGCTGCTGGGCAGCGCCTGGCTAATCCTCAAGACCGAGGGTCGCCTGCAGCGCCTCGCGCGGCACATGGCGCGCCCGCTGGTGATGGCGGTGGTCGCGTTCATGGGGCTGGTCAGCGCATGGCTGCCGTTCCTGAACTCGCGGATCATGGCGCGCTGGTTCGAGAGCGGGAATTTCTGGTGGCTGCTGCCGGTGCCGCTGCTCGCGCTCGTCAATGCCTACCTGCTGTGGCGCAGCGCGATGCGCGAAGGCCGCGACGCCACGCCGTTCGTCCTCACGCTGATGTTCTTCGTGCTGGGCTTCGCCGGGCTGGTCGTCGGCGTGTGGCCGCACATCATCCCGCCTTCGCTGACGATCTGGAACGCGGCGTCGCCGCCGTCCTCGCAGGGCTTCGTGATGGTCGGCATGGCCGTGCTGCTGCCGGCGATCCTCGGCTACACGTGGTGGTCGTACCGCGTGTTCGCGGGCAAGGTGGCGGCCGACAGCGGCTACCACTGACGCAGCGGCATTACGGAAGCGTCAAAACCGGCCGCGGGCGTCGTCTATGCTTGCGCGACGGACGCCGCTGTCCGCACTCTTCCGGCCGCCATGCACGCCTTCGTCTACAAGAGCCTTCGAAAGGCCGACACGTTCGTCTACCTCGCGGCGCGCGACGCGTTCGAACCGCTGCCCGAGGCCACGCGCGCGCAGCTCGGCGGCCTGGAATTCGTGCTCGAGGTCGAGCTGACGCCCGAGCGCCGCCTCGCGCGCGTGGACGCCGCGAAGGTGCGCGACGCGCTGGCCGAGCGCGGGTTCTTCATCCAGGTGCCGCCGCCGCCCGATGCGCCGGCCTACGACGCCGGCGAGTACTACCGGAGCCGGGATGCCTGAGCGCCCCGTGTCCCGCGCCCGCGCGATCGCAGTGATCGTCGCGGCCATCGCGCTCGCGCTCGCCGCGGGCCTGCCCACGCCGTTGGCCGCGCTCGGCGCGCTGCTCGCGCAGCCCGTGGCCGCGTTGGGCCTGTCGGCCTGGCGCGGGTCCACGCGGGTCGCGCCATGGCGACACGCCGGCCTGCTGCTGGGCCTGTGGACGCTCGCCTGCGCGGGCGTCGCCGTGTTGCTGGCCTGGCCGCTCGGCGCGCTGCTCCGGAGCGGCTCGCTGTCGGCGGCGATCGCGCTCAGCCTCGCGGTCGGCATCGCGCTCCTGCTGCTGTGGCCGGCTTGGCCGCTCCTGTCCGGCGTCGAGCGCGACGGCGAGTGGCGCGCGCACCGCGACGCATTGCACCGCTCCGATCGCGCCGCGTGGCGCGGCCTCGGCATCGCCGCGAGCGTGCTCGCGATCGCGGCGACGGTGCTGCTGCTCGCATGGCCGGGGCTGCTCGACGGCGCCGCACGCTGGGGCGTCGCCGCGGTGTCGGCGCTGGCCGGCCCGGGGCTGCACGCGTTGATGCAGGCGCTGGCGCGCACGCCGGCCGCGCCTGCCACCGCGCCGCGGCAGGAGATCCCGGCGCCCGTCGCGGCGGTCGACGTCGCGCCGCCGGCGCCCGTCGTCGCCGATCCGCAGGCACTCGCACGCGAGC
>NZ_SMRQ01000012.1 GCF_004359965.1 Cognatilysobacter segetis | reverse complement strand
TCACGTCCGCCTGCAGCGCGCGCAGGGCGTGCTTCGACACCGTCGCCTTGAAGTTCTCCGGCTGCAGCACGGGAATGCCGCGCAGCAGCGCCTCCTTCTTCACCGGCGACGGCGTCAGCCCGCGACCGCGGCCGGCGGGCCGGTCGGGCTGCGTGTAGACGGCGACGACCTCGTTGCGCTGCGCCGCGGCGCGCAGGCAGGGAACGGCGAAATCGGGCGTGCCGGCGAAGACGATTCTCATGGCGGATCCTGGGGAGCGGGACGGAGCGGATCGAGCGCCGCGGCGGGCGGCGTCAGCGCAGCAGCCGCATCGCCACGAGGGCGACGCCGACCGCCAGGAGCGCGAGCGTGATCAGCAGGCCGCGCCGCGCGACGCGCGCATTCGGATGCCCACAGCGCGGGCACGCGGCGGCGGCGCGCGACATGGCATCGCCGCAGGCCGCGCACGGCGTCAGCAGGCCGCGGCCCGCGGCCGCGCGAACGTCGCTCACGCGCGCTTCCGCTTCGCGAGCTTCTTGCGCACCATCTCGCGCTTGAGCGGCGAGAGGTAGTCGACGAACAGCTTGCCGGCGAGGTGATCCATCTCGTGCTGGATGCAGACCGCCAACAGGCCGTCGGCGGCCATCTCGAAGGCCTCGCCGTCGCGACCGATCGCACGCACCCGGATCGAGTTGGCGCGGGTGACGTCGGCGAAGATGTCGGGCACCGACAGGCAGCCTTCCTGGTAGACCTGCTCGCCCTCGCGCTCGAGGATCTCGGGGTTCACGAACACCAGCGGTTGCGAGCGGTCGTCCGACACGTCGATCACCATGAAGCGCTCGTGCACGTCGACCTGGCTCGCGGCCAGGCCGATGCCCGGCGCCTCGTACATGGTCTCGAACATGTCGTCGAGGCGGGACTGGAACGCGGGCGTGGCGACCGCGGCGGGATCCACCGGCTTGGCGACGGTGCGCAGCCGGGTGTCGGGGAATTCGAGGATGTCGAGGATGGCCATGGCGGAGTCCGTATCGCCGCCGTGCGACGGCGGGGCGTGGCGGATCGTCGCGCCACGCAGGAGAAATGGGGGTCACCGTCACAACCGCAAGACGGGGCGCCATTCTAGCGCCGCGCGGGCATTGCGTCGGTCGCAGCGGCGTGGGCTATAGTGCCAGCGCCCTTCAAGGACGGGGCTCGCCTGCTGGGGAATCAGGTCCATGGCCATGATGAAATCGTTCCGCGTGGTGGCTGCCGCCGCGCTGCTGACCGTCGCCGCGGCCGCCGTCTCGGCGGACCATCCGACCACCTACACCGTCAAGCGTGGCGACACGCTGTGGGACATCGCCGGCCGCTTCCTGAAGCGCCCGTGGCTGTGGCCGGAGATCTGGCAGGCCAATCCGCAGATCCGCAACCCGCACCTGATCTATCCGGGCGACGTGATCTCGCTCGCCTACCTCGACCGCGTCGCCGTCCAGCCGGGCGCGCGCACCGACGCGCCGGTCACCGGCGTGCCGCTCGCGGAAGTCGAGCCGTTCCTCAAGAACCTGCGCATCGTCGACCGTATCGACGACATGCCCTACGTGGTCGGCATCGAGGAGGACCACGAGCACGCCGTCGGCGGCTCGGTGGTCTACATCAAGGGTGTCGACGCGCAGCCCGGCCAGCGCTGGGCCGTGGTTCGCCCGACGGTGCGCTACGCGCGCCTGGACCGCACCGCCTGCTGCGACCTGTTCCACGCCGACGACCTCGACTACCGCGGTCGCCGCACGCTGGACGGCGCGAACTTCTGGACCAACGCCGTCACCCCCGACAAGGGCAGCGAGATCCTCGGCTACGAGCTGATGCAGCAGTCCACCGGCACGATCAGCCGCGGCATGGTCGGTGGCATCGAGGCCGCGACGCTGGTGCTCGACGGCAACGGCCGCGAGGTCCGCGTCGGCGACCGGCTGGTGCCGGTGCAGCCGCAGCCCTACGACCTGCAGTTCTTCCCGCACGCCCCGAAGGCGCAGTTCGAGTACGGCCGCGCGCAGGTGCTGGCGGTGGCCGACGAGCTCGCCCATGGCGGCCGTCGCGACGTGGTCGCGCTGTCGGTCGGCGCGCGCGATGGCATCGACAACGGCACGGTCTTCTCGACCTGGCGCGTCGGCAGCACGGCCGTCGATCGCGTCAGGAAGGGCGGCCGCGATCCCGACACCGTCGGCCGCGGCGACAAGGTCCGCCTGCCCGACGAGTTCGCGAGCCACGTGATGGTGTTCCGCACCTTCGACAAGGTGAGCTACGCGCTGGTGATGGACGGCATCCGCCCGACCGCGATCGGCCAGGAGCTCAAGCATCCGGACGCGCCGTACTGACGTTCGGAGTTTTCCTACGCGATGCATCGACGGCGCCCGAGGGCGCCGTCGTCGTTTCCGGGCGAGGCTGCAGCGATGCACGAAGCCGTCGCCCTCGCCGTCCTCGCCGCCGCCGGCGGCCCACTCGCCCCGCGTCGCGGCCTGCTGGAGGCCGCCGGCAGCGCGACCGCCGCCCTGGCCGACGCCGCGGCATGGGCGCGGCACGGGCTGTCGGCGGCGCAGGCGTCGGCACTGCGGACGCCCGCGCCCTCGATCCTCGACGCCGTGGCGCATTGGCGGGACGCGCCGGGCCGTCACGTCATCGGCTGGACCGACGCGGACTACCCGCCCGCGCTGCGCAATGCCGCCAGTCCGCCGCTCGCGCTGTTCGTCGAGGGCGACGCGAGCCTGCTGTGGCGGCCGGCGATCGCGGTGGTGGGCAGCCGTGGACCGACGCCGGGCGGGCTGCAGCTGGCCGGCGAGTTCGCCCGCGCCTTCGCCCGCGCCGGGTTCGTGGTCGGCAGCGGCCTCGCGGCCGGTATCGACGCGGCCGCGCACGCCGCGACGCTCGGCGTCGACGGCGCGACCCTCGCGGTGCTCGGCACCGGGCCGGACGTGGCCTACCCGCGCGCGAACGCCGCGCTTCAGGCGCGCATCGCGGCCGGCGGCGCGCTGGTCAGCGAGCATCTGCCGGGCACCGGCCCGCGGCGCGAGCATTTCCCGAGCCGCAACCGCCTGCTCGCGGCGCTCTGCCTGGGCACCTTGGTGGTCGAGGCCGCCGAACGCTCGGGCGCGATGATCACCGCGCGGCTGGCCGCGGACGCCGGCCGGGACGTGTTCGCGATCCCGGGCTCGATCCGCAATCCGCTGGCCCGCGGGTGCCACCGCCTCATCCGCGACGGCGCGACGCTCGTGCAGTCGCCGGATGAGGTGATCGAGGCGCTCGGCGCGCAGGCCGCGTCCGAGGCGGCCGCGCACCAGCGCGCGCTGTCCGCGGCGTCGGCACCGCCCGGGGCGACCGCGGCGACGACGCTCCCCGTCGACTCCGACCACCAGAGCTTGTGGAAACAGCTGGGCTTCGATCCCACGGATATGGATGAACTGATCGATCGCACCGGATTGACGCCCTCCCGGCTGTCCTCCATGCTGCTGGTCATGGAGCTGGAAGGGCGGGTGGCCCAGCAGCACGGCCGGTACTTCCGCGTCGCCTGAGCCGCTCCGGCCCGACCCACGCACCGTCGCGCGGCAGGGCGAGGCCAATGAAAGAAAGCATTCTCGACGTCCTGCTCTACCTCTTCGAACACGTCCTCGACGCCGACGGCAGCGCGCTCCGCGACGCCGATTCGCGGCACAGCAGCGCGCTGCTCGCCGAACTCGCGGACGCCGGCTTCTCGACCGCCGAGATCCACAAGGCCTTCGACTGGCTCGACGCACTCGCGCAGGCACGCCCGGCGCCGCAGCCGTCGCGTGGCGCCGGCCCCGTGCGCGTCTACGCCGGCGCCGAACTCGAGAAGCTCGACGCGGATACGCGCGGTTTCCTGCTCTTCCTCGAACAGCACGGCGTACTGGATGCGGGCCAGCGCGAGCTGGTAGTCGACCGTGCACTGGCGCTCGAGCAGGACGCGGTCGACATCGACGATCTGAAGTGGGTCGTGCTGATGGTGCTGTTCGACCAGCCCGGCAGCGAAGCGGCCTACGCGTGGATGCAGACGCAGATGTTCGACGACGAGCCCGAGCCGGTACATTAGGCACCGGACGGCGCCTGGGGAGGCGCCGCACGCATCGACCGGGGGACTGTTTGGACTGGTTTTTCCACGATCCCGGCCAGGGTCGGGTCGGGCCGCTGTCGCCTGACGAACTGCGCACGCGCTATCGCGACCGCCGCATCCAGCGCGACACCCTGGTCTGGCGGGACGGCATGCGCGAATGGCAGCCGCTCGACCGCATGGCCGAGGAACTCGAGCTGTCGTCGGTGACGCCCGATGCGCGCCTGCCACCGCCACTCCCGCCGATCGCCACGCTGGCCCACGCGGGGCCCGCCCCCGTCGGCGGCGCCTATCCGCACGCCGCCCGGCCGATGCCGCGCCCGCGGATGTCCGGGTGGCTGATCGCGGTCGTCGTCGGCCTGGTGCTGGCGGTGCCCCTGATCGGCATCACCGCGGCGATCGCGATCCCGGCCTACCACGCGTACCTGGACCGCTCGAAGGTCGCTGCCCGCGTCGATGCGCTGGCGCCGGCGATCGAGGCCGCCGTCCAGCAGGCCCGGGCCAACGCGGGCCGCTGCCCGGCGTCGGCCCGCGAGGCCGGGCTCGGCGACGTCCCGACTCTGGCCTTCGGCGAGGTCGACGGCCGCTGCGCATTCCGCATCACCGTCCAGGGCGTGAATCCGCGGATCGACGGCCGGTCCGTCGTGTTCGTCGCGCCCGCGTCGCCCGCCGACGCCTGGGACTGCACCGGCGGCGACCTGCCCGCCCAATACCGCCGCCCGGCGTGCCGGGCCGAGGACCGCACGCCATGACCGCCTGGTACTACAGCGACACCGACCGCAACCGGCTGGGGCCGGTCGCCGCCTCCGACCTCGCCGAGCTGCACCGCAACGGGCCGCTGCAGCCGGGCACGCTGGTCTGGCGCGAGGGCTTCGGCGACTGGATCCCGTGGCACCGGGCGATGGACGAGGTGCTGGGGCCGCGCGCGCCGTCGCCGGCCGCCGCGCCGTCGAACGCAGCGGCGTCGCTCTTCGCGCTGCCCGCCGACGAGCCGGGCCTCGCCGTGGCCACCGGCTACAACCCGTACCAGGTGGTGGATCGCGTCGCCGCCTCGCCCTATGCACCGCCGGCCGCCCGGCTCGAGGACCAGACGCTGCTCGTGCAGGGCGGCGAGGTCGTGTACGCGGGCTTCTGGAAACGCGTCGCCGCCTATTTCATCGACCTGTTCATCGTGGTCGTCGCCAGCGCGTTCGTCGGCGGCATCATCGGCGCGACCGCTGCCGTCGGCGGCGCGCGCGGCACCGAGATCAACTGGGTCGTCCAGCTGCTGACCTCGCTCGGCGGCCTGCTCTACTTCATCGCCTTCCATGCGTCCCGCCTGCAGGCCACGCCGGGCAAGCTCGCGATCGGCATCAAGGTGGCGCGGCCGGACGGCCGCCGGATCGGCGTCGGGCGGACCATCGGCCGGTATTTCGCGACGATCCTGAGCAGCCTCGTGCTGATGATCGGCTACGTCATGGCCGGTTTCACCGACCGCAAGCAGGCGTTGCACGACATGGTTTGCGATACAGTGGTCGTCGACCGGTGGGCGTTCACCGCCCACCCGGAGCGGCAGCGCCCCGGGCTGGGCGCGGTGGCGATCGCGGTGATCGCCGCGGGCGTCGTCCTGACGCTGCTGGCCCTCGTGGCGTTCGCGGGACTGGTCGCGGCCTTCGCCGGCATGGCCCGCTGATTTCCCACCCGCACCGGTCCGGCTTGACAGCGCCGGCCGGCGCGTGATGACACTAGATATAGAGAATGACACGCCCGCGGACGCCGTCCGCGGGCGTCGCCGCTTTTCCACGTCCCTTTTTCATGGCCGCGCGGACCCTTCGCGCTGCCGGATTCCGGGCCGCCCGCCCCCACGGAGCCGCTCATGGCCAAGAACCTCCTCCTCGTCGAGTCGCCCGCCAAGGCCAAGACGATCAACAAGTACCTGGGCAAGGACTTCACCGTCCTCGCCTCCTACGGCCACGTGCGCGACCTCGTCCCCAAGGAGGGTGCGGTCGATCCGGAGCACGGCTTCGCCATGCGCTACGCGCTGATCGACAAGAACGAGAAGCACGTCGACGCGATCGCCAAGGCGGCCAAGGGCGCCGAGCACCTGTATCTGGCGACCGACCCGGACCGCGAGGGCGAGGCGATCAGCTGGCACATCGCCGAGATCCTGAAAGAGCGCGGCCTGCTCGCCAACCGCTCGCTCGAACGCGTGGTCTTCACCGAGATCACGCCGCGCGCGATCAAGGAAGCCATGACCCGGCCGCGCGCGATCGCGGAGCCGCTGGTCGATGCACAGCAGGCGCGTCGCGCGCTCGACTACCTGGTGGGCTTCAACCTGTCGCCGGTGCTCTGGCGCAAGGTGCAGCGCGGGCTGTCCGCGGGCCGCGTGCAGTCGCCGGCGCTGCGCATGATCGTCGAGCGCGAGGAGGAGATCGAAGCCTTCATCGCGCGCGAATACTGGACGATCGAGGGCGAGGTCGCGCATCCGTCGCAGCAGTTCAACGCCAAGCTCACCAAGCTCGACGGGAAGAAGGTCGAGCAGTTCACGCTGACCGACGAGACCGACGCGCATGCCGCGCGCGACCGCATCGTGCGCGACGCCGCCGGCATGCTGCAGGTCACGGACGTGACCAGCAAGGAGCGCAAGCGTCGCCCGTCGCCGCCGTTCATCACCTCGACGCTGCAGCAGGAAGCCGCGCGAAAGCTCGGCTTCACCACGCGCCGCACGATGCAGGTCGCGCAGAAGCTGTACGAAGGCCTGCCCATCGGCGCGGAAGGCACCGTCGGCCTGATCACCTACATGCGTACCGACTCGGTGAACCTGTCGCAGGACGCGATCGTCGAGATCCGTGACGTGATCGCACGCGACTTCGGCACGCGCGCCGTGCCGGACAAGCCGAACACGTACACCACGAAGTCGAAGAACGCGCAGGAAGCGCACGAAGCCATCCGCCCGAGCTCCGCGCTGCGTACGCCGGCGTCGGTGGCCAAGTACCTGCCCGACGACGAGCGCCGCCTGTACGAGTTGATCTGGAAGCGCGCGGTCGCGTCGCAGATGGTGCCGGCGACGTTGAACACCGTGAGCGTCGATCTGGCCGCGGGCAGCGAGCACAGCTTCCGCGTGTCCGGCACGACGGTGGTCGACCCCGGCTTCCTGGCCGTCTACGAGGAAGGCAAGGACACCAAGGGCGCCGACGACGACGAGGAAGGCCGCAAGCTGCCGGCGATGAAGACCGGCGACCGCCTGCCGCTCAACCGCGTGGTCGCCGACCAGCACTTCACCGAGCCGCCGCCGCGCTTCTCCGAAGCCTCGCTGGTGAAGGCGCTCGAGGAATACGGCATCGGGCGGCCGTCGACCTACGCGTCGATCATCTCCACGCTGCAGGCGCGCAAGTACGTCGAACTCGAGAACCGCCGCTTCCGCCCGACCGACGTCGGTCGCGCGGTAAGCAAGTTCCTGTCCGCGCACTTCACCCAGTACGTCGACTACGACTTCACCGCCAAGCTCGAGGACGAGCTCGATGCGGTGAGCCGCGGCGAAGAGGCGTGGGTGCCGCTGATGGAGCGCTTCTGGAAGTCGTTCAAGACGCTGGTCGACGACAAGAAGGACAACATCGACCGTGCCGACGCCGGTAGCGTGCGCGTGCTCGGCACCGATCCCAAGAGCGGCCGCCCGGTGAGCGCGCGCATCGGCAAGTTCGGTCCGCTCGTGCAGATCGGCACGAGCGAGGACGAGGAGAAGCCGCAGTTCGCCTCGCTCAAGCCCGGGCAGAGCATCTACTCGATCTCGCTGGAGCACGCGCTGGAGCTGTTCGGCCTGCCGCGCACGCTCGGCGAGAGCAACGGCGAGGCGGTCACGGTCGGCATCGGGCGCTTCGGCGCGTTCGCCAAGCGCGGCAGCACCTACGCCTCGCTCGCGAAGGAGGACGATCCGTACGCGATCAGCTTCGAACGCGCGGTCGAGCTGATCGAGCAGAAGGAAGAGATCGCGCGCAACCGCATCATCAAGCAGTGGGACGGCTACGACGTGCAGGTGCTCAACGGGCGCTTCGGGCCGTACCTGTCCGACGGCAAGTTGAACGGGCGCATCCCGAAGGATCGCGATCCGGCGACGCTGTCGCTGGTGGAAGCGCAGCAGATGCTGGAAGCGACCGGCAAGCCGATGCGCGCGCGCTTCGCAAAGAAGGCGACCAAGAAGGTCGCGGCGAAGAAGACCGCCGAGGCCGCGCCGAAGAAGGCCGCCGCGAAGAAGCCGACCGCCAAGAAGGCCGCGAAGAAGGCCACGAAGAAGGCGGCGAAGACGTCGACGGCGAAGAAGGCCAGCGCCAAGAAGGTGTCCAAGGTCGCGGTGGAGAAGGCCGCGACGAAGGCGGCCGCGCTGGCCGACGACGACACGCCGTTCTGAGGCGCCGATGCGCGATGCCGCGCCTGCGCTGAACCCGGCGGCGACGTCCAGCGACGTCGCCGCCATCGACGCACTCGTCGCCGCGTTCTACGCGCTTTTCGACAACCGCGACGCGCCGTCGCCGCTGCTGGATGCGCCGCATCGCGTGTTCCTGCCCGGCGCGACGGTCACGCGGCGCGACGGCGACACGGCGTCGACCCTGACGCTCGACGCCTTCCTCGCACCGCGTCGGGCGTGGCTGGCCGACGGCACGCTGACCGGCTTCCATGAATGGGAAACCGCCGAGCGGACGCACGTCGCGGGCGGCATCGCCACGCGACGGTCGCGCTACCGCAAGCGCGGGCGCCGCGACGGCGTCGCCATCGACGGCGCGGGCGTGAAGTCGCTGCACCTCGTTCGCACCGGCGACGGCTGGCGCATCGCGGCCGTGCTGTGGGAAGACGGCGACGACCTCGACTGGCCGACGACGCCGTGAACGACGGCACGCTCAACATCGCGAGCGCGGTCGCCCTGCTCATCCGCGGCGGCGTGCTGGCCTACCCGACCGAGGCCGTATGGGGCCTGGGCTGCATTCCGTTCGACGGCGAAGCGGTGCACCGCCTGCTGGCGATCAAGCGCCGGCCGGTCGAGAAGGGGCTGATCCTCGTCGGCGCGCGCGCCTCGCAATTCGACGGCGTGGTCGACTGGTCCGCGCTGGATGCGGCGCAGCGCGCACGCGTGGAGGCGGGCTGGCCCGGCCCGCATACGTGGGTCGTGCCCGCAAAGGCGTCGACGCCCGCGTGGATCACCGGCGGCCGCGCGGACGTGGCGGTGCGGGTGAGCGCGCATCCGGTGGTCGCCGCGCTGTGCACGCGGCTGGGCGGGCCGATCGTCTCGACCAGCGCCAACCTCACGGGCGAGCCGCCGGCGCGCCGGCGCGACGAACTCTCGCCCGCGTTGCGGGCACTGGTCGACGGGGTCTGCGAAGGCGAGACCGGCGGCCTCGCGACGCCCACGCCGATCCGCGACGCCCGCAGCGGCGACGTGCTGCGCGACTGACGCGGCCGGGCTGAACCAGCGCGAACACGGGCCGCCGGCCGGCTTCCGCGTCCCCGGTGCCGGGCGCAAGATGCCGGCATGTCGCGCCTGACCGCCCCGCCCTGGCTGCTCGGCCTGCTCGGCCTGCTCGGACTGCTGGCGCTCCCGTCGCCGGCGGCGTCGGCCGGGCCGCCGGTCACGATCTACCGCTGCACCGACGCGCGCGGCCACCTCACGCTGCGCGACTCGCCCTGCCGGCCGGGCGAACGCCAGGACGTGCGCACGATGCTCCGCCCGACCGACCCGCCGCCGTCGCGCGCCGTCGCCACGCGCGCGCGGGATCGCGGCCCGGCGGTGCTGCCGCCCACGCACGTCGTCTATCGCACCGCGCCGCGCCCGGTCTACGAATGCGTGACCCCGGACGGCGAGCGCTACACGAGCGGCTCGCCCGAGGGGAATCCGCGCTGGGTGCCGCTGTGGACGCTCGGCCACCCGGTGGTCGGCGTCGCGCCGCCGGCGGTGGAGGGCGGCTACGGCGCGCGCGTCGAGCATCGCGACGGCGGCACGCGCATCCGCGTGGACGCCGGGCGGCGCTGGCGCTATCCCGGCTACGGCGGCGTGCCGGTCGCGACCGCCGGTGGCACGTGGGTGCGCGATGCCTGCGAGCCGCTGCCGGCCAGCGAAGCCTGCGCGCTGCTGCGCGATCGCCGCGACGCATTGGACCGTCGCTGGTTCAGCGCGCTGCAGGGCGATCGGGACGCGATCGAGCGCGAGCAGCGTCGCATCGATGCCCAGCTCGGCGAGTCCTGCCCGTGACCGGCCCGCAGCGTGCGCTGCTGGCGCTCGCCCTGGCGCTCGCCCTGGCGCTCGCGTGGCCGGCGTCGGCGGGCTCGCTGGTGATCTACCGCTGCGTGCCGCCGACGGCGCGGTGACGCTGCAGAACGGTACGAAGTGTCCGAAGGGCACCCGGCAGGCGCGGCGCGTCGTCGCGACGCCGGCCGTCGTGGCACCGGTCGCGCCTCGCGCGCCCACCCTCGCGCCGGCGCCGACGCCCGTCGCGCCGGTGGCCGGGCCCGCCCTCGTCCCCGTGCCGCCGTCGGCCGCGGCCGGCGAGCCCGCGAGCGTTACCGCGCGGCTGCCGCCACCGATGCTCTACGCCTGCCTCACCGCCGACGCGCAGCGCTATTACAGCGAGGACGCCGAGAGCACGCGGTGCGCGCCGGTCGACGCCGTCGGGCTCGACGGCCGCAGCCCGGCGCCGGCGCAGGCCTGCGAAGTGGTGCGCGACCGCTGCACCGAGGTGGCGGAAGCCGAGCGTTGCGCGGCCTGGGCCGAGCGCCGTCGCGTCGCCGAGCAGGCGCTGACGTTCGCACCGGAAAAATTCGACGCCGCGCGCGATGAGCTGGCGCGCGTGGACGCGGCGATCGCCGGCACCGCCTGCGCGCACTGACCACGGGTCGGCGGCCTCGACCCGCGGGTGCGCCGGCGGGCTATTACTGCTCGTCCTCGTCGGCCGGCTCGGGCTCGGGCGGCGGGGCGTCCGCAGGCGGCGCGTCCTCGGGCGCGTCGACCGGAATGGGCACGTCGATCACCTCCACCGGCGCGTCGGCATCCTCCGGCGGGAGCGCGCTCACGTCCTCGACCGGCTCGGGCAGCACCTCGCCCTCGCCGCCGAACATCGAGTCGTCCGGCATCGCCACCGGTGGCGGCAGCGCGCGCTGCGGACGCAGCATCGGGCCGGCCGAGGGCGCGATGCGCACGGCGCCCTTCATGAAGTCGCGCCAGATGCGCGCGGGCAGCGAGCCGCCGGTGACGCGCTTCATCGGCGTGCCGTCGTCGTTGCCGACCCACACGCCCACGACCAGGTCCCCGGCCATGCCCACGAACAGGGCATCGCGATGCTCCTGCGTGGTGCCGGTCTTGCCGAACGCCGGCATGTCGCCGAGCCGCGCGGCGCGGCCGGTGCCGCGGTCGACGACCTGCCAGAGCATGTCGAGCATCATCGCGCGCAGGTCCGGATCGATCGGCGTCGACGGCCCGACCGGCGCGCCGGGCAGGCCGTGCGGGGTCACCGGCGCGGCGCCCTGCGCGAAGGCGGCGTAGGCCGAGGTGAGTTCGAGCAGCGTGACTTCGTACGTGCCGAGCGCGATGGACGGATCCGTGCCCAGCGGGCTGGCGACGCCGAGGTCGCGCGCGGCCTGCACGACCGAGTGGGGTCCGACCTGCTGCGCCAGCCGCACCGCGGCGACGTTGCTGGAGCGCGCGAACGCGTCGCGCAGCGGAATCGGGCCGGCGTAGCGCCCGTCGTAATTCGACGGCGACCACGTGCCGAGCTTGAGCGGCGCGTCGTCGATGAGCGTGTCGGGCGTGGCGCCGCTGCGCAGCGCGGCGTAGTAGGTGAACAGCTTGAAGGCCGAGCCCGGCTGGCGGCGCGCCTGCGTGGCGCGGTCGAACTGGCTCTTGGCGTAGTCGCGGCCGCCGACCAGCGCCAGCACCTCGCCGTTGGGCGTCATCGCGACCAGCGCGGCCTGGGTGGCGCCCACGCGCCGGCCTTCCCCGCCGAGCCAGTGCCGCACCAGGCGCTGGGCAAGCTTCTGCATGCGGGCGTCGAGCGTCGTCCGCACGCGGATCTCGCCGTAGTCGGCGTCGAACGCCTCGCGCGCCTGCGGGGCGACCCAGTCGGCGAACCACGTGCCGCCGGTCAGGCGCTCGCTCGAGGCCAGCACGCGCGGGTCGCGCACGCGCTTGGCTTCGCCCTCGCTGATGACGCCCGCGTCGGCCATCGCCTTGAGCACCACCCGCATGCGCTTGAGCGCGGCCTTGCGGTCGTGGGTGGGCGACAGCGCCGAGGGCGCCTTGATCATGCCGGCCAGCATGGCCGACTCGCCGATCGAGAGCTTCTCCGGCTCCTTGCCGAAGTAGTGATGCGCCGCGCCGCGCAGGCCGTAGACGCCGTCGCCGAAATAGATCGAGCTGAGATACCGCGAGAGGATCTCGTCCTTGCTCAGCCGCGCCTCGAGGTATACGGCGATGAGCGCTTCGCGGATCTTGCGGCGGATCGTGCGGTCGGGCTCCAGGAACGCGGTCTTGGCGAGCTGCTGGGTGATGGTGGAGCCGCCCTGCTTCACGCCGCCGGCGCGCCAGTTGCGCGCCATCGCGCGCGCCACGCCGCGCGGATCGATGCCGAGGTGGTGGTAGAAGCGCCGGTCCTCGATCGCGACCACCGCGCCCGCCACGTGCGGCGGCAGCGTCGTCACGTCGACGGGCGGCTCCTTGACCGCGCCGCGGCGCGCGAAGTCGACGCCGTTGCGGTCGACGAGCACGAGCGTGGGATCGGGCAGCGGCTCGAGCGCGCGATTGAGCGGGAGCCGCCACGCGGCCCAGGCGAGCAGGAGCACGAGCACGCCCAGCGCGACCAGCCCGATACGCACGAGCCGGCGTTGCAGGAAGGGAATGGGAGCGGTGGTGGAGGCGGGGGCGGACGGATCGGAGGCCGGCGCGTCGCCGTCCTCGTCGAAGGGCATCTTCAGCATGCCGACGGTGTACCACCGCGCGCGTGATCGCGACAGGTGCGTCGCCCGCAAGCGCGAATCGGTCCACGCGCGGCTGCGCCACACGTCGCGACATCGCTGAAAGACCTGAACCCCGTTAGTTGCACTTTCACCGTGCCAAAGCCGCCTGCTAACGGCCGCGTTCCTAGCATCGATCGCGGATCGGGTCGAAGGCATGCCGACGGCCCCGTTCCCGACGACAGACCGGACCCTTTTCCCCCCACGCGACCCCACGTCGCAGACAAGGAGCTTGGACATGGCGAACAACAACGACGGCAACAACGGAGGCCGCAGCAACCGCGGTTTCGCGGCGATGGACCCACGTGAGCAGCGCGAGATCGCCCGCAAGGGCGGCGAGGCGGTCAGCCAGGATCGCGAGCACATGGCCGCGATCGGCCGCAAGGGCGGCGAAGCCTCGGGCGGCGGCAACCGCGGGGGCAACCAGGGCGGTCGCGGCGGCAACGAGGGCGGTCGCGGCAACGAGTGACTGTTCCATGCTTCACCCGGTGAAAAGCGCCCCAAGCGGGCGCTTTTCCATGTCCGGCGTCAGAAGCCGTAGTGCAGGAAGCCGCCGTCCACGGCGATGCATTCGCCGGTGATGTAACCCGCCGCGGGCAGGCACAGGAACGCCACCGCCGCGGCCACCTCCTCCGGCTCGCCCACGCGGCCCAGCGGCGTGCGCAGCAGCACGTCGTCGAGATAGTCCGGATCGGCCAGCTTGGTCGACGTCCGCCGCGTGCGGATGTACCAGGGCGCCACCGCGTTCACGCGCACGCCGTCCTCGGCCCATTCGACCGCGAGGTTCTTGGTCATCTGGTGCAGCGCGGCCTTCGCCATGCCGTAGGGCGCGCCGGTGCGCACGTGCGTCAGGCCCGACACGCTGCCCACGTTCACGATGCTCGACTGCGGATGGCGCACCAGCATCGGGTGCGCGTAGCGCGACAGCTCGAAGGCCGAGAACAGGTTGACCTCGAAGATCTGCCGCCATTCGTCGTCGGCGTAGTCCGTGGCCGGCTTGCTGAGGTTGCCGCCCGCGTTGTTGACGAGGATGTCGAGCTGGCCCTCGCCCTGGTCCTCGACCCAGTCGAGCAGCTCGCGGCGTTGTTCGTCGACGCCGACGTCCGCCGTGAATGCCATCACCAGGCGGTCGGGGAACTCGTCGGCCAGCTCGGCGCGCGCGGCGTCCAGCGCGTCGCCATCGCGCGCGGCCAGCATCACGTCGGCGCCGAAGCCCAGCAGTTCGTGCGCGATCGCGCGGCCGATGCCGGCGCTTCCGCCGGTCACCAGCGCGAGCCGGCCGTCGAGTCTCCAGCGTCGATCGTCCATGCGTCCTCCCGCGGTGTGGCGCGTAGGATAGCCGTCGACGGACGGCCCTTCGTCCGCTGGAGTCCGCCCATGATCCGCGTGCTCACCGCCGTCGCCGTCCTCGCCCTGCTCGCCGCCTGCTCCAAGCCGGAGATGCCCGACAAGGACAAACCGGTCGAACCGAAGGCCACGGCGCGGCACGACGACCTCGCGCGGGCGGTGCAGGCGCCGTTGCGGCAGGCGCGCGCCTCGCAGGCCGCGCTCGACGCGGCCTCGAAGGCGCAGGACGCGGCGATCGATGCCGCCACCGGGGACGCAGCCGCGCCCTGAGGACGCGTCAGTCCGCCGGCTGGCCCTGCTCGCGGCAGGCCTTGGCGATCCCGAGCAGCGCCTCCACCGACGCCGGCTTGCGCAGCACGCGCACGCCATAGCGCGACTTGAGGTCACGCGAGAGCGTCGGGTCGACGTTCGCGCTCAGCACCGTCACCGGGATGCGGTCGCCGTCCTCGCGGCCATGCAGCACGTCGAGGAACGTCCAGCCGTCCATCACCGGCATCGACAGGTCGAGCAGGATCAGGCACGGCTCGACGTGGTCGTCGTCGAGGCGGTGCAGCGCGTCCTGCCCGTTCTCGGCGACGTGCACGTCGAAGCCTTCCAGCTCGAACAGCGTGCGGAAGATGTCCCGGATGTCCGGGTTGTCCTCGACGATGAGAATGGCTTTGCCGGAGGTCATGGGACTGCCGCGAAGCGCCGGGTGGCGCCGTTCGCGGCCAATCTCGCGTGCGGCGTCCGTAGCGCGCGTGAAACGCGGGCGCGCGTACGGCCGGTATTCAGCCGGCGAACAGCTGCCGCTCAGCCGGCGAGCAGGGCCATCACCGTCGCCGGATCGACCGGCTTGGTGAGGTAAGCATCGAAGCCGGCTTCGCGCGTGCGGTCGCGGTCCTCGTCGCGCCCCCAGCCGGTCACCGCGACCAGCCGCGCGGCCGCGCTGCGCGGGTCGGCGCGCAGGCGCCGCGCGAGTTCGTTGCCGCTCATGCCGGGCAGGCCGATGTCGAGGAACGCCACCTCGGGCACGAAGCGCTCGAGCAGTGCGAGCGCTTCGCCGCCGCTGAACGCGGTGCGCACGTCGTGCCCGCCGAGCGCGAGCAGCGCGGCCAGCGTGCGCGCCGCGTCGGCGTTGTCGTCCACCACCAGCACGCGCCGGCCGGCCGACGGCGCGACCGAGGGAACCGCGCGCGGGGCGGCGACCGCGCCCGCGTCGGCGAGCGGCAACTCGACGGTGAAGCGGCTGCCCTGCCCCGGGCCGTCGCTCTCGGCCCACAGGCGGCCGCCGTGCAGCTCCACGAGGCGGCGCGCCAGCGTGAGGCCGATGCCGAGGCCGCCGTGCATGCCCGCACCGGCGCCGCGCACGAACATGCCGAAGATCGAATCGAGCTGCGCGGGCGCCAGGCCGATGCCGGTGTCGCTCACCTCGATGCGCAGGCGCGCGTCGTGCAGGGCCGCGCGCAGCGCCACGCGACCGCCGCGCGGGGTGAACTTGGCGGCGTTGTTGAGCAGGTTGGTCAGCACCTGGACCAGCCGTGCGTCGTCGGCCTCCAGCAGCGCGCCGGGCGCCTGCACGTCGACGTCGAGCGCGAGCCCGGCCGCCGCGAGCAGCGGCCCGCTGGCCTCGACGGCGCCGGCGACCACGCGCGCGCCGCGACCGGCCGCCGCTGCAGTTCCACGGTGCCGCGGGTAACGCGCGAAAGGTCGAGCAGGTCGTCGATCAGCCGCACCATGTGCGCGAGCTGGCGCTCCATGATCCCGCGCGTGCGCGCATTGCGCTCGGGGTCGGTGTCGGCCTGCAGCAGCGCGAGGCCGGTGCGGATCGGCGCGAGCGGATTGCGCAGCTCGTGCGCGAGCGTGGCGAGGAACTCGTCCTTGCGGCGGTGCTCGTCCTGCAGCTGCGCATAGAGCCGCGCGTTGTCGACCGCGGCGGCGGCGCGGCGCGCGAGCTCGAGGGCCAGCCCGACGTCGGCCTGCTGGTAGCGCCGGCCGCTCTCGGCCTGCACCAGCGTGAGCGTGCCGATCACCGTGTCGCGCGCGATCAGCGGGACGATGATGTACGAGCGCAGCTCGAGCTCGGCGAGCATGCGCGCCTGCTCCGCATCGACCGCGCTGGCGCGGATGAGCGCCGGCGGGATGTCGGCCGCCCATTCCGGGTTGCGCGTCTCGATCACCTTCCACGCACCGCTGCCGCGCTGCGGCGGATAGCGCTCGAACAGGCGGGTGGCGATCGCCACGCGCGCGGCATCCGGATGGTGCACGGCCACGCGCTGCAGCGCGCCGTCCTCGGTCACCAGGTCGACGGCGAACCAGTCGGCCACGCGCGGCACGACCACGCGGGCGAGGTTGTCGAGCGTGGCCTCGTAGTCGAGCGAGCGGCCCAGGATCTCGCCGGCATCGGCGAGCATGCGCACCGCCTCCTCGGCGTGGAAGCGCTCGGTGATGTCGACCGTGACGCCGAGCATGCGCACGGGCCGACGCTCGGCGTCGAACTCGACGTGGCCGCGCGACTGCACCCAGCGGCCGCGCCCGGTCGCCGACGCCAGCCGGTACTGCATGCGCTCGAAGATGCCGGTCGCGAGCGCGCGTTCGGCGGCCGCGTTCACCTTCGGCAGGTCGTCGGGGTGGATGGCATCGAGGAACGCACCGGATTGCCCGACGTCGAGCCCGAAGAAGTCCGCCGCGTTCTGCGAGCACTCGATGCGGTTGCTGACCAGATCCCAGTCCCAGACCACCAGCTCGCCGGCCGCGAGCGCACGGTTGAGCCGCTCCTCGCTCCCGCGCAGCTTCAGCTCCGCGCGCCGCGATTCGGTCACGTCCTCGTGCACCAGCACGACTTCACGGATCGTGCCGTCGTCGTCGCGCACCGGATACGCATAGGCGCTGATCCAGCGCGTGGCGTCGTCGCGGTGGTTCGCGGCCGGGACCGACATGGCCGGGTCGTAGGCGATCACCGGCAGCGCGGTCGGCGTGCCGGCGAACGCCTGCCGCAGCAGCGGCGCGATGCCCTTTTCCTCGAGTTGCGGATCGGTGAGCACGCTGTAGTCGCCGAGCGATTCGAGCGTGAGGCCCCACAGGCGTTCGAAGGCCGCGTTGACGCTCACGGTGCGGCCGTCGCGCGCGAGGCGCTGGGTCGACAATGGCGATTGCTCGGTGATCGCACGGAAGCGCTGCTCCGACAGCCGCAGCGCGGCCTCGGCCTGCTCGCGCCGCGCGATCTCCTGCTGCGCATTGCGGTACAGCCGGGCGTTCGCGACGGCGAGCGCGGCGCGACGCGCGATCTCCTCGCCCAGCTCCTGGTCGTCCGGCCCGTAGCGGCGATCCGATTCGGTGATGCCCAGCGTCATCACGCCGACCACGTCGTCGTGCGCGCGCATCGGCACGATCAGCAACGAGCGCACGCCGAGCGCGTGCGCGAGCCGCGCATGCTCGTCGCTGTGGGTGTTCGCGTCGATCAGCGCATCGGTGACTTCGTCGATGCGCTCGGTGATGCCGCTGGCCAGCACGCGCGCGGCGGGCGCGGGCGAACGCGACGGATCGGGGTTCGCCTGCGCCAGTGCCTCGACCAGCGCTCGGCGGTCGGCGCGCACGTGCTCGGTCGCGACGCGGCGCAGGCCGCCGTCCTGCGCGACGTCGACGACGCACATGTCGCCGAGCTCGGGCAGCGCGAGCCGCGCGACGTGGCGCAGCGTCGCTTCGTAGTCCAGCGAGGAGGCGAGCAGTTCGCCGGCGCGCGCGAGGAATTCCAGACGCCGCAATGCACGGGTATCACCGTTGGGCATGGGCGGCGGCGCGTCGGGCGGGAGGCCGGCCACTATAGCCGCGGCCCGTGCAGGCGCGATGCGACGCGCGGACGCGAAGAAGGCGGCCCGGGGGCCGCCTTCGTTCGCTGGCACAACGGTTCAGAGTCCGCAGAAACAGTAGGCCACCGCCTTCACCGGCGCGCCACGGCGATCGTTCGCCGAGGCCTCGAGGAACTGCAGGTCGCGCGCGGCCTGAGGCGCCGACTTGGCGAGCAGCGCGCGCGCCATGTCGGATTCGCGCAGCAGGCCGAGACCGATGCGGCTCTGCGCCATGCCGGTGAAGAACTTCTCGAACGGCGTCGGCGTCTTCTCGATGTAGCGCACCTGGTATTCGCCGCGCTTGCCGAGCTTCGCCCGCTGCGCGGCGTCGTCGAGCGCCACCTGCAGGCCGCCCATCGAATCGACGATGCCACGCTGCATCGCCTGCGCACCGCTCCACACGCGGCCCTGCGCGATCGCGTCGATCTGCTCGACCGTGCGGCCGCGCGCCTTCGCCACGCGACCGGTGAAGTCGCGGTAGCCCTTCTCGATCACGCTCTGGATCATGCCGCCGACGGCCGGGTCCAGCGGGCGCGTCAGGTCGAACGCACCGGCGTAGGGCGTGGTGCCGACACCGTCGGTGTGCACGCCGATCTTCTCCAGCGCGCGCGACAGCGTGGGGATCACGCCGAAGATGCCGATCGAGCCGGTGATCGTCGACGGATCGGCGTAGATGCGATCGGCGTTCATGCTGATCCAGTAGCCGCCGCTCGCGGCGACGTCGCCCATCGACACCACCACCGGCTTGCCGTCCTTCTTCAGGCGCTCGACCTCGCGGCGGATCTGCTCGGAGGCGAACACCTCGCCGCCCGGCGAGTTCACGCGCAGCACGACCGCCGCGACGTTGTCGTCGTCATGCGCCTCGCGCAGCAGCTCGCTCGTGGAGTCGCCGCCGACCTTGCCCGGCGGCAGGTCGCCGCCGGCGATCTCGCCCTCGGCCACCACCACCGCGACGTGCTTCTGCGGCAGCGCGCCTTCCAGGCCCTTGTCGAGGTGCGCAAGGTAGTCGTCGAGCTCGATGCGGCGGAAGCCGCCGGTCGCGTCGTCGTCGGCCACGCCCTTCTCGCGCAGCAGGTCCCAGACCTCCTGGCGCGTCTTCAGGCCGTCGACCAGGCGCTGCGAGAGCGCGAGCCTGGCCAGGTCGCCCTGCGCGGCGGCCACGCCCTGCGGCAGCGTCTGGACATCGGCGTTGAGGCGGGCGGCGTCGATGCGGCGCGCCTTCGCGACGTCGCCGAGGTAGCGCTGCCACACGTCGTTCATCCAGAACAGGTCGGCTTCCTTCGACGCCGGCGACGCGGCGTCGAGCACGTAGGGCTCCGCCGCCGACTTGAACGTGCCGACCTTGAACAGGTGCACGTCGACGCCGAGCTTGTCCTGCAGGCCCTCGCGGAAATACTGGCGGTAACGCGACAGGCCCTCGAGCGTCACCTGGCCCATCGGGTCGAGGTAGACCTCGTTGGCCTGCGCGGCGAGCAGGTACTGCTTCTGGTCCATCTGCTCGGAGAACGCGACCACCGGCTTGCCCGCGGCGCGCACGCGCGCGATGGCGTCGGCGACTTCGCGCAGGCTCGCCATGCCGCCGGCCTGCAGGTCGTCGACGTGCAGGAACACGCGTTCGATGTTGCGGTCGGTGCGCGCGGCATCGAGCGCGCGAAGCACGTCACGTAGCTGCAGTTCCGAATGCCGGTTGCCGGCCACGCGCTCGAGCGCGCGACTCACCGGATCGGACGTGTACTGCTCGACCAGCTCGCCTTCGGGCGCGATGACCAGCGTGGTGCGCGCGAGCAGCGGGTGCGCGTTGCCGCCGGCCAGCGAAGCCAGGACAAGCAGCGCGACCAGGAGGACCAGGCCGAAGAAGACCAGGTTGAGGATCAGCCGGCGCGTGAAGTTCATCACGTCCCACAGGCCGACGAAGAAGCTCGCGATCGGGCCGCGACGGGGGGCATTCATCGGGGAGGTGTCTCGGAAAGATGCACGCACAGGGTACCGCGTGCATCCGTGCGGTCATGTCCCGGAGGTCATCGGGTCGACCTGCCCGGTCGTCAGTCCGTGGATGCGCGCCGGGCGGCTGGACCGGGCGAAGCGGCCGCCGAGCAGCAGCGCCGCGACGGTCAGCCCGGCGATCAGGCCGGCCCACATGCCGCGGGGCCCGGCAGGCGGTCCGCCGAGCAGCCCGAGGCCGAGCGTCGCGCCCAGCGGCATGCCGATGCCCCAGTACGCGAACGCGGCCAGCAGCATGGGCATGCGGGTGTCCTTGAGGCCGCGCAGCGCGCCGGCCGAGAGCACCTGGATGCCGTCGGGGAACTGGAACGCGGCCGCGTACAGCAGCAGCGAGGCGGCGAGCGTCGCCACCGCCGCGTCGTGCGTATACAGCGAGACCACCGCGTGGTTGCCGGCCACCAGCGCGATCGCCGACAGCAGCTGCGTCGCCAGCACGATCGCGTAACCGGCCAGCGCCGCGCGGCGCACGCCGGCGGCGTCGCGGCGCCCGAGCGCATGGCCGACGCGCACCGTGGTGGCCTCGGCCACCGCCAGCGGCACCATGAAGCACAGGCTGGCGACGTTGATCGCGATCTGGTGCGCGGCCGCCGGGACCGGGCCGAGCCGGCCGATCAGCAGCGCGGTGCCGATGAACAGCCCGCCCTCCATCAGCACGGTCACGCCGATCGGCAGGCCCGTGGCCAGCAGGCCGCGGATCACCCGCGGCCGCGGCGGGTCGAACCGCGCGAACACCTTAAGCGGCCGCATCCGGCGCGCGCGCATGCACCAGCGCGAAGGCCAGCGCCTGCAGCCACATCATCACCGAGGAGGCCAGGCCCAGCCCGCCGGCACCGAACTCCGGCAGGCCCGCCACCCCGAAGGTCAGCACGTAGCCCAGCGGCACCAGCACCAGCAGGCCGCCGCCGCCGAGCAGCATCGTGGGCAGCGTCCAGTGCAGGCCTTCGGCGAGGTAGCGCATCGCGAGGTAGCAGGTCAGCGCGGGCACGCCCCAGCGGATGCCGTGCAGGAACGCGGTGGCGCCGGGCACGATGTCCGGCGCGATGCCGAACGGCGTGAGCGCGTACGGCACCAGCGTGAGGAACAGGAACATCAGCAGGCCGAGCCCGAAGGCCAGCCACAACGACTGCCGGAACAGCGGCCCGATCTCGTCGCGACGCCCCGCGCCGTCCAGGTGGGAGACCGCCGGCGGCATCGCCATCAGCGTGCCCATCGGCACCATCATCGGCAGCCAGAACAGTGCGGTGCCGACCGCCACCGCCGCGAGCGTGCCGGTGCCGTGCTGGCCGGCGATGGTGCTGTCGACGAAGCCGATCAGGCCGGTCGAGACGTGGCCGGCCACGAGCGGCGCGGCCAGCGTGGCGGTGCGGCGGATCTCCTGCGGGAGGCGGGCGGGCGCGGACACGGCAGCCTCGGCGTTCGGCGCGCCATCGTAGCGGGTCGGGCTGCACGGCATCGTCGCAACGTGCTGCAATGCACGCCGACGACGACGCGAAGGGGACGCGATGCACGCCGCCGCCGATACACCGACCGCCTGCGAGAACTGCGGCACCGCGCTGATGGGCGACTACTGCCACGCCTGCGGGCAGGGCGCGCACAACCCGTTGCGCGACATGAAGCACGCGCTGGAGGAAGTGTTCGAATCGTTCTGGCACCTGGACGGCCGCGTGTTCCGCACGCTGCGCGACCTGCTGGTGCCGGGGCGCGTCGCCTGCAACTACCTGCGCGGCCACCGCGTGCGCTACATCCCGCCACTGCGCCTGTTCGTGGTGCTCATCGTGCTCACCTTCTTCGTGGGCCGCCTGACCATCGGCGGCGACGAGGGAACGACCGGCGGCAAGGGCGGCACGCACGTCAACGTCGGCAGCCAGGGCGGCTCGGGCTTCGACAAGGCGGAGACCGAGGCCGAGGTGCAGGCCGAACTCGATCGCGCGCTCGCCGGCATCGCCCAGGGCCGAAAGAAGACCAAGGACATGCCCTTCATGGGCGAGGCGATGGCCAAGGCCGAGCGCGAAGTCCGCGCACACGCGGCCGCGCGCATCGCGGAGCTGCGCAAGCATCCGGTCGCGCCTGCAGCGGCGCCCGCGACGACCGCGACGACCGCGGCGCCGTCGGGCGGCCACGCCGCCGTGGCCCTGCCCTCGGTGTCGACCTCGCCCAAGGGCGCCGAAGGCACCGACGAGAGCAAGGAAATCGCGAAGTCGATGGACAAGTTCGTGCGCTCGATCGACGGCGCGCGACTGCAGGATCCGAAGCAGCCCTGGGATGCGAAGGCCAACCCCGTCGACGTGCCGTGGCTGCCCGATGTCGGCGATCGTTGGTTCAACCATCGCATCGCGAACTTCGGCGACAACGTCACGCGGCTCAACAAAGACGGCAGCCTCATCTTCGAACTGATGATGGCGGCGGTGCCGTCGGCGCTGTTCATGCTCGTGCCGGTGTTCGCGCTGATGCTGCGCGTGCTCTACCTCTTCAGCGGGCGCAGCTACCTCGAGCACCTCGTCGTCGCGCTCTACAGCCACGCCTTCCTGCTGCTCACGCTGTTCGCGAGCTTCGTGCTCGCGCTGCTGCCGCTGACCGCCGCCGTCACCGTGCCGATCACGCTGCTGCTGTGGGCCTGGGCCGGCGTGTACCTGCTGATCATGCAGCACCGCGTCTACGGGCAGTTCTGGCCGATCACCATCGGCAAGTTCGTCGTGGTCGCGTTCCTCTACCAGTTCCTCATCGTCGGCGCGGCGCTTTACATCGTGTTCGCCGGCCTGACCAGCGGGCACTGACGATGGTCGTGTACGAGGTGAGCGTCGACGTCGATGCGCCGATCCGCGCCGACTACCTGCGCTGGCTCAAGGGCCACGTGGCGGAGCTGCTCGCGCTGCCCGGCTTCACCGGCTGCGACGTGTTCGAGGTGATCGATCCGACGGGCGACGAGACGCTGCGGGTATGCATGCAGTACCGCCTCGTCGACGAGGCCGCGCTCGCGGCCTACCTGCGCGACCACGCGCCGCGGCTGCGGGCCGAGGGCGCGGAGCGCTTCGGCGCCCGCATGCGCGCGCAGCGGCGCGTGATGCGTCCGCTGCGGTTCGCCTGACGGCCGGGCGCCTCAGCGCTCGAGCTGCAGCGCCAGCCAGCCGCCGCGGTTGGCATCCGACGTCGAGACCAGCGCGCGCCGCAGGCCGGCGCGGGCCTGCGGCGGCGTGCGCTGCACCAGCACGGCGAGGCGGTCGCGTTCTTCCACGCTCATCGCGTGCAGCGTGCGCAGCAGGGCCGCTTCTTCGCCGGCCGGCACCTGCGCGAGCAGCGGCTGCAGGCGCGGATAGTCGACACCAAGGCTGGGGCCGAGGCGCCAGCCCTGCTGCGTGCTCAGGTCGAGCGCCTCGAACTGCGCGCGCAGCGCCTGCCGCGACGCGGGATCGAGCGCCGCCTGCGCCGCCGCGGCATCGCGCAGGCGGGCCTGTTCGACGGCCGGCAGCGCACGCCAGGCCTCCCATTCGGCGCGGCGCTGGGCGCGCGTGGCGGGCGGCAGGCGATCCCACTCGGCGGCGCGCGCGGCGAAGGCGTCCCGCTGGACGGGGGTCCAGGCCTCCCAGGCACGCGCGTGCCGAAGGATCGCCGCGCGCTGCAGTGGCTGCAGGCCCGCGAGGACGTCGGCGAGGTCGTCGGGCAGGGACTGGGCGAGCGCACCGCCCGCGAGCACCGCGGCGGCGAGCGCGAGTCGCGCGGCGCTACGGCGCATCTGAGGCCTCCGCGGTCTCGGGCACCGAGGGCGCGTGGATGTCGTCGATCGTCGGTGCGACCGGCACCGCGTTGCGGCCGACCGTCCAGGCGAGGAACGCGGCGTCGCGCGCCAGGCGCGCCTCGGCCGGATCGGCGAGCAGGTCGAAATCCGGATGTGTGAGCAGTCCGGTCACCTTCGAATAGCGGCTGGCCGGGCTGCCGGCTGGGCGGAGCGCTTCCACCGCGACGGGTCCGTCGGCATCGGCGGGCGCCCGCCAGGTCGCGGCGAGCGCCAGCACCGTCAGCGCGGCGGCGGCGCCGGCGGCCTGCAGGCGATGGCGCTGCCAGCCCGTCGGCGCGACGAAGAAGCGCGCCGCCGGTCCCGCCAGCGCGCCTTCACGCATGCGCGCCAGGCGCAGCGACCGCTCGGTCGGCAGCCCGCGCACGCGCTGCTGGACGTCGGCCTGCAGGCGCTGCCACGCGCCGGCGTCTGGCACGCCCTCGGGCGCGGTCGGCAACGCGCGCAGCACCGCCTCGCGCAGCCGCGGCGGCGGTACGTCGAGCACCGCGGCGGCGGCGGCCTCCTCCAGCCCGGCCGCGAGACGCAGCAGCATCGCCGCGCGCAGCGCGGGCGAGCAGCGCGGCATGAACGCCGCGGGGCGCGCGCGGGTGGCGCGGCGCAGCGCCGGCTGCGCCAGCAGCGCCTGCCAGAACAGGCGCGGCCAGTCGGCCATCGGCGCATCGACCGCGACCTCGCGGAACGCCGCCATGGCGCGGGTGAGGGCGGCATCGCCCAGCGTGGGATCGCCGGCCTGCAGCTCGGCGAGCACGGCGGCGCGACGTTCGACGCCGCGGAGGAAGGCGGCCAGTGCGGCCGGCCGCACGAGGTCCGGCGGCGGCGTTTCGGAAGCGGAAACCATCGGCGGGATGATAGCGGCGGGGCAGCCGCCGGGCGGCCTGGCGGTCCGACGGCCGCCTTGACAGCGGCCGTTACCGGCGTCCCAGCCTTCTGTGACGCGGGTTCGGGCCCCGAAGGGTTGTTCACAGCCGTCGCCGGGGCGGGGTTCGCAGCCTCTGCGACGGTGCCGCGCTAATGTGGCGACCTTGTTTCACGCGCAACTCGTTGAAAATACAACGAATAACCGTGGTGGTGAATTTTTCGCCAACCCGCGGCCGCTGCCCGTGGCATCTGGCTCGCGCACATCGGCCGACAGTCCATTCACAGACTTATCCACATGCCGTGTGGATAAGGAATCTTCCCCAATGCGGACGGGCACTTACGATCGATTCATGATTGTCGCGCGAGCAATCGCGCCCAAGCTCGACCCGCGACCCGCCGGCGTCTCCGCCTAGACTGCGACCATGCCTGCCCCGTCTCCGACCGCCCCGCTCGACCCGGCCGCGACCGTCTGGAAGGTCGCGATCGGCGGGCTGCCGCTCGCTCGCCTGTTCGATTACCTGCCCTCGGATGACGGCGAGGCGGTCGTGGGCTGCCGGGTGCGCGTGCCATTCGGGACGCGCGAGCGGATCGGCGTAATCGCCGGCCTCGGCCCGGCCGACCCGGGCACCGAACCGAAGGCGGCGCTGGAGCGCCTGGACGGCGAACCGCTGCTCGCCGGCGAACTCTGGGATTCGCTGCGCTGGCTCGCCCACTACACCCCCGAACCGTTCGGCGAGGTGGTCGCGACGGCGCTGCCGACGCTGCTGCGCCACGGCGAGCCGCTGCCGCCGACCGACCGCCTGGGCTGGCGCCTGTCGGCCGCGGGCGTCGACACGCTGCCCCGACTGCGTCCCGGCCGGCCGCGCCGCCTGGCCGAGCGGCTCGGCGCCGGCGCCGTCGCCGAGGACGAACTCGACAGCCTGTTCGAGGACTGGCGCCCGGCACTGCGCAGCCTCGCCCAGCGCGCGCTGGTCGAGCAGGTGGTCATGACGCCGGCGACCACGCCCGCACAGCCCGGCCCGCCGCCCAACGACGAACAGCGCAGCGCGATCGACGCGATCCTCGACAGCCGCGACCGCTTCGGCGCGTTCCTGCTCGACGGCATCACCGGCAGCGGCAAGACCGAGGTCTACCTGCACGCGATCGCCGACTGCCTCGCGCGCGGCAGGCAGGCGCTGGTGCTGGTGCCGGAAATCGGGCTCACGCCGCAGACGCTCGCGCGCTTTCGCGCGCGGCTCGGCGTGCCGGTGTATGCGCTGCACTCGGGCCTGTCCGACGGCGAGCGCGCGCGCACCTGGGCGGCCTGCCTGCGCGGGCAGGCGCGCGTCGTGGTCGGTACGCGCAGCGCGGTATTCCTGCCGTTGCCCGAGGCCGGCGTGATCGTCGTCGACGAGGAGCACGACGGCAGCTACAAGCAGCTCGACGGCATCCGCTACCACGCGCGCGATTTCGCGCTCTACCGCGGCCATGCGCTCGGCGTGCCCGTGGTGCTCGGCAGCGCGACGCCGTCGATGGAATCGCTGCGCAACGCGCGCACCGGGCGCTACGTGCACCTGCACCTGCGCAAGCGCGCGGGCGTGGCGAAGCCGCCCGGCGTTCGCGTGATCGACATCCGCAAGCGCGCGCTCGACGCCGGCCTGTCGAACGAACTGATCGACACGCTCGCCCGCACGCTCGAGGCCGGTGGCCAGGCGCTGGTGTTCAAGAACCGCCGCGGCTATGCGCCGGTGCTGCTCTGCCACGACTGCGGCTGGACCGCCGAATGCCCGCGCTGCGACGCATCGATGACCGTGCACGCGAAGGGGCGCCGCCTGCAGTGCCACCACTGCGGGGCTTCGCGTCGTTCGCCCGATGCCTGCCCCGACTGCGGCGGCCTCGCACTGCAGCCGCAGGGCGCCGGCACCGAGAAGCTCGAGGAGACGCTCACGGCGCGCTTCCCGCAGGTGCCGGTCGTGCGCATCGACAAGGGCACGACGCGCAACCGCGATGCGCTGGCCGGCCACCTCGACACGCTCGGCGACGGTCCCGGCATCCTCGTCGGCACACAGATGCTCGCCAAGGGCCACGACCTGCCGGGCCTGACGCTCGTCGCCGTCGTCGGCATCGACGAAGGCCTGTTCTCCGCCGACTTCCGCGCACCGGAAAAGCTCGCGCAATTGCTGATCCAGGTGTCGGGCCGCGCCGGTCGGGCCGAAAGCCCGGGCGAGGTGCTGCTGCAGACGCATCATCCCGAGCATCCGTTGCTGCATACGTTGCTCACCGGCGGCTACGCGCAGTTCGCCGACGAGGAACTCGCGCTGCGCGAACATGCGCAGTTCCCGCCGTTCGCGCACATGGCGATGTTCCGCGCCGAAGCGCGCGACATGGACGTCGCGAACGCGTTCCTCGCGCTGGTGCGCGGCCATCTCGAAGCCAGCGACGCCGGCGCCGTGCTGACCACGAGCGGCCCCTTGCCCGCACCGATGCCGCGTCGTGCCGGCTTCCAGCGCGCGCAGCTGGTCGTGTCGTCCAACGCACGCCCCGCGCTGCACGCCGCGCTCGACGCGGCGCTGCCGGCGATCCGCGAATTGCCGGAAGCGCGCAAGGTGCGGTGGTCGCTGGATGTGGATCCGGTTGACCTGTATTAGGATGGTCGCGTAGACCCAAGGACGGGGCCATGACAATGATGGATCGACAGTCTTTGTCCGCCACGGGCGCGACCATCGCTGTCGCGCCTACATCAGCGGACCCGCAGGTGCATCGAAGGAGTTCCGCGCTACTCGCCGGCGACTCACGCTTGCGCAGGGCACGGCGCCGAGCGTGCCCGCGTGTCAATGCAAAGCTTCGAGTCGCGACGCCCGACTATGCGACAGGCGCGACAAAGCCCGCTGCCGGGTCGCGCCGCATCCTTTCGCACGGGCTAACCGAGTTTCAACGACCGTCGCGCGGCGCATTACGCGTGCCCATAGCATCCGACCTTGGTCACCAATCCGACCTTGGGAGGACAGGTGCGACACGGCAGCGTGCCGCTCGACTTGCCCTCACGGCCGCCACATTGGGCAACACGCTTGCGCGCGGCGATGAATGTCCTATGGGCACGCCGGCGATCGTGGTGCCGCAAGTCGGCTCCCCGACGCGAGTCCTCCGTCGCCCGCGCCTTTGCCCGACGCTCCGCAGCATGCGTCGACGGGCAGGCCCACGATCCATCGGGGCCACCGCGCGGTGCAATACCGATGCGTCCACTCTCCCGCAGTTTGTCGTTTACTGAACTCAACCTTCAGGTAGGCCCATGATCAGTCGGTTCGTCTGCGTCCCCAGCGCGCTCACTTTGATTCTCGCATTGGCAGGATGCAATCAACCGACGGCCCAACCGTCGGCGACCGCCACTCGGGTTGCTCATTCCACCGCGACCGCGACCGCGACCACGGCATCGACTCCGACTACGCCGGTCCCCCCACCGCCCGCTACGACGTCGCTCGCATCCGCGCGCCTCACCGGGATCGTCGACCGCGTGCTTCGAGCTCAATATTCCGACGGCTTCGATGCCGCTCATGGGTGCTGGAAGGCTCAATACGGGGACGGCGACGACGCGTTGCCGTATTGCATGCGCCCCCTGCCCGCCGGTGCTGTCATGGAAAACGGTGACCAGGTGATCTACATCGCGACGGCCAGTGCGTCGGACGTCGAGGCCGACGCCTACCGCTACGGCGCGACCGACCCGGGCATGTTCGACGCATTCAGAGTCCTTGTCGCGGCCGACGGAACTCCGTCGCTCACCTCGTCAATCAGGGGCATGGACTTCGGCAGTGCCGGCGACTGCGGCTGCGCGAACGCTGATTTCGTGCAGCTCGGCCCCAATGTCCATGGTTGGGTCTTCAGCAGCGGCAGTACACAACAGGGGATCACAACGGCGACGCATGCGCTTGTTGCGCCTTTGGGCCGCACGTTCGTGGATGTTGGAAACATCCCCCAGTACGTCGAAGGGGATCAGGACATTGAATACCGCCTGACGCTCGGGAGCGAAAACGCGAGCGACGGCTGGTTCCCCATCACCGTATCGAAATATCGAAACGACCGCCGCATCGCGTCACAGGTCGCGCGCTTCGACAGAAGCGCGAAACGCTACGTGGTGCGTCAGTCATTTTAAATCTCCGCGCCCCGGCGCCATACGAAGGATCGTGACATGCCGAACTCGAAAGCGATTGAGCGCCGCTGGCTGGAAAATCAGCAATTTTTGATCCGTGCAGCGCGCGATGCCGGTGTGGATCCGGAGATACTCGTCAAGATTGCGGGCTTCGAATCGGGCTTCGATCCTCAGGCTCGACCGATAAGCAGCCGTCAACCCGAACGCAACACGGTCAGGCAGTTCGACGGAACGCTGGCGCTTTCGTCCGCGCATGGTCTCGGGCAGTTCACCAACGACACGTGGTCCGGGACCATCCGTCAGTACGGCGCAAAGTACGGCGTCGCCAACGCGTACCGGTTGACGAAAGACGAAGCGAACGCGCCTTCGCTGCGTAACGATCCTCGACTTCAGGCCGCGATGCTCGCGGAGTTCACCCGCGACAACGTTGCCCGGGGTCAACGGCTAGGCGGCCCTGATCCGGACGCGAACGTCTACGCTCTCCATAACCTCGGCAGCGGTGACGGGCCAAAGTTTCTCGACGCGCTGCGAACCGACCCCGATGCACCCGTAGCCGCTGTGTTGTCCGCCCGGGTCATCCGCGGCAACCCAGGGCTCTACGGCGATGGCAGCCGCACCGTTGCGGAGGCCTACCGGGTCATGGGTGCCAAGATGGACGATTACGCGGACTTCGCATCGCGCGTCCGCTCGGCTGCGTCGGTACAGTCGCCGACACCGGCAAGGCCCACGGCAGCCCTACCCGCAGCGGCCCTGGACCGCAATGCTGCCATCTACGAAGAAGCTCGGCTCCATTTTCTCGACGCCAAGGAACGCTTCGAGTACGGCCGGGGCGATGTTCGACGCATGCCCAACACGAATGGTGATGGCAGGACCGACCAGAGCCGCAACGAACGAGATCTCGACGGTGACGGCCGTAAAGGCGTCGACTGCTCATCGTTCGTCTGGCGCGGCCTCCGGAATGCGGGGTTTGACGTTCCCACCTCGTCCTTCACGACATACGACCTGTTCAATGGCCGCAATGTCACACCGTACTCGCGCCAACACTTCGATGTCATTTCGGCGGAACGCGATCTTGGGTCGCATGGCTCGCTTCGCGCCGGCGACATACTGATGTTCAGGAGCACGCACGGATCAGGCCAGCACGTCGGGATCTTCAAGGGGTATGACGCTGAAGGCCGAATCCAGTTCATCGGTTCGCAGGTAAGGACAGGGCCGGCATTGGTGACGGTCCATCCGGGAGGCTACTGGGATGGACGCGACCAGGAAATTGTCGGGGCACTACGCGCCAAGCCCGAATTCTTCGTACGCGCCCCCGTGCACGCACGCGCGGCTTCTGTCGCGGGCGACCAGGCGCCGGCACACGCATCCCCGACAGCGGCCGTCCCGATGCCTGTCGCGACCGCCCGCGCGCGCGTGCCGTCCGACGCCGACGGACACCTCCAATACGGCAACAAAGGGCCTGCCGTCGCGACCCTGCAGCAGCGGCTCGCCGATCTCGGCTACCGCGGGCGCGATGGGCGGCCGCTGGGCGTGGACGGCGACTTCGGCGACGACACGCGATCCGCACTGCAGGCGTTCCAGCGCGAACATGGCCTGCAAGGCCGCGGGGTGGCCGGGACGAAGACGGCTGCGGCGCTCGACCGTGCCGAGCGCGGCCTGCTGAGCCACCCGACGCATCCGCAACACGCGCTCTACGCGCAGGTGCTGGAGAAGGTACGCGCGGAGGAGCGCGCGAGGGCGCTGCCATCCGGCCATCACAGCGAGCGCATCGCGGCCGCGTTGACGGTCGACTGTGTGCGCGAGGGCATCGTGCGCGTCGACCGCGTCGAGCTCAATCGCGACATCACGCGGGTGCGCGGCGTGCAGGTGGACGGCCTGCGCGACGAGCCCGGCCTCAATCGCACGACCGATGCCATCAGCACGCGGCAGGCATCGCACCAGCCGTTGCTCGAGAGCACCGAGCAGAGCCGTCAGGTGGCGGTGAATCGCCAGGCCCTACAGCACGATGCGGCGCAGAGGCAGGTGCCCGGGGCGCCCGAGCCGCAACGCACCCACGCGCCACCGGTGCTCGCACACTAGAGTCCCGGCGCGCGTTCATGGGCCTGCGGCGCCGGCTGCGCGACAATCGCCCCATGACGAACCAACTCGACGCCCTCCGCCAGCACTCCACGATCGTCGCCGACACCGGCGACATCGAGGCCATCGCCCGCTTTCGCCCGCTCGACGCGACGACCAACCCGTCGCTGCTGCTCAAGGCGGCCAGCCTGCCCGCCTATGCCCCGCTCGTCGATGCCGCCGTGGCCGGCGCGCAGGGCACGGATACCGCGTCGCGCGTCGCCGACGCTTCGGACCGGCTCGCGGTCGCGATCGGCGGCGAGATCCTCAAGCTGATCCCAGGTCGCGTGTCGACCGAGGTCGATGCACGGCTGAGCTTCGACACCGCCGCGACCGTCGCGAAGGCGCATCGCCTGGTCGAGTTCTACGATGCGGCCGGGATCGGCCGCGATCGCCTGCTGATCAAGATCGCGTCCACCTGGGAAGGCATCCGGGCGGCAGAGCAGCTCGAGCGCGACGGCATCCACTGCAACCTCCCGCTGCTGTTCTCGTTCGCGCAGGCCGTCGCCTGCGCGGAGGCGGGCGTGTACCTGATCTCGCCGTTCGTGGGCCGGATCCTCGACTGGCACGTCGCGAGCGGCGCGGCGAAGCCGGCGACGCCGCAGGACGACCCGGGCGTGCAGTCGGTCACGCGCATCTGGAACTGGTACAAGCGCCACGGCTACGACACCGTGGTGATGGGCGCGAGCTTTCGCAACGTCGGCCAGATCGCCGCGCTCGCCGGCTGCGATCGCCTGACCATCTCACCCGAGCTGCTGGGGGAGCTCGAGGCGGCCGACGCGCCGCTCGAACGTGCCCTCGCCCACGACGGCGGGCGAGCCGCCGCGCCGGCTCGCCTCGACGAGGCCGCGTTCCGCTGGCGCCACAACGAGGATGCGATGGCGACGGAAAAACTCGCCGAAGGCATCCGCAAGTTCGCGCAGGACCAGGTGAAGCTCGAACAGTTGCTGGCCGCCCGGCTGGGTTGACGGACGCGCCACGGCGCGCCGACCGCGATCGGCCCTGCCGCGACTGTAACGAGGCCGACCCGTCACGCTCGGCCGTAACGCTCACCGGCGTTCGATCAGAGCGCGAGGGTGTCGATGACCGCGGTCGCACGGCCGTGCGCGAGGTCGAGGTGGCCGACGCTCACGGGCAGGCGGAATCGGCGCGGTCCTGCGCTGCCCGGGTTGACCACGAGCACGCCCTCGCGGGTTTCGACGAGCGCGCGATGCGAATGCCCGGCGACGATCACGTCGACGGCGCCGGGTGGCGGATGCGCCGCAAGCGTCTTGATGTCGTGGATCACGTAGATCGCCACGCCGCCGACCACCAACCGCGTGGTGTCCGGCAGGTCGTGTGCCCACGCTTCGGTGTCGTTGTTGCCGCGGATGGCGGTGAGGGGCGCGATCTGCGCGAGCGCATCCAGGATGCCGGGGTCGCCGATGTCGCCGGCGTGCACGATGCGGTCGCTCCCGCGGAGCGCGTCCAACGCCTGCGGCCGCAGCAGGCCGTGCGTGTCGGCGATCAGGCCGATGCGCACGGCGGTGCCGCCTGCACGAGGGCTTGCCGCTTGCGCGGGGCGGGCCGGTCACGCACCCGCGTCGATCTCCGGCACGGGATAGTCGAGGAACGCGCGCGGCACCGACTCGACGAGCCACACGCCGTTCTCGGCGCGATGGAAGAGGTGCCCGGCCGTGTGCATCGCGTGGGCACGCACGCCGAGCACCGCCGGCAGGCCATGCCGCGCGCCGACCCGCTTGGCGGTCACGACGTCGGTCGACAGGTGCACGTGCCGGCGACGGCCGCGCTGCAGGCCGTCGCGCAGGATCGCCTGCAGGAACCGCGTCGCGGTGCCGTGGTAGAGGCGCTCGGGCGGCTCGACCGGCACCAGTCCGAGGTCGACGTCGATCGAGTGGCCCTGCACCGCGCGGATGCGCGTGCCGGCGTCGTCGTAGGCATAACGCTGCTTGTCGTTGAGGGCGACGATCTCGTCCAGCGCGGCGCGGTCGAGCGGCATGCCGTTCGCCCGCGCACGCGCGAGCAGCGTGTCGACATCCGCCCAGCCCGACTCGTCGAGGGAGAGCCCGATCGACGCCGGGGCGTGGCGTAGCACGCGGCTCAGGAAACGGCTCTGGCGGACGCGCGCCGGCTGCATCAGTGGCGACGGTCGCGCCGACCGAACAGGCGGCCCAGGCCGCGCGGCGCACCGCGGTCGGCATCGCCCGCGCGCGCGGGCTCGCGCGCCTGCTCGGCGGCGATCGAAGCCAGGCGCTGGTCGAGTTCGGCGATCAGCTCGTCGAGTACGTCGCCCGTCGACCGGTCGGGCCAGCGCTGCAAGGCCTCCATGCCCATCTCGACGAACTGCGCGCGCGTCTCCGCCGGCAGCTCGAGTTCGTGCGAGGCGAACCAGCGATCGAAACGCAGGCTGACCTCGCCGGCGGCGGTCACCGGGTCGACGTGGATCGAGGCGGGCGGCGATGGCTCCATGGCATGCATCCGGGCGGGCGCTCCGGTATAGCCGACCGACGCGGCACGTTGCGTGAGCGGCCGTGCGCGCGTCGCGCGGTGCCGCTGTGACGCACGATGCGTCGCGCGGATGCCCCAAACGCGAACGGCCCGGTTTCCCGGGCCGCCCACCAGAACACCTGGTGACGCGACTTACGCGGCGAACAGCGCGCGCATCTTCTTCAGCGCGTTCGCCTCGATCTGGCGGATGCGCTCGGCGGAGACGCCGTACTCGTCGGCCAGCTCCTGCAGCGTCACCTTGTTCTCGCTGTCGAGCCAGCGGCGCTTGATGATGTCGCGCGAGCGCGCATCGAGTTCCGCGAGGCCTTCGCGCAGCACGTCGAGCTGGCTGCCTTCCTCGTCCTCGCGCTCGTACAGCTGCGACGGGTCTTCGCCCTGCGCGGCGAGATAGGCGACCGGCGACGGCGGGCCGTCCTCGTCGCCGTCGTCGGGCATGTCGAAGCCGATGTCGCGGCCGGACAGGCGCGATTCCATCTCCAGCACCTCGCGCTCGGAGACGTTGAGGTCGGCGGCGACGGCGCGCACCTCCTCCGCGTTCATCCAGCCCAGGCGCTTCTTGCTCTTGCGCAGGTTGAAGAACAGCTTGCGCTGCGCCTTGGTCGTGGCGACCTTCACGATGCGCCAGTTCTTCAGGATGAACTCGTGCATCTCGGCGCGGATCCAGTGCACCGCGAAGCTGACGAGGCGCACGCCCTGGTCGGGGTCGAAGCGCTTGACCGCCTTCATCAGGCCTATGTTGCCTTCCTGGATGAGGTCGGCGATGCCGAGGCCGTAGCCGTTGTAGCCACGGGCGACATGCACCACGAAGCGCAGGTGCGAATGCACCAGCTCGCGGGCGGCGTCGAGGTCCTCGTCGTCGCGGTAGCGGCGCGCGAGGCGCTGCTCGTCGTCGACGCTGAGCACGGGGATGCGGTTGACCGCGCCGATGTAGGCCTCGAGCGAGCCGAGCGGGCTCAAACCCCAGGCCGACGGGGTCGGCAGGTTGTTGGTGACGAGAGCGGTGGCGGCTGTCGTGGTCATAGGGTCTAGGTTAGCAGTCGGGTCCTTTGACTGCTAAAGGGCCCGGAAGTTCCGGAGTGTTGCGCGGATGGAACGAAAGACGCCGAAGAATGCCGATCGGTGCGTGGACTGCGGGTAAAGCCGGCCGTAATCGCCGAACAAGCACCATGCGGGCGGCCAAGCGGCTTTTCCAGCCCCACCGATGGCAGGGGGCCGGCCGGCGGCCGGTACACTCGGCCGCGCATGAGCAAGAAATCCAGGCCCACCTCGTTCGACATCGCCTTCCGGGCCGGCGTGTCCCAGGCGACCGTCTCGCGGGTGCTGCGCGGCAGCCCGCTGGTGAACGAGGAGACCCGGAAGCGGGTCGAGGCGGTCGCCCGCGAGCTCAACTACAAGGTCGACCGGCGCGCCTCCAGCCTGCGCACCCAGACCTCCGGCACCCTCGCCCTGCTGCTGTTCGAGGACCCGACGCCCGACGAGTCCCACATCAACCCGTTCTTCCTGTCGATGCTGGGCTCGATCACCCGCGCCTGCGCCCGCCACGGGCAGGACCTGCTGGTCTCGTTCCAGCAGCTGTCCGACGACTGGCATTCGGACTACGAGGACTCGATGAAGGCCGACGGGCTGATCCTGCTCGGCTACGGCGACTACGAGCTCTACCGCGACAAGCTCTCCACGCTGGTGGAGCGCGGCACGCACTTCGTGCGCTGGGGCGCGGTGGCCGACGACCAGCCGGGCGTGTCGATCGGCTGCGACAACGTCCACGGCGGGCAACTCGCCGCGCAGCACCTGCTGGCCGGCGGGCGGCGCACCGTCGCCTTCCTCGGCCATGCCTCCAGCCACTACCCCGAATTCCTCGACCGCTTCCGCGGCTGCGAGTCGGCGCTGGCCGAGGCCGGCGTCGTGCTCGACCGCGCGCTGCAGGTCGACGCCGAGACCAGCGAGGAAGCCGGTTACACGGCCGCCGTGCAGTTGCTCGCGCGCGGCCGGCCGTTCGACGCGATCTTCGCCGCCAGCGACCTCATCGCCATCGGCGCCATGCGCGCGCTGCACGAGGCCGGCATCCGCATCCCGCAGGACGTGTCGGTGGTGGGCTTCGACGACATTCCGATGGCGCGCTTCTCCACGCCGCCGCTTACGACGGTGATGCAGGACACCACCCGCGCCGGCCAGCTGCTCGTCGCCACGCTGATGCAGCTGATCCGCGACGAGCCGGCCAGCAGCGCGATGCTGCCGGCGTCGCTGGTGGTGCGTAAGTCCTCGTTCACGCTCGGCTGAGCGACGCGGCTCAGCGCCGCGCCTTGCGCAGTGCCGCCTGCTGCAGTTCCGCGCGCAGGGCGCCGTCGGTGACCGGCGCGTTCAACACGTAGACCTCGACGCCGTGCGCCGGCACGCTCGCCTCCAGCGCGCCGCCGGTGGCGACGTCGACAGCGCCGCCGCGCAGCAGCGGGGTCCAGCGGCCGGCCTGCAGCCAGCGATCGACATGGAACGCCGCTTCGCGCTCGCCCTTGTTGAGCAGCACGAGCGCGATCTGCGCCGCCTCGCGCGTCTGCAGCACGCGGTAGAACGCCGCGCGGTCGCCCTTGAACTCGAGGTTCACCTGCAGGCCGCGCTGCAACGCGGGCGTGGCCGCGCGCACGTTCGCGATGCGGCGCAGCGCGTCATGGATCGGATGCGCCTTCGCCTGCTCGATCCGCGCCTGGCCGAAGTAGTTGCGGTTGCCGGTGTGCTCGGCGGTGCCGCGCTCGAAGCCGATTTCCGAACCGTAATAGATGACCGGGATGCCGCGCGCGGTGAACAGGAAGTTGTGCGCGTCGATGAAGCCGGCGTCGCTGGCGTCGAGCCGCGCCATGTCGTGGTTGTCGTAGAAGGTCATCAGCTCGTACGGGTTCGCGTACGGGCCGTCGGTGAGGTAGAGCCGTTCGGCGATGCGCTCGTAGCTTGCACCCTTGCGGCCGAACACCTCGGCCACGCGCTCCTTGAGCGGGAAGTCGAGCACGCTGACGCCCGCGTTGCGCGGCAGCGTATGCGCGGCGATCGTCGCCGAATCGAAGTCGAAGGCCTCGCCGAACATGAAGAAGCCGGGGCGCTTTTCGCGGATGCGCTCGCTGAAGGCGTGCCAGAACGAATGCGGCATCCAGCCGATGGTGTCGATGCGGAACGCGTCGGCGCCCTGGTCGATCCACTGCGAGTAGGCACCGACGAAGTAGTCGAGCACCGCGGGCTCGTTCTCGTTGAGATCCGACAGCTGCGCGAGGCCACCGGACGTGTTGTACCAGCGGTGCAGCGGGTTCTTCTTCGGATCGAGCTTCGCCGGCGGCAGGTTCTGGTGGTCGGCGAGCAGTTCGCCGCGCGGGCCGTAGATCTTGCCGTACTTCGGCTGGTCCTTCGGCATCGTGTACGCGGGCGAGCCGTGGTTGGCCACGATGTCGAGCACGGTCTTCAGGCCGTGCCGTTTCAGGCCCGAGGTGAGCCCGCGGAAGTCCAGCCCCGCGCTCGGCAGGTGCTCGTCGAGCACGTAGAAGTTGTCGCCCCAGTAGCCGTGGTAGCCGGTCTTGCCGCGATCGGTCCACATGCCGCCCCACTTCACCGCATCGCCGCCGGTGAAGGCCTCGTCCGGGTTGTCGACAATGGGCGTGATCCAGACCGCGCCGAAGCCCATGTCGCGGATGTAGCCGGCGTTGTCGAGCAGGCCTTTGAAGTCGCCGCCGAGGTAGCCGATGTTGTCGCTGTGGCCCTTGGGCGCGCCGGGCGTCGGACGGTCGAAGGTGTGCAGCGCCTTGCCGCCCTGCTCGCGATGGTCGTTCGAGGGATCGCCGTTGACGAACCGGTCGATCATCACGAAGTACACCGCGTCGCTCGCGAAGGGCTCCTTCGTGCCGACGAATTCGCGCGCGCTGACCTGTGCCCGTTGGGCCTGCGCGGGCAGCGCGAGCGACAGGGCAACGGCGAGCGACGCGAGGCGGAACGCACGCATCACGGCGACGTCGCCAGTCGCGGCGCGCGCGCCGCGGGCTCGCGCACGCGCAGGACGCAGAGGCCCGCGACGATCATCGACGCGCCGCCGATCGCCAGCGCATACGCCGGGTGTCCGCCGAACAGCGTCTTCAGCAGGAAGCCCAGCAGGCTCGCGGCCACCAGCTGCGGGATGACGATGAAGAAATTGAAGATGCCCATATACACGCCCATCTTGCGGGCCGGCACGCTGTCCGACAGCAGCGCGTACGGCAGCGACAGGATCGATGCCCAGGCGAAGCCGACGCCGACCATCGACAGCAGCAGCCAGCGCGGGTCGCGGATCAGCATGATCGACACCAGCCCGAGCCCGCCCACCACCGCGTTGACGAGGTGGCTGGTGCGCAGGCCCCAACGCGCGACCATCTTCGGGATCACCACCGCCGCGACGGCGGCGAACAGGTTGTAGGCGGCGAACAGCACGCCCACCCAGTTCGCGCCTTCGTTGTAGGCGTCCGACGCCGGATCGGTGCTGTGGAAGTGCAGGTCCGCCACCGCGGGCGTGGTGTAGATCCACATCGCGAACAGCGCGAACCAGGAGAAGAACTGCACGACCGCAAGTTGGCGCATCGTCGACGGCATGTCGTAGAGGTCGTCCATGATCTGGTCGAACGCGCCGCCGGTCGCCGCGGTGGCGCGCAGCAGCAGCGCGAGCCCGTAGCCCGCGATCAGTCCGCCGAGGATGTAGAGCTGCTTGTCGAGCCCTTCGACGTAGACGACCGCGAGCAGCACCGCGCCGGCGACGAGCCATGCGAACGCACCCGTGCGCATGCGCGACGCATCGCGCGGGCGGCGCGCAGCGGGCGGCGCCTCGTCCCAGCGCTGCAGCGTCTCCGGCGGATACTCGCGCGTGCGCAGGATGGTCCAGCCGATCGCCGCCAGCAGCACCACGCCACCGGCGTAGAACGACCACCGCACCGTATCGGGCACCACGCCGGGCTCCGCCGTATTGGCCACGCCGAAATGCGCCAGCACGTACGGCAGCGCGCTCGCCACCACCGAGCCGATGCCGATGAAGAAGCTCTGCATCGAGTAACCGGTCGGCCGCTGCTCCACCGGCAACTGGTCGCCGACGAAGGCGCGGAACGGCTCCATCGAGATGTTGATCGACGCGTCGAGCATCCACAGCAGGCCCGCGGCGATCCACAGGCTCGGCGAGTTCGGCATCAGCAGCAGCGCGACGCTCGCCAGCACCGCGCCAGCAAGGAAGTACGGGCGGCGCCGGCCGAGCCGCGTCCACGTGCGGTCGGAAAAGTGACCGACGATGGGCTGCACGATCAGGCCGGTCAGCGGCGCGGCGATCCACAGCATGGGCAGTTGCTCCATGTCCGCGCCGAGCGTCTGGAAGATGCGGCTGACGTTCGCGTTCTGCAGCGCGAAGCCGAACTGGATGCCGAGGAAGCCGAAGCACATGTTCCAGATCTGCCAGAACGTGAGCCGCGGCTTGGACTGCGTGGTGGGATTCATGAACCGCCCTGCGATGCGCCGTGTCCGGCGAGTGTGGCCTGTAAGCCGCGAGAAACCGGTGTGCAATGCAGCATCGCGAAACGGCGGCGATGCGGCGTGGCCGGCATGGTAGACAGCGGCTCCCCTGCACAAATCGCGCTGCAAACGTATTCAGCCCGGCGCGGGCGCAGGGGCCGGCATGCTCCGCAGCCCGCGTGGAATCCTTCCCGCGGCGACGGATGAACGCGACAGGATCGGTACCTCGATGACGACGAAGCGCTGGTGGCGAGGCGCGGTGATCTACCAGATCTACCCGCGCAGCTTCCTCGATACCAATGGCGACGGCATCGGCGACCTGCCCGGCATCGTCGAGAAGCTCGACTACGTCGCGAGCCTCGGCGTCGACGCGATCTGGATCAGCCCGTTCTTCAAGTCGCCGATGGCCGACTTCGGTTACGACATCGCCGACTACCGCGACGTGGATCCGATGTTCGGCACGCTCGCCGACTTCGATCGACTGCTCGCGAAGGCGCATTCGCTCGGCCTGAAGGTAATGATCGACCAGGTGCTCAGCCATACCTCGGCCGAGCACGACTGGTTCAAGGCCAGCCGCAGCGCGCGCACCGGCGAGAAGGCCGACTGGTACGTCTGGGCGGACCCGAAGCCCGATGGCACGCCGCCCAACAACTGGATGTCGCTGTTCGGCGGCGTGGCCTGGCAGTGGGAGCCGCGGCGCTGCCAGTACTACCTGCACAACTTCCTCGTCGAGCAGCCCGACCTGAACTTCCACAACCCGGCGGTGCAGCAGGCGCAGCTGGACAACGTGAAGTTCTGGCTCGACCGCGGCGTCGACGGCTTCCGGCTCGACGCGATCAACTTCTGCTTCCACGACGCGCAACTGCGCGACAACCCGCCCAAGCCCGCGCACCTGCGCACCGGCCGAGGCTTCGCGCCGGACAACCCGTACGCGTTCCAGTACCACCACTACAACAACACGCAGCCCGAGAACCTCGGCTTCCTCGAGCAGATCCGCGCGCTGATGGACCGCTATCCCGACGTCGCCGCACTGGGCGAGATCTCGTCGGAGGATTCGCTCGCGACGATGGCCGAGTACGTGCGCCCCGGTCGGCTGCACATGGGCTACAGCTTCGAGCTGCTCACCGACGACTTCAGCGCCGCCTACATCCGCGGGACGGTGGAGAAGCTCGAGGCGAGCATGGTCGACGGCTGGCCGTGCTGGGCGATCAGCAACCACGACGTGCAGCGCGCGGTGACGCGCTGGGGCGGCGACGCGCCGGGCGATGCGCTCGCGCGGCAGCTGGTCGCGCTGGTCTGCTCGCTGCGTGGCTCGGTCTGCCTGTACCAGGGCGAGGAACTCGGCCTGCCCGAGGCGGACGTGCCGTTCGAACTGCTGCAGGATCCCTATGGCGTGACGTTCTGGCCGACGTTCAAGGGTCGCGACGGCTGCCGCACCCCGATGCCTTGGCGCGACGGCGCGCAGGCCGGCTTCAGCGAGGCGACGCCCTGGCTGCCCGTGGCGGACAGCCACGCCGCGCGCAGCGTCGCGGTGCAGGACGCCGATCCGTCCTCCGTACTGAACGCGGTGCGCGCGTTCCTGTCGTGGCGCCGCGCGCAGCCCGCCCTGGTCGAAGGCGACATCCGCTTCCTCGATACGCCCGAGCCGGTGCTGGCCTTCGTGCGCACGCGCGGCGACGCGCGCCTGCTGGTGGCATTCAACCTGTCGGCCGCGGCGGTCGAGTGCGCGGTCGACGTCGGCGCCGCGCGCGCGCTCGACTCACCGGGCGTGGACGCCGGAACGCTGAATGACGGCCGCCTACGACTACCGCCGCATGGCGCGCTGTTCGCGGCGCTGGACTGAGTCCGCCATGCGCGGCTGGCACGGCCTCGCACTCATCCTGCTGGCGACGCTCCCGTCGCAGGCGATCGCGGCGGGCGACCCGGCACGCGCGGACTGCGATGCGTCGGCGACGTCGCGCGTGCTGCAGCCGGCCGCCGACGCACGCACCGATGCCCGCGCCTACTGGCTCGACGGCAGGACGCTGCGCTGGCCGGGCAAGCCCGACGACGGCCGCTACCGCCTCGCGTGGTCGAGGTCGGCACAGCTGCGCGTCGGAACCGACCGACGCCTCGCGGGCGCGGACGGCACGTTGCCGCTGGCCCGCTCGACCCGCGCCGCGCCCGCGGCGTTCGCGTTCGTCCCGACCGGCGCCCAGCGTGCGCTCACCGCCGCCGACGCGGCCACGTTACGCGCGCATGTGGACGCGCAGTGGTGGGCGATCCAGCTGGACGCGCAGGGCCGCGTGGTGGATGCGACGTACGTGCAATCGCCGGGCCTGCTCGACGCCGGCTTCGACGGTGATCGCGCCGCGCTGGGCCCGCGGCGCCAGGGCGACGACCTCGCACTCGGCGTCTGGGGGCCGACCGCGTCCCGCGTGAGCGTCTGCCAGTACGCGGATGCCGACGCGCCGGCCTCGGCGGTCGTCCCGCTGCAGCGCGACGCCGCGACCGGCGCATGGCATGCGCGCCTGCGCAAGGCGGGCGGCGCGTACTACACCTATCTCGTCGACGTGCTCGTGCCGGGCATCGGGCGCGTGCGCAATCGCGTTACCGATCCGTACGCGACCGGCCTCGCCACCGATTCCACGCGCAGCGCCGCGCTCGATGTCACCGATGCCGCGAACCCGTCACTCGCGCCTTCGGGCTGGGCCGCGCATCCACGTCCTGCGCCCGCCGCGAGCAACGTCGACATGACGGTGTACGAGCTGCACGTGCGCGACTTCTCGGTGAGCGACGAGAGCGTGCCGGCCGCGCACCGCGGCAAGTACCTCGCGGTCACCGACGGCGCGTCGAACGGCATGCGCCACCTGCAGGCGCTGCAGCGCGCCGGGCTCACCGACCTGCACCTGCTGCCGGTGTTCGACATCGCGACGATCCCCGAGCGCGGCTGCGTCACGCCGGCCATCCCGCCGTCGGCGCCCGACAGTCCCGCGGTGCAGGCCGGGATCGGGGCCGTCGCCGCGCGCGACTGCTTCAACTGGGGCTACGACCCGTACCACTTCGGCGTGCCCGAAGGCAGCTACGCCACGTCGACCGACGATGCGGCCACGCGCATCCGCGAATTCCGCGCGATGGTGCAGGCGCTGCACGGCCTCGGGCTGCGCGTCGGAATGGACGTCGTCTACAACCACACCACCACCTCGGGGCAGGCCGACACCTCGGTGCTCGACCGCATCGTGCCCGGCTACTACCACCGCCTCGACGCGAACGGTGCGGTCGAGCGCTCGACCTGCTGCGCGAATACCGCGACCGAGCACCGCATGATGGCGCGGCTGATGGCCGACACGCTGGTGACCTGGGCGCGCGACTACGGCATCGATTCGTTCCGCTTCGACCTGATGGGCCACCAGCCGCGCGCGGCGATGGAACGCGCGCAGGCCGCGCTGCGCGAGGCCGTCGGCCACGACGTCCCCCTGATCGGCGAGGGCTGGAACTTCGGCGAAGTCGCCGACGGCGCGCGCTTCGTGCAGGCCGCGCAGGGCCGGCTCGACGGCACGCATGTCGCCACCTACAGCGATCGCGCGCGCGATGCGCTGCGCGGCGGCGGCTGCTGCGATTCGGGCGAGGCGCTGCTCACGCAGCAGGGATGGCTCAACGGGCTGGTCGATGCGCCGGAACGCCGCACCGAGGCGATGAAGGCGGCCGACCTGGTGCGCGCGGGCCTTGCCGGCACGCTGCGCGGCTACACCGCTACGTTCGCCGACGGCCGCACCGCGCCGCTCTCGATGCTGGACTACAAGGGCGCGCCGGCCGGCTACGCCAGTCAGCCGGACGAGGTCGTCAACTACGTCGAGAACCACGACAACCTCACGCTGTTCGACGTCGATGCGCTGCGCCTGCCGCGCGGAACGTCGCCCGCCGAGCGCGCGCGCGTGCAGGCGCTCGGCATCGCGGTCGTCGCGCTGAGCCAGGGCGTCGCCTACTACCACGCCGGCATCGACGTGCTGCGCAGCAAGTCGCTGGACCGCAACAGCTTCGATTCCGGCGATGCCTTCAACCGGCTCGACTGGACGTACACCGACAACGGCTTCGGTGTCGGCCTGCCGCCCGCGGCCGACAACGGCAAGGACTGGCCGCTGCTCGCGCCCGTGCTGCGCGATGCGTCGATCAAGCCGGCGCCGCGCGACATCGCCTGGACGCGCGATGTCTTCCGCGACTGGCTCGCGCTGCGTGCCGCCACGCCGCTGCTGCGTCTGCGCAGCGGAGCCGAGGTGCAACGCCGCCTGACGTTCCCGGCGTCCGGCCCGTCGCAGGATCCGGCGCTGATCGTCGGCCACCTGGATGGCAGCGGCCTGCCCGGTGCCCGCGAGCTGCTGTATCTGGTCAACGCCTCCGCGCGCGAACGGGTGGTCGAGCTGCCCGGCGAAGCCGGGAAGCCCTACGTCCTGCATCCCGTGCAGCGCGCCGGCACCGACGCGCGCGTGCGCGACGCCCGCCACGACGGGCGCGGCCGCTTCACCGTGCCCGGCCGCAGCGCCGCCGTCTTCGTCATCGAGTGACCCCATGAGCCTGCTCCGACGCACCGCCCTCGCCGTCCTGCCCCTCGTGCTCGCGGTGCTGCCCGCGCATGCCGCCACGGTCGCCAGCGTCGAATCGCCCGGCCACGTGCTGCGCGTCGAACTCGACGTCGACGACGGCCGCATCGGCTACCGCGTGTTCCGCAAGGGCATGCCACTGATCGGCACGTCGCGGCTGGGCTTCCTCTTCCAGGACGCCGAGCAGCTGCAGCGCAACCTCGCCTTCACGTCGCAGGCCACGCGCAGCGTCGACGAGACCTGGGAACAGCCCTGGGGCGAACGACGCGTCACGCGCAATCGATACAACGAGCTGCGCACGCGCTTCACCGAGACGATCAACGGCAAGCGCGCGATCGACGTCACCTTCCGCGTGTACGACGACGGCCTCGGCTTCCGCTATGAATTCCCGGACCAGGCGTCCGTGAAGGACGTGCGCATCACCGACGAGCTCACCGAGTTCGACGTGTTGCCCGACGCGACCGCGTGGTGGATTCCGGCGGGCGAGTGGAACCGTTACGAGTACCTGTACGACCGCACGCCGCTGCGCGAGGTGTCGCAGGCGCATACGCCGATTACGCTGAAGACGGCCGATGGCACGTACCTGTCGTTCCACGAGGCGGCGCTGGTCGACTATTCGGGCATGTGGCTGCGGCGCGTCGAGGACCAGCGCCTGAAGGCGCAGCTCGCGCCGGGCAGCGAGGGCTGGAAGGTGCGGCGGAGCGCGCCGTTCAGCACGCCGTGGCGCACGATCACCATCAGCGATCGCGCCGGCGGCCTCGTCGAGTCGAGCCTGATCCTCAACCTCAACGAACCCAACACGCTCGGCGACGTCAGCTGGTTCAAGCCGGCGAAGTACGTGGGTGTCTGGTGGGCGCTGCACCTCGAGGACCGTACCTGGGCGACCGGTCCGAAGCACGGTGCGAACACCGAGGAAACCAAGCGATATATCGACTTCGCCGCGAAGCACGGTTTCCGCGGCGTGCTGGTCGAGGGCTGGAACCCCGGCTGGGACGGCAACTGGTTCGCGAACGGCTGGGGCTTCGATTTCGCCCGCGCGACGCCCGACTTCGACATCGAGGCGCTGTCGAAATACGCGGCCTCGAAGGGCGTGCACCTGATCGGCCACCACGAAACCGGCTGCGCCGTCAGCCACTACGAACGCCAGCTGCCGAAGGCGCTCGATCTCGACGCGCGGCTCGGCATCGACGTGGTCAAGACGGGCTACGTCTGCGACGCCGGCCAGATCGAGCGGCAGGATGTCGAGGGCGGCCCGGTGCTGCGCGAATGGCATGACGGCCAGTGGCGCGCGAACCACCAGCTGCGCGTCGTGCAGGAGGCGGCGAAGCGCCATGTCGCGATGGTCGACCACGAGCCGATCAAGGACACCGGCCTGCGCCGCACCTACCCGAACTGGATCTCGCGCGAGGGCGCGCGCGGCATGGAATACAACGCCTGGGGCCACCCGCCGAACCCGCCGGAGCACGAGGCGAACCTGGTGTTCACGCGCCTGCTCGCCGGCCCGATGGACTTCACCCCGGGCGTGGTCAGCCTGAAGGGCCGCGGCGGCCAGCCGATCCAGAGCACGCTCGCCAAGCAGCTCGCCAACTACGTGGTGATCTACTCGCCGGTGCAGATGGCCGCCGACCTGCCCGAGCACTACGAGCAGCACCCCGACGCGCTGCGCTTCATCGAGGACGTGCCGACCGACTGGGAGGACACCCGCGTCGTCAATGGCGAGCCGGGCGACTTCGTCACCATCGCGCGCAAGCAGCGCGGCGGCGATGACTGGTTCGTCGGCAGCGTCACCGACGAGAACGCGCGCACGCTTTCGCTGCCGCTCGACTTCCTCGACGCCGGGCGCACCTACGAAGCGCAGGTCTACCGCGACGGCGACGGTGCGGACTGGAAGACGAAGCCGTTCGCATTCGTGGTGGAACGCCGGCGCGTGAAGCGTGGCGACTTGCTGTCGCTGAAGCTGGCGCCGGGCGGCGGCGCGGCGATCCGCCTTCGCGCGCTGGAATGACGGGCGGGTCAGTCCAGGCTGAACTTGCGCATCGGCCGCGGCGGGTACACCGACGTGAACTGCGCGCCGCCGGCCAGCCGGTACGCGGCCGACACGCCGCGCTCGATGCCCTTGGCGTCGAGCACCGACTTCACCTTGCGGAAGGTCACGCGCGGATCGTCCGTCTGCACGAACAGGTTGATGTCCTTGGGGCGCACGTCGTAGCCGTCGGTGCGCGCGGCGCCGATCACCGGCCGCAGCTCGTCCTCCAGCGTGGCCAGGAAGGCCTCGTCGGGCAATGATTTGCGATAGAACTTGATGACGAGCTCGTATTCCATGGCGACGATTGTAGGCGGCACGGGGCAACACGATGTGCAGCGGCACGCGGTGGCGGCCGTCGCGCTGGCGCTTCTCCTGGCGGCTACCGCCGCACCCGCGGCACCGCGCATCCGGACGCTGCACGTCCCGGCTCCCGGCGTGGCCGATGCGCCGCTGCGCGTGCGCGTGGCGGTGCCGCCCCGGTGCCTCGACGCCCGCGCGCGCTGCGACACGCTGTACGTGAACGACGGCCAGGATGCCGAGGCCACCGCGCTGTTCGAGACCGTCGCGGCGCTCGACGCCCGCGGCGAGATCCGCGCGCCGGTCGTGGTCGCGATCGACGCGCCGCCCGACCGCATGGGCGCCTACGGTTTTTCCGACCGCGCGAACGGCCGGCCGGTGATCGCGCCGACGCGCTACGGCGACGTCGGCGCACGCGCGCAGGCGTACTCGGCCTGGCTGGTCGACGTACTGGTGCCGCGCATCCAGGCGCGCTGGCCGGTGCGCCGCACGCCGGCCTCGCGCACGCTGCTGGGCTGGTCGCTGGGCGGCGCGCATGCCTTCGATGTCGCGTGGCAGTACCCGGACGTCTTAGGCGGCGCGGGTGCGTTCTCCCCGTCGTTCTGGTTGTCGACCGAGCGCGACGACGCCGACGCGATCGCACGCACGCGCATCGCGCATTCGAAGCTGACGCACGCGGCCCCACCGTCGCTCCGGCTGTTCCTCGCCGTGGGCACCGACGAGGAGCGGGACGATCGCGACGGCGACGGCGTCAACGACGCGCTCGACGACGTGCGCGAGCTGGTCGACGGCCACGCCGGCGCACCGGGCCTGCGCGCGCTCGGCTATCGCATCGACGCCGACGGGCGCGTGCAGCCGGGCCACGGCGACGTCGCGCTGTACGTGTTGCCCGGCGGCATCCATCGGCAGTCGAGCTGGGGCCGCGTGCTGCCGGCCTTCCTGCGCTGGGCGTACCCACGCGGGCGCTGATCCGGCGCCAGCGCGTGCGCGATACGCGGTCGCGCCCTTGCGCGAGCCGCCAACGCAACCGTCCCACGTGCCGCGACGGCAGGTGCGCGTCCGCGCGGGCGGGCGCCGTCACGGTCCGGCCATGAATACGTTTGCAGCGCGATTTGTGCAGGGAGGCCGCCCTCTACCATCGCCGCAGCTCGGTGGAACGGCCGCCGCAGCGGCCCGGGGCCCGCGTCATGCGATCGCCGGTCCCATCGCCAAATCACAGTTCGGGAGTACCAGGGGATGAATCTGAAACGCAACCTGCTCAGCGTCGCGCTCGCCTCGGCGGCGATGATGGCGGCAGCCGGCGCGCAGGCGCAGACGGCGACGTCGGCCAAGCCGAAGTCCGACGCCGACCAGCTCGACAGCGTCGTGGTGAAGGGCATCCGCCGCGGCATCGAGCGCTCCATCGACACCAAGAAGAATTCGACGTCGATCGTCGAGGCGGTCTCCGCCGAAGACATCGGCAAGCTGCCCGACATCAGCATCGCCGAGTCCATCGCGCGCCTGCCGGGCCTGGCGGCGCAGCGCGTCGCCGGCCGTGCGCAGGTGATCAGCGTGCGCGGCCTGTCGCCCGACTTCTCGACGTCGCTGCTCAACGGCCGCGAGCTCGTCAGCACGGGCGACAACCGCAGCGTCGAGTTCGACCAGTACCCGTCCGAGCTGCTCAGCGGCGTGACTGTGTACAAGACGCCGGACGCGGGGCTGGTCGGCCAGGGCCTGTCGGGCACGATCGACATGCAGACGGTGCGCCCGCTCAACTTCCAGGACCGCGTGATCGCGGTGAGCGCGCGGGGCCAGCACAACTCGCTGGGCGCGGCGTCGAACCAGGACGCATTCGGCAACCGCTTCAACGCGGCCTACATCGACCAGTTCGCGGACCGCACGATTGGCCTGTCGCTGGGCTACTCGCATTCGGACACGCCGATCCAGGAGAACCAGGTCGGCCTGTACGAGCCGTGGCAGCAGCTCGGCACCGGCTGGCGCCCGGGCGTGCCGGCGGGCACGTACTACTCCGACGGCATCAAGGCGCTGCGCCGCACGGGCTACATCAAGCGTGACGGCGTGATGGGCACGCTCGAGTTCCGTCCGAACGCGAGCTGGACCAGCACCGTGGACGTGTTCCATTCGGAATCGCGCCAGGAAGACACCGCCAACCAGTTCGAGGTGAACCTCAGCGGCTACAACGGCACCAATCCGTACGTGCCGCTGGTCGTCACGGGCGCGCAGGTCAACGGCAACGGCACGTTCACCGGCGGCACCGCGGCCAACGTGTACCCGCTGGTGCGCGGCATGTACAACGACCGCAAGGACAAGATCGACGCGTTCGGCTGGAACAACCGCTTCAACGTCGGCGCGGTGAAGCTGGTCGCCGACGTCAGCTGGTCGAAGGCCAAGCGCAACGAGCTCAGCCTCGAGAACAACCTGCAGCTGGCCCCGGGCAACCTGGACACGCTCAACCTGCAGTACAGCAGCAACGACTTCTCGCAGATCAACCCGCACCTCGACTACTCCGACCCGACCAAGCTGCTGCTCAGCAACACGATCTACGGCTCGGGCTACGGCAAGGTGCCGCGCGGTCGCGACGAGCTGAAGAGCTACCGTCTCGCGGCGAACATCCCGGCGCCGGCAGGCCTGTCGTCGTGGATCGCCGACTTCGACGTCGGCGTGAACTACGCCGACCGCGAGAAGGAAAAGCACCAGCCCGAGGCCTCGACGCTGCTCGGCCCGCAGGGCGTCACCACGATCCCGGCGGACCTGCAGTACGGCCTGGTCGACCTCGGCTTCGCGGGCGTCGGCCTGATCCCGACCTGGAACGTGCCCGGCGTGGTCAGCCGCTTCATGACCTTCGACCCGAGCGAGACCGCCGCCGGCTACCTCGTCGCCAAGGCGTGGACGGTCAACGAGAAGATCACCACCACGTTCGCCAAGGCCAACATCGACACGCAGTGGGGCAGCGTCCCGGTGCGCGGCAACGTGGGCGTGCAGGTGCAGCACGTCGACCAGTCGTCGACCGGCAACGTGTTCGACGGCACCCGCCCGGCGGGCCAGCAGATCGTCTCGTACACCCGCGGCAAGACCTACCCCGACGTGCTGCCGAGCCTGAACCTCGCGTTCTCGCTGCCGGCCGACCAGACGGTGCGCGTGGCGCTGGCCAAGCAGGTCGCGCGCCCGCGCGTCGACGAGCTGCGCGCCTCGCGTGACTTCGGCGTCGACCAGACCAAGACGCCGGCGGTGCCGGGCGCGAGCGGCGGCAACCCCGAGCTCGATCCGTGGAAGGCCAACGCGTTCGACATCTCCTACGAGAAGTACTTCGGCACCAAGGCCTACGTGGCGGCGGCGTACTTCTACAAGGACCTCACCACCTACATCTATTCGCAGAAGCGCGACGGCTACGACTTCTCCGACCTGCTGCAGGGCTACGTGGTGCCGCCGGGCGGCACGACGCCGCAGTCGACCGGCACGTTCACCGCGCCGTTCAACGGCAAGGGCGGCAAGATGCAGGGCGTCGAGCTCACCGCGTCGCTGCCGCTGAACATGTTCACGCCGGTGCTCGACGGCTTCGGCATCGTCGCCAGCGCCACGTACAACGACAGCAACATCACGATCCCGCCGGACGACTCGAACGTCAGCAGCGTCGGCAGCGCGCCGATCGCCCTGCCCGGCCTGTCCAAGCGCGTCTACAACTTTACTGCGTACTACGAGAAGGCCGGCTTCGAGGCGCGCGTGAACCAGCGCCGCCGCTCGGACTTCATCGGCGAGATCGGCAACTTCAACGGCAACCGCACGCTGCGCTACGTGGTCGGCGAGAACATCACCGACGCGCAGGTCAGCTACACGTTCGGCGATGCGAGCAGCCTCAAGGGCCTGAGCCTGCTGTTCCAGGCCAACAACCTGACCAACGAGTCGTACCGCACCTACGCCGGCACCAAGGACCGCCCGCTCGAGAACATCGAGTGGGGCCGCACCTACCTGGTCGGCGTCAGCTACAAGTTCTGATCCCGTCCTAGCCGCACCCCTCGGGCCCCTGCCGGTTCTCTCCGCCGGCAGGGGCCTTTTTGTTTTCCGATGTCCCGACGAGGTTCCCGATGTCGTCCAATGCCGTGCAGATCGCCGTGTTCATCGCGCTTACCGCGCTGGTCGCGCTCGCCACGTGGTGGCGTTGCCGCCGTGAGCGCCACGCCGCGGACCGCGGCCGCGACTACTTCCTCGCCGGCGGCTCGCTGACCTGGCCCTTCATCGCCGGCAGCCTGCTGCTGACCAACATCTCGGCCGAGCAGATCGTCGGGATGAACGGCGCGCAGTCGATGCTGGTGGCCTGGTGGGAATTCGGCGCCGCCGCGGGCCTGATCGTGCTGGCGCAGGTACTGGTGCCGATGTACTACCGCTACAAGTGCACCACCACGACCGAGCTGCTCGAGCGCCGTCTGGGCGATCCCGGCATCCGCCGCGCGGTGTCGCTGCTGTTCCTGCTCGGCTACACCTTCATCCTGCTGCCGATGGTGCTCTACACCGGCGCGAAGTTCATGCAGTCGATGTTCCAGCCGGACCTGTCGCTGCTCACGCTCGCGGTGCTGTTCGCGATCGGCGGCCTCGCCTACGCGGCGATCGGCGGCCTGCGCGCGATCGCGGTGTCCGACACCTACATGGGCGTGGTGCTTCTGGTGATGGGCATCCTCGTCACGGTGTTCGCGATGAATGCGATCGGCTGGGATCTGTCCGGCCTGCCGACCGACCGGCTGACCCTGCTCGGCGCGCCCGACTCGGACATCCCGTGGCCGACGCTGCTCACCGGCATGCTGTTCGCGCACCTGTTCTACTGGGGCACGAACATGGTGATCGCGCAGCGTGCGCTCGCCGCGCCGACGGTGCGCGAGGCGCAGAAGGGTATCTACGCCGCGGCGTTCTTCAAGCTGCTGACGCCGGCGATCGTGGTGCTGCCAGGGCTGATCGCCTTCAAGCTGTTCGGCGACGTCGACGACGATGCCTACGGCCGGCTCGTCAGCCACGTGCTGCCCTCGTGGATGTCGGGCGCGTTCGCGGCGGCCATCACCGGCGCGGTGCTGTCGAGCTACAGCGCGGCGCTGAACTCCGCCGCCGCGCTTTACACGGTGGACGTGCATCTCGCGCTGGTGAACCCCAAGGCCGACGCGAAGCGTCTCGGCCGCTGGGCGACGATCGCGTTCACCGCGGTCTCGCTGGCGATCGTGCCGCTGTACACGCAGTCCAAGAGCATCATCGCCACGCTGCAGCAGCTCAACGGGCTCTACTCGATGCCGGTGCTCGCCGCCTTCATCGTCGCGATCTTCTTCGACGGGGTGAACGCACGCGCGGTGCGCTGGGCGCTACTGTTCGGCGTGGCGCTGTACGCGGTGTTCACGTTCGTGTGGACACCGCTGCACTACCTGCACCTGATGTTCGTCACGCTGCTGTCGACGATCGCGTTCGCGCTGGTCGGCAGCCGGTTGATGCGGCGCGCGCCGATCGCCGCGACCGCGGTGGACGCCGCCTGAATCCGGGCGAACCCGTCGCCCTGCCAAGGCGGCGGCGTCGCCGGGACGCGGACGCCGTCTCGCGCCGGGGCGCGGCGACGACGTAAGCTGCCTCCCGATGATCCTCGACTTCGCCCTCGACCACGCCCCGGTGACGCTGGTGGCGCTGACGCTTCTCGCGATCGGTGCGTTCGCGCTCGCCCGCGCCCTGCGCGCGGGTTCGCGGCCGCGACGCTAGCGGCGTCGCGGGCCGCTCAGCCCGCTCGCAGCGACGCCGCCTCGCGCGCGAGGCGGGCGATGCCGTCCCAGTCGCGCGCGGCCAGCTGCGCGGGCGGCACCATCCACGAACCGCCCACCGTCGCGACGTTCTTCAGCGCGAGGTAGGCCGGTGCCTTGGCGGCGTCGATGCCGCCGGTGGGGCAGAAGCGCACGTCCGCGAACGGGCCGGCGAACGCGCGCAGCGCGACCGTGCCGCCCGCGGCTTCGGCCGGGAAGAACTTGAAGCGCCGGTAGCCGTGCTCCATGCCGAGCATCAGCTCGCTCGCCGTGGCGACCGCGGGGATGAACGCGAGCGCGGTGAGTTCGGCGGCTTCGTACAGCGCCGCGGTGGTGCCGGGTGCGATGCCGAACACGGCGCCGGTGGACTCGACGGCGAGGAAATCCTCCTTGCGCAGCATCGTGCCGGCGCCGACCAGCGCGCCCGGCACCTCGTTGACGATCGCGCGCATCGCATCGAGCGCGCAGGGCGTGCGCAGCGTCACCTCGAGCACCGGCAGGCCGGCGTCGACCAGCGCACGCGCCAGCGGCACGGCGTCGTCGCAGTCCTCGATGGCGAGCACCGGCAGCACCGGCGCCTGCGCCAGGATCGAATCGACGCGCGCGGCGCGCGTTTCGGGGGTCCAGATCATCGGGCGGTCTCCGTGGAAGCGCGCAGCGCGACGGCGGCGCCGAGCAGGCCGGGCTGCGGATGGACGATGACGTCGACGGCGACGTTCTCGAGGTACGCGGCGAAGCGCCCCTTGGCGAGGAAGCGCTCGCGGAACGCGCTCGCGCGCAGGAACGGTACGAAGCGCGGCACGATCCCGCCGGCGATCACCACGCTGCGCGCGCCATGGATCAGCGCCGCATCGCCGCAGACCGCACCGAGGATCGCGCAGAAGCGCGCGAGCGCGCGGCGCGCGGCGACGTCATGGCCTTCGAGCGCGAGGCGCACCACGTCCGCGGGGTCGCGCAGTACCGGCGCCTGCCCGGCAGGACGATCGGGATCGCGCATCACTGCGTCGATCTGCGCCAGCCCCGTGCCGCAGAGCACGCGTTCGTTCGACGTGCGCCCGTGCAGCGAATCGAGCCAGCGCGCGATCAGGCGATCCTCCTCGATGACCGGCGCGAACGTCGCGTGGCCGCCCTCGGTCTCGATCACGTGCCAGCCGCGCGCGTCGTCGCCGACCAGCAGCGCGACGCCGAGCCCCGTGCCTGGGCCGATCACGGTGACCGGCGATGCGGGCGGCCGCGACGACGGGCCGTAGAGATGCACGACGTCGGCGTCGCCAAGCGCCGGCACCGCCCACGCGACCGCGCCGAAATCGTTGAGCATCAGCAGGCGTTCGAGACCGAGCGCCTGTTCGAGTTCGCTGCGGCTGAAGGACCAGGCGCGATTGGTCAGGCGGATCTCGTCGGTGCTCACCGGCGACGCCACGGCGATCGCCGCGCGCGTGGGCTGGGCCCCGACCGATTGCAGGTAATGCTCGCAGGCGTGCTGCAGGCTGGCGAAATCCGCGCAACGCAACGGCGTGACATCACGCAGCGCGGCCTGCGGCGCGTCGAGGTCGGTCAGCGCGAAGCGCGCGTTGGTGCCGCCGATGTCGGCGATCAGGCCAAGGGTCATGCGGAGAGTTCCCGGTCGCTCGCGTCGAGCAGCGCGCAGGCGCCCTCCTCCGCGCTGCCGACCTCGTGGCGCATGAGCGCGAACAGCTCGCGACCCATGCCGGTGCGGTTCGCGGACAGGTCGGTGCGATGGGGCTCGCGCGCGGCGAATTCGGCGGCGTCGACACGCACGTCGATCGTGCCGGCATCCGAATCGATGCGCACGACGTCGCCGGGCTGCAGGCGCGCGATCGGGCCGTCGTTCGCGGCCTCCGGCGTGAGATGGATCGCCGCCAGCACCTTGCCCGACGCGCCGGACATGCGGCCGTCGGTCAGCAGCGCGACCTTCTGGCCGCGGTCCTGCAGCACCGACAAGGTCGGCGTGAGCTTGTGCAGCTCCGGCATGCCGTTGGCCTTCGGGCCCTGCCCGCGCACCACGGCGATGAAGTCGCCCTCGAGCAGGCCGGCGCGGAACGCATCGAGCAACGCTTCCTGCGCCTCGAACACCTGCACCGGGGCCTCGATGACGCGATGCTCCGGCGCGACGGCCGATACCTTGACCACCGCGCGGCCGAGGTTGCCCTGCAAGCGGCGCAGGCCGCCCTCGCTGTCGAACGGCTCGCTCGCCGGGCGCACCACGGACGCATCGCGCGACTGCGCGGGCGCTTCCGCCCACTTCAGCGCGGTGCCATCGAGATAGGGCTGTTTCGCCTGGTCGCGCAGGCTGCCGCCGTGCACGCAGCGCACGTCCTCGTGCAGCAGTCCCGCATCGAGCAGCTCGCGGATCACGAAGCCCACGCCGCCAGCGGCCTCGAAATGGTTCACGTCGGCGCTGCCGTTCGGATACACGCGCGCCAGCAACGGCGTGACGCGCGAGAGCTCGTCGAGATCGTCCCAGTCGATCACGATGCCGGCGGCGCGCGCGATTGCGACGAGATGGATCGCATGGTTGGTCGAGCCGCCGGTCGCCGCGAGGCCGACCATCGCATTGACGATCGAGCGTTCGTCGACGACGTCGCACAGCGGCGTGTACGCATCGCCGAGCGCGGTGATCCGCAGCACGCGCTCGGTCGCCGCGACGGTCAGCGCGTCGCGCAGCGACGTGCCCGGGTTGACGAAGGCCGTGCCTGGCATGTGCAGGCCCATCACTTCCATCAGCATCTGGTTGGAATTGGCCGTGCCGTAGAACGTGCAGGTGCCGGGTGCGTGGTACGAGGCCGCCTCGGCTTCCAGCAGCTCGTCGTAGCCGACCTTGCCTTCCGCATGCAGCTGGCGGATGCGCGCCTTTTCCTTGTTCGGGATGCCCGACGGCATGGGCCCCGCGGGCACGAGGATGCACGGCAGGTGGCCCCAGCTCAGCGCGCCGATCAGCAGGCCGGGCACGATCTTGTCGCAGATGCCGAGCAGCAGCATGCCGTCGAACATGTCGTGGCTGAGCGCGATCGCGGTGCCGAGCGCGATCGTGTCGCGCGAGAACAGCGACAGCTCCATGCCGAAGCGGCCCTGGGTGATGCCGTCGCACATCGCCGGCACGCCGCCCGCCACCTGCGCGCTGCCGCCGTTGGCGCGCGCGATGGCGCGGATCAGCGTCGGAAACGTCTCGAACGGCTGGTGCGCGGAGAGCATGTCGTTGTAGCTGGTGACGATGCCGATGTTCGGGCCGACCTGCCCGCGCAGGAACGGCTTGTCCTCGCCCGCCGCCGCGAAGCCGTGCGCGAGGTTGCCGCAGCCGAGCGCACGGCGCGCAGGGCCGTCGTGGCGCATCGAGGCCATGCGCGCGAGGTATTCGCCGCGACGCTTCGCGCTCTTCTCGCGGATGCGACCGGTGACGCGTTCGACGACGGGATGCAGGGACATCAGGGACTCCAGTGGACGTGCACCGCCGCGCCGGGCGCATGCAGCAGCGCCGCGATCGGGCGCGACATCGCGTCCGCATCGTCGATGGCCCGCGCGAGCACGGCGCGCTTGGCCTCGCCGGTGACGGCCAGGTGCAGCACGCGCGCGCGTCGCAGGCGCGCGGCGGTGAGCGAGATGCGGGGAAACGGCGCCTCGGGCGGCAACGGATCGGGATCGACGCGCAGCGCCTCGACGTCGGTGGCGGGATCGAGCGCCATGGCGAGCTGCGCCGCGCCCGGGAACAACGACGCGGTGTGCGCGTCCTGCCCCATGCCGAGCACCACCGCGTCGAATTCGCCGCGATGGTCGGCCAGCATCGCGCGTGCATAGCGCTCCGAGCGCGCCGGATCGCCGTTGGCGACGGTCAGTGCCTCGATGCGCACGTCGGTGTCCTTGAAGATCGCGCGCAGCTCGCCCACGTTGGAGCTCGGGTGGTCGTGCGGCACGCAGCGGTCGTCGGTTGGCATCAGCACGATGCGCGCGGCATCGTCGCGCTCGCGCCAGCGCGCGGCCAGCGCGCGGTACGCGGGCAACGGCGTGCGGCCGCCGGCGAGTGCGAGCAGCGCGGTGCGACGCTGCGCGAGCGCCGCATCGACCGCCGTGGCCAGCTCATGCGCGAGCGCGACGGCAAGCGCTTCGCCGTCGGCATACGTGTGGTCGATCCGCGCCATGCCTCACTCCCGCCAGGCGTGGCCGTTGCGGTCGATCAGCGAGACCGCCGCGCTGGGGCCCCACGTACCCGCCGGATAGGCTTTCGGCGCGAGACCCGCCGCGCGCCAGCCCTCCTCGATCGCGTCGACCCACTGCCATGCGGCCTCGGTCTCGTCGCGGCGAACGAACAGCGTGCCGTTGCCTTCCAGCGCGTCGAGGTAGAGCCGCTCGTAGGCGAGGCGGCGCCGCACGCTGGCGAACTCCTCGTGCATGTCGAGGTCGAGCGCGACGGGCGAGAGCTGCAGGCCGCCGCGGTCGAGGCCGGGCGTCTTGCTCATCAGCTGCAGCTCGATGCGCTCGTCCGGCTGCAGGCGGATCACCAGCGCGTTCGGCTGCGGCGCGGCGCCGAAGATCGAATGCGGCACCTGCCGCAGCTGCACGTAGATCTCGGTGGAGCGGCGCGGCATCCGCTTGCCGGTGCGCAGGTAGAACGGCACGCCGGCCCAGCGCCAGTTGTCGACCTGCGCGCGGATCGCGACAAAGGTTTCCGTGCGGCTCGGGCGCCCGAGCTCGTCAAGGTAGCCGGGCACGGCGCGCCCGTCGATCGCGCCCGCCGTGTACTGGCCCGCGACGGTTTCGCTGGCCACCTCCGCGCGCCCGATCGGCCGCAGCGAGCGCAGCACCTTGATCTTCTCGTTGCGCACCGCCGACGGATCGAAATGCGACGGCGGCTCCATCGCCACCAGGCACAGCAGCTGCAGCAGGTGGTTCTGCAGCATGTCGCGCATCGCGCCGTAGTCGTCGTAGTAGTCGCCGCGGCCCTCCACGCCCACGGTTTCGGCGACGGTGATCTGCACCTGCTGGATGTGCCGCGCGTTCCACAGCGGCTCGAACATCGCGTTGCCGAAGCGCAGCGCGAGCAGGTTCTGCACGCCTTCCTTGCCGAGGTAGTGGTCGACGCGGAAGATGCGCGCCTCGTTGAACACGGCCGCCACGCTGTCGTTGATCGCGTTGGCGCTCGCGAGGTCGTGGCCGATCGGCTTCTCCAGCATCACGCGCGTGCCTGCACCGGCGAGGTCCATCGCGCCCAGCGTGCGGCAGATCTCGCCGTAGAACTTCGGCGCGGTGGAGAGGTGGTAGACCGCGTCGCCGCTGCCGCGCAGCTCGCGCACGCGTTCGCCGAGGCGCGCGAACGACGCCTCGTCGCCGAGCGTGGCGGGCGCGTAGGCGACGCGCTCGAGCAGGTCGCGCACGACCGCATCGTCGCGATCGGCGTCGGGAACGAAGCGACCGATCGCCTCGGCCACGCTCTCGCGGAAGCCGGCGTCGTCGAGCTCGCTGCGCGCGGTGCCGAGGATGCGCAGGCCGTCGGGCAGCAGCCGGTCGCGATGCAGGCCGTAGAGCGAGGGCAGCAGCATGCGCTGCGCAAGATCGCCGGTGGCGCCGAAGATGGTCAGGAGCGAAGCGGGCGTGGGACTCATGGCGTATCGCGTCGACTGGACTCCGAAGCGTACGGCGCCGGCCATGAAGGACGCGCTGTATACGATTACAGCCGCCTAGACGGGCGGCAGCAGCGCGGCCGGCGGCAGCGACCAGTCGATCGGCCGGCCGCCACGGCGCGCGAGGTACTGGTTGGCGGCCGAGAAATGCCCGCAGCCGATGAAACCGCGGTGCGCCGACAGCGGCGACGGATGCGGCGCCTTCAGCACGCGGTGCCTGGCGGTGTCGATGCGCTTGCCCTTGGCCTGCGCATAGCTGCCCCAGAGCAGGAACACGAGGCCCTCGCGCTCGGCGTTGAGCACGTCGACCACGTGGTCGGTGAAGCCTTCCCAGCCCTTGCCCTGGTGCGCGCCGGCGCGGCCGGCCTCGACGGTAAGCACCGCGTTGAGCAGCAGCACGCCCTGCCAGGCCCAGGGCAGCAGGCAGCCGTGGTCGGGCTTCGGGATGCCGAGGTCGCGCTGCAGCTCGGCGAAGATGTTGAGCAGCGACGGCGGGATCGGCACGCCGGGCCGCACCGAGAACGCGAGCCCGTGCGCCTGCCCCGGCCCGTGGTAGGGATCCTGGCCGAGGATCACCACCCGCGTGTCGTCGAACGGCGTCGCGTCGAAGGCGTTGAAGATCTCCGGGCCCGGCGGGAAGACCTGCGCGCCCGCGCGCTTGCGCTCGCGAAGTAACGCAGCGAGCTGCTGCATGTCGTTTCGCAGCAGGTACTCGCCGACGCGGGCTTTCCAGCCGGCCTCGAGCTTGACGGTATCGGTCGCGGTCATCGCCCTATCGTCGGGAATCGCCCGACACGGCGCAACGAATGCGTCAGGCTTCGACCGGCAGGCGCGAGAGGCGCAGCTGGAACAGCGTCTTGGTCACCAGCAGGCGTTCCTCGATCGGCTTGAGCACGAGGTCGTTGGCGCCCGCCCGCAGCAGCTCGCTCTGGTTCTGCGGGTTCGCGTCGCCGGTCATCACCAGGATCGGCAGGCGGCGCTTGCCGTAACCGAACTGCACGCGCAGGCGGCCGAGCAGGTCGTGGCCGCTGAGTTCGCCCTTCAGGTAGACGTCGGTGAGCACGAGGTCCGCGCCGATGTCCTCCTCGCCGCGCTGCTGCTCGAAATGCGCGAGCGCTTCCTCGACGCCGATGAAGTGCAGCACCTTCAGGCCATGGCGCTCGAGCATGCGCTTGGTCGCCACCGCGACGACCTTGCTGTCCTCGACGTACAGCACGCGCGCGCCGGGGATCGGCTCGGGATGCACGTAGCCGCGGATGAAGGCGGCGAGCGCCGCGTGGCCGAGGCCCTTGTCGAAGTAGTCGGTGACGTCCTCGGTGAACGCACGCGATTCGAGGTGCGACTGCGCATCGCCGGAGACGACGATGATCGGCACGTACTTCTGCCCCGCGGCCTCGCGCACCGTATGCGCCAGCGCGATGCCGTCGCCGTCGGGCAGGCCGATCGCGGTGGTAACGAGGTCGACCGGGCCGTTCGCCAGCGCCTCGCGCGCCTGCGCCACGCTCTCGCAGGCCACCACCTCGACGCCCGGCACTTCGCGCACCAGCACGTCCGCGATGAGCTTGCGCACCAGCTTGCTGCCGTCGACGACCATGATGCGCGCCGGCGTGGCCGGCAGATGGCGAAGGTCCTGGTGCTCCGTGCTCACGTCATTCGCCGGTCGAGCGGGTCTGCCTCAGATAGTGACCGGTCACCAGCCCTGCGCCAAGCCAGCCGAGCAGGCCGGCGCCCAGAACTGCGACGGCGGCCCGGATCGGGTCGAAGCCCTGCAGGCGGAACGCGCTGCCGTAGGACTGCGCGAGATGGACGATCGGATCGTGCAGCGCGATCTCGGCGCCGGTGAGCAGCGCCAGCGCGATCAGGCCGGACAGCACGCCGTAGCACGCGCCCAGGTACAGGAAGGGTCGCCGCACGAAGCCGTCGGTCGCGCCGAGCAGTTGCAGCACCTCGATCTCGTCGCGCCGCGACTGGATGTCCAGCCGCACCGTATTGCCGACGACGAGCAGCGCCCCCAAGCCGAGCAGCACCGCCAGCACCCAGGCGATGCGCTCGCCCAGCGTGAGCCAGCGATCCAGCCGCTGGCGCCATGCGGCGTCCTGCTGCACCACGTCGACGTCGGGCAGCGACTGCAGCGCGCTGGCGACGACCGCGTCGTCGCCGCGCGGCGTGACCCGCAAGAGATGCGGCAACGGGTTCTCGCCGAGCGCCGCCGCGGCATCGCCGAGTCCGCCCTGCTCGCGCAGCTCTTTCAAGCCTTCGTCGGCGCTGCGCACCTGCACCGCCGCGACGTCCGCGCGCGTGCGCACCTCGGCGGCCAGCGCCTGCGCGCGATCCAGCGGCGTTCCGGGCTTCAGGTAGGCGCTGACCTGCCGCGACTGCTGCACGTCGCCGGTGAACTGCGAGAGGTTCGACAGCACCGCCCACAGGCCGAGCGGCAGCGCGAACGCGATCGCCATGACGCCGACGGTGAGGCCGGTCGCCCAAGGCTTGCGCGCCATGCGGCGCAGGCTCGCGACCAGGCTGTGCACGTGGTGGTCGACCCAGGCGCCGAAGCGCGAGCGCGTGCGCACCACGTCGTTGCGCCGGGCTTTCGTGCTCATTCGGCGAGGTCTCCGGGCGCGATGTCGTCCACGAGCTTGCCGTGGTCGAGCACCAGCACGCGCTTGCGCATGCGCCGCACCAGCGCGAGGTCGTGGCTCGCCACCAGCACCGACGTGCCGCGCAGCGCGAGCGATTCGAGCAGCGCCATGATCTCGGTGGACAGCGCGGGGTCGAGGTTGCCGGTTGGCTCGTCGGCGAGCAGCAGCCTAGGCTCGGCGACGATCGCGCGCGCGATGCCCACGCGCTGCTGTTCGCCCGCGCTGAGCTGGCGCGGCAGCGACTTCTCGCGATCGGCCAGTCCCACCTTGTCGAGCGTGGAGCGTACGCGCTTGGCGATCTCGACGCGGTGCATGCCGCGCAGCCGCAGCGGCAGCGCGACGTTGTCGCCGACGCTGCGGTCGGCGAGCAGGCGGTGGTCCTGGAACACCACGCCGACCTCGCGGCGGTGCAGCGCGACGCGACGGCCGCGCAGCTTGCCGAGGTTGCGGTCGGCGAACACCACGGTGCCGCGCGTGGCGCGCTCGGTGAGGTGGATGAGGCGCAGGAGCGTGCTCTTGCCCGCGCCGGAGTGGCCGGTGACGAAGAGCATCTCGCCGGGCGCGACCTCGAAGCTGACGTCGGCGAGCGCATCGCGACCGGAGGCGTAGCGCTTGCCGACGCTGTCGAAACGCAGGAGGGTCATGCCGCGGAGTATCGCAGATGGGCCGCGTCGACTGGCGCGCCCTGCGCCGCCGAATCCTCAGGTGGCGCAGCGGCAGGCACTGCGATGCCGGCACGCGCCGTTCTACCGCCGGAAACGAAAACGGGCGACCGCATGCGATCGCCCGTTCGGAGCCCGTGCCGCATGCGCGGCGGGACGACGTCAGTGCTGGCTGCGCGGCGCGCGCGTGATCAGCGACTTCAGCCCGCGTGCGACGCGACCGAGCAGCCCCGGCTTCGCGGCCTGCGACGCCGCGGCGGCCGGCGCCTCGCCCGATGCGCGCGCGGGGCGCGGATCATGGCGCGGCGGGCGCGGCGTCCGTTCCGGGCGCGGCGTGGCCGGCG